>DUNZ01000086.1 GCA_012839085.1 Clostridiales bacterium
ACTCCAACTCCATAATCAACAATTTAATTAGTTTACATTTATAAAATATTTTGACTCCAAGTGGAGGTTTGTTTTGTGAGCAAATTAGTTAAATCAAATAATAAGGGATTTTCCTTAGTAGAAATAGTTATTGTAGTAGCCATTTTAGCTATTCTTTCCGCATTACTCGTTCCAAGAATCATTGATTCTGTAACAGAGGCAAAGGTGCAAAAGAAAATAGCCGATGCCCGAATGTTGGCTAGTGAAGTGGTTACATACAATACCTTGGCAAAGTTAGAGGGTAGAGCTACGATTCCAAATCCCTTGCCAGCAACAGAAGTGGAGTTAACAAAAGCTATGTTGGATTCGACTTATTTGGAACTTCCGGACGATGATAGTTTTCCGGATACCAGTATTGTGAAGATTTATGTTGATTCAGAAGGGAATACGTCCCTTGTGTATTGATTATCTTAGGAATATAAGAAAAACAACTTAATGAAACAATGGTTGCATTGGTTAATTTGAGTCTATCCCAGATTAGTAAGGGGGGAACGCAAAAGTGCTCCCCCTTTCTATATCTGATTTAGAATATGTTTTCTAGAAGTTTAGTGTGAAGTGTTTATTTAAGAAGGATTAATTTAATTCCTTAATCGAAGTCCTTGTCGAAATGATGATAATGGAAAGAGTGGGACAAGTTTATTATTTAATGAAATGGAAGACAATCATCCATTATTTGGTTGGTTTATATAAATAAAATATTTTAATAACCTGTAGAAGCATGGTTGTCCTTAAAAATATTGAGGAATAGACTAGGGCTTTACATTACATATTTATAGATTTGTAGAAATTTTAAAAGTTTAATAGAATCAATTTTCAGGTTTTATTGACAAATATATAATTAAAACAAGTGAAAGATATAAAGGGGGCTGTATCATTTGAGTGATGAAGCATCAAAAAAAATATCTTATAATAATACAGGAACAACCCTTGTGGAACTTCTAATATCGATTGTCATCCTCGCATTTGTTATAGGTATATTTTTATCCGTATTTCAATATTCAAACCGTACCAATATTGATACCCATGAGTTAGTGGATGGGACTTATGTGGTTCAGACCTGGATGGAAAAATTATATGCTATAAGTGAATCTTCTTCTGTAACGGATATCTCTACATTAAAAGATCAGGTCAATAGTGATGGTAGTTTTAGTGTTACAGTATCTGGGTCAGATTATACTTTTAAAAAAGAAACAGATGGATTCTATATTATGATTACAATTTCAACGGATACTTATGCTTCACTCTCATCCGATTTATATAAAGTGGTGGTCAGAGCTTATCATGATTCTGCTTACAGTGAGTTGGCAGCAATAATGGAAGGTATCATTAATTTGGATTAGGAATGAGGAATCTTATGAAAAATAACAAGGGTACTACCTTAATTGAATTAGTTATTGTTGTTGGTATTATTACAACTATTATCGCAGTAATTGCAGCATTCTATATTAGTGGGGTGAAGGGATTTGCTAGGGAGGCGTCGACTGCAGATAATCAATTTAAGGTAAGGCGGTCTTCTAATGATATAGGTAGGGAAATCCGTAGAGCCTCCAACATAACAATTAATTCTGGGAAGTTAGAATTGGAGTATACAGATGGGACAAAAAAAGTATATCGATTAGAGGATCAAATAATAAAAGTCGATCTTTATATTAAGGATGCCATGGGGGGATATAGTTATAACGATACCAGCGAACTTGTCAAAGGGATTAAGACTTTTGATATTTCAATGAATACAGAGCAGATTACCATGAAAATTGAAAGTTTGGAAAATACAGAAGGTTTTACCTATCAGTTAGTATCAGAGATATCAATTAGAAAGTAGGTGGGGTTATGGGTGATTCATTCTTAAAAGACAATAAAGGATATGCGATGGTAATTACCCTGATAGCATTATTAGTCCTAGGTGTATTAAGTACAGCCATATTAAGTGCAACAACCAGTAATTTGAAAAGTAGCTTTGTTGAACGCGAATTTCAGTCTTCCTATTATATAGCTGAAACAGGAGTAGTATATGTGGCAGAAGAATTAAAAAAAGATATCATGGACATTTACAATGCAACATCATCTGAAACAGAATTTTTTACTGCTTTGGAAATTAGTTATTGTTATGGACCTAGAATATTGGATGCATCTGTATTTGATGCACAATATGCATCAATTCCTAAAGCAGAGGTATCACTACAACGGATGAATCCCAGTGAAACAAATCCTCGAACTTATGCCTTGGTATCCTGTGGAACGGTAGATGAGATAACAAGAACAGTGATGAAAACATTTTCCTTAGAATGGAAACCAGATGCTAGTTTAGGGGATTTAATCTCAGTATATGCACTAGGGAATATAGAAATTAGCAATGGTGAGATTGTTGGCCCTATTGGAACAAATGGGGACATAAATATTTCTGGCTGGCCTAAAATAGAGGATTATTATTTAACCAGTGGAGGAAGTTTAACTTCGGAAAATACTGAGTGGTCAAAACCTCATAATAATAGAGTGAAAAGTAAGATTGAACTTCCCGCTCCGAAAAGTTATGAGCTACCACCCTTTCCTAGCTTTCCCAATGAGACAGATTGTGATGTGCAACCAGCCGTATCTATTAGTAATACAGATAATGCTCGGATTATTAACTTAACAAATGCCTTAACATATATTCCGAATATAAATATAGAGAGTGATGCAAAGGTAATAATTCAGCTAAATGATATGAATCATAAACTATTAATTAACGACATTACTATCCCTCAGGGGAAAATTGAGTTACAAGGTAATGGTACTTTGAAGGTTTACCTGAGAAATAATATTTCATTAGGTGCAGGTTCTGTAATTAATCCACCAGCGAGTAACCAAGAAGAGGATATTAAAGAAGCAGTGGAGAGACTTGCTTTTTATATAAAGGGTACGGAAGATCCATCTACATATAAAAGTATAGTATTATCAGGAGCACAAAAAATTTATGGCTCTTTGTATGCGGAAGATGGAAATATCGATATTACAGCAGGATCAGGATTTCAAGGGAATATTGTAACAGGTGGTGCTAGTGTTAAATTTAGTGGTGGTACATCGACTATAACCCAGATGGTATTTGCGCCTAATGCAACCGTTGAAATGTCAGGAAGCGGTACAGTTTATGGACCAATCGTAGCAAACACATTCAAAATGTCCGGTGGAGCATATGTCGAGTATAATCCTGCTGAAGGTATCACACATGACCCATTCTTTAATGAACCTACATTAGATGATTTGATACAGTCAGAAAGTACTATAAGAGAAAAGTAATGGAGGAAATCAATGGGGAAAAAATATAAAGATTCTCTAGAAATATTTCGAAATGGTGAGTTAACCTTATTACAAAAACAAAAACCAATCATAGGTTTAGATATTGGCTCTACATCTATTAAATTAGCTTATATGAAAAAGAATTTTATTTTCGATAAATGGGCTTGTGAAACTATGCCCAGTGGAATAATTAATCAAGGGAGGATTGAGGCGATCAGTCCTCTTGTAGACATCATAAAGAAGCTTCGAAAGACCTATAAAATAAGGACGAAACACTGTGCCATATTTTTGTCTTCTAGCGAATTAATTGTTAGGGAGTTAAGACTTCCAGAAATGAATGAAGATCAAATTATGGAGAATATCAAGCAGGAAATAATCAGTTTATTGCCATTGGGTCACGATGAATATTGGATCGATTATAAAATTCTGGAGTATTTAAAACCAGAGAAAGAAAAAGGTGGCTTATATCGTATACTGGTTGCAGCCATACCTAAAAGCTTGGTTAATGATTATATCATTACTATGAAAAGAGCTGGGTTAAAACTTTTATATATCGATGTATTACCTAGCATACTAGGAAAGTTAAGTAAATATTTGATGATGAAAGGTAAACTGGATAAAAAGAACAACACTTGTTTCATTGATTTTGGAGCAAAGACAACACAGATTATTATATTAAAAGATAATAATTATTACATACATAAAACGATAAATAATGGAGGAGAATACCTTACTTCTTTGATTGCAATGAAGTTAAATACGGATAATCTAGCAGCGGAAGAATATAAAGTTAATATAAATTTCTTTACGGAGGAAAAAGATGCTGCTTTAAAACAGCAGGTTACCGATTATTTTGATTATCTAATTAGGGACATCGAGAGAACCTTAGAGTTTTTTAATCGTAATAGTCATGAGCAGGTAGAGCGCATTTTTCTAATGGGTGGAGGTTCCATGCTGGAAGGGTTGGCTCAATACATTAGTCGTCAGTTATCAATAGAAGTACAATTGATAGCGGATGTTCTGGAGGAATACCAAGAAGTCGGTGCGATTAGTAGACATGTTTCGGCCTTGTCTCAGGCGATAGGAGTAACCATGAGAGAGGAGTGGAGACATGAGAGATGATATTAATCTGATTCCTAAAAAGCAACCCATAGTTTCTAAGAAGGTTTTATCTATCATAATCCTAATTTGTCTGATAGGCTTATCATGTATTGGTTTTTTTGGAGTTTATTTACCGAATCAAAGGAAAAATAAAATAGAAACCGATATAGCATTGAAAAACCAGGAGTTGCAGTTGTATGCTAATGTTGACGAAGAGTACGAGAAATTAATGGAGCAAATTTTAGAATTAAAAAATAACAATAGTATAGTTGAAGAATTAAGTGATAATAATAAAAAGTTTTCAGAGATACTAAAGGACTTACAGGCTTCTATACCCAAAGCGGTTACCATGAATGATTTGTCTTATAATGATGGTGTTTTAACACTAAATGCCAGTACATCCAATATTATTGATGTTGCTAGGTTTATGGTTAAGTTGAGACAATTAGAATATATACAAAGTGTTAAGTTTTCCTCTATTGATTCCAAAGAAGTAAAAGAAAGTAGTGAAGACAGTAAGGATACCTTTGATTTTCACTTATCGGTTGAGTTTGTTAATAATGAAACAAAGGATATTGAGATTGAAGATCAAGTAGAGGAAGGGGTGGACTAGTATGAATTTATCAAAAAGAGAACGAGTATTAATTATTGGGTCTGCCATAATTTTGATTATTGTAATATTTCTATATTATTACTATTTTCCCTTAAAAAAAGAAATAGAAAATATGGAAACACAATTACAAGAGGTTCTTTTACAAGTAGAGGATGGTCAACGAAAAAAAGAATTAGTTAATGATTTGCAGGAAGAGCTGAATAATCTTCAGTTAGCTCAGTCAGAAAGTAAGGAATATCTTATCTCTTCACTTGATGAACCGGAGATAATATCCTATATTAGCAGAATTATGGGCAACCAAGGTGAATTGAAGTCATTAAGTTTTAGTGGAGTTACGGATAGAGAAATCTATGTGAGTGGAGATTTAGGACTAAAATTTGAGACAAATTATAATGAGTTAAAGAAAATCATAGAAAAGTTTGAAAATGGTGAATATTTTACGACATTAAATAACGTGAGAATTGATAAGAAAGAAAAAGAAGAATCGAGTAATGAAGAAACAAATGAGGAAAGAGAGAAAACAAATAAAAACACTCTAGATGTAGATTGTGGTATTCGTTTTTATGCGAAAGAAGCAAACTGGGATGGAACAGGTGATTATATTTTTATGGAAGGAGAGTTTAGTAAATCTAATATATTCGAATAAGATTATACATGGAGAGCAGGAGGAAGAAAACCTGCTCTTCTTTAAATGATTTTATTGGTACAGATAAGTATTTTCACAAAATAATGGAAAAGCTACCTATTATCATGTATAATAAAGAGAATAGGTTACAAGGTTAAGAAGGTATTGTATGGAAATGATAGATGACTTATCCAATCAAAAACGAAGCGAAAATTCCCTATTATCCATAGTAATCCCGGTCTACCAAGAGGGAAGTCATATAAGATCTTCCATCGGGGTAATTAAAGGGGTTTTATTGGAGAATCAAATTCCATATGAATTTATCCTCGTGGACGATGGGTCCAGGGATAATTCTTGGGAAGAAATCAAGCTTTTGGTTCAAGAGGATTCCAATATTACGGCACTTAGGTTAAGTAGGAATTTTGGCAAGGAATCAGCCCTATGTGCTGGCATTGATTATGCCAATGGCGATATGGTTTTAACCATGGATGCAGATTTACAGCATCCCCCCAGTCTAATACCAGAGATGGTGAAAGCATGGCGGGATGAGGGCTATGATGTAATAGAAGGATTAAAGAGTTCTCGGGGCAAGGAGAATCGATTTTATCGAGCCTGTGCCAGATTATTTTACTATATTATTTTTAAAACAGCGGATGTTGACTTGGGCAATGCATCCGATTTTAAGCTTTTGGATCGGAGAGTAGTGGAGGCCTGGAAGGAAATGCCGGAACGTGCCACCTTCTTTCGGGGAATGTCTGCCTGGGTTGGTTTTGAACGCAAGCAGATTCGTTTTGATGTGGCTGAGAGGGTGAATGGAAGGACAAAATGGTCTTTCACCCGATTGATTCGTTTGGCTGTGAATGCCATCACCTCATATACGTCGGTACCCCTTCATTGCATAACGGTATTAGGACTTATTATGTTTTTTGGAGCCATTATCTTGGGGGCTCAAACTCTTTTTATGAAATTTTCCGGAAGGGCAACCAGTGGTTTTACTACCGTAATCCTATTACAACTTATTATAGGTAGTTCGATTATGGTTAGTCTTGGGATTATAGGGATTTATCTCACCAGAATATACAAAGAAGTAAAAGGAAGACCAAGATATCTTATATCGAAATGCATCAAAGGTGGTGGAACGAAGTGTTAGACCATTTCTATCAATTACTACACTCGATACCAGCCCTCTTATTTCTGTTCCTTTGTTTTACAACAGGTTTTTTCTTTTGTAGCTATGCCTTTCCGAAATTAAAAGAAGGCAAGGTATTCTTACCTGATAATAGGGAAATAAGCTTTAGTCCATACTTGTTATTGTTACCGGCTTGGTTTATTACTGGAACCTTGGGGGTAACATGGCTGGTATATATTTTGGCTTACTTTTTCAATTGGATCGGAGTTTCCAACCCCTTATTTCTTGCCAATGTATTTACCATGTCCATTGGGCTACTTTGCTCGGTATATCTTTTTATCAAGAGGGTCTTAATAAAGAAAAACTTAATGAAGAGGGATTTAATTAAGCAAACTATAGTCAAGGGGGATTTCATAAAAGGGGACTTCATAAAGAGAAGTTCCATCAAAGACGAGTCAAAGTTAGAAGGAAATCATAACTTTGTTGACTCTTGGTTATGTGAAGATAGAAGAAGAAGGAAGATAGAATTTTGCTTACTGGGCTTTATAATAATACTTGCCCTGATTTTGATGTGGGTTACTTTTTATATCAAGGATGATCAGCTGCATATTGGTGTTTCTGTGTTTAGTGACTTTTCACCACATCTTGGTATGATACGATCCTTTTCCAAGGGAAATAATTTTCCGACACAGTATTCCCATTTTGCTGGAGAAGATATCAAATATCATTTTATGTTCCAGTTTTTAGTAGGGAATTTGGAGTTTCTAGGTTTGCGCCTGGACTATGCTTTTAATATCCCTAGTATCCTTAGTTTTATCAGTGCCTTCCTTTTGCTTTATCTTTTGGCACTTAAATTGACCGGAAAAACTATGGCAGGAATATTATCCTGTTTGTTTTTTGCCTTCCGTTCTTCGAAATCACTTTTTTTATATATAGCTGACTTACCCAAAGGAAGCAGTATCCTAAAGCAGCTTGGGGAAAATACAGAGTTTATTGGCTATACACCCAATGAGAATTGGGGATTATGGAATCTGAATGTATATTGCAATCAAAGACATCTAGCTTTTGGTATGGGGGCCATATTCTTGGTAATATACCTATTTATTCCTCATCTTTATGAGATGTTTGAAACCTTGCTGCAAGGGAGAAAACAAGCAAAACAGCAAACATGGAAGCAGTCTTTGGAGCATTTTAAACGAATGACGAGAAAGCAGAATGAGGAAGATTTTCAGCATCAGGCTAAAAAGAAATTGGTAGAAGATTCCCAGAGACTTACTGGAAAGCAATGGATAGAACCCGGTCAAAAGCCAAAAAAGGTAATTCGTTTATCGGAATTTTTGGAAGGGGAAGACTGGGAGGAGACGAAAGATTCCTATAACTTTAATAAAACCATAAAAACTGGCTACATACCAAAGAAAAAAAGAAGAAACAAATTTTGGACCTTGTTTTTTACTAGGGATGCTTGGTTAGTCCGTGATTTTAAGGGAGCTCTTGCCTGTGGTTTGATACTGGGGAGTTTATCCTTTTTTCATGGTGCTGCGGTTATTGCAGGGTTATTAATTCTTTTTATCATGGCAATGGTAGCGAAAAGAAGGCTGGAATTTTTGATCGTAGCAGTGCTTGCTCTGGTTTTGACTTTGCTTCAAACAAATTTCTTTATCGATGGATCTGTGGTATCAACAGAATTCCTATATGGTTTTATAGCGGAGAATAAAACTTTTTTTGGTGTACTATCCTATTTGGAGAGACTACTAGGCATCCTTCCCTTGGTACTACTGGTGGCACTATGTTACCAAAAGAGTGCCAACCGATATCTAATGATTGCCTTTTTAGCCCCCCTTCTCTTTGCTTTTCATGTATCCTTAACGGTTGATGTTACCGTTAACCATAAATATATTATGATAAGTTGCGTATTACTGGGAATTTTTGCAGCAGATCTAGTAACGATTTTGCTGGCTTACAAGGATAAACTGATTAAGGGAGTCGGTGTCCTTCTAGTAATCATTTTAACGGCTACAGGTATATACGATTTTTATGTGGTGATAAGGAAGAATACGGCCATTCATCCTATTGTATTGGATATGAAGGATCCCCTTACGGATTGGATTATTGAAAATGCAGATTCTAAGGATATCTTTCTAACTTCCAGTTATACTGTAAACCAAGTAGTTCTAGGGGGCGCTATGTTATACCAAGGTCACCAATATTATGCATGGTCAGCAGGTTATGATACTTTCGGAAGAGATATCATGGTGAAACAAATGTATGAAGCTTCCACTCCGGAGGAATTAGATCAGTTGGCAAAGGCCAATAATATCCGCTTCATAATTGTGGATAGAGATAATCGAATCAGCTCATCTTATGACTTGAATGAGGAAAATATCAAAGCCACCTATGAAAGCCGATATGAAGAAGGGGATGGGGAATGGAAATTAACCATATACGATACGAAGAAAGCGATTTATTAAACATACAAGGGAAAACATAAAAAAATTAAGAATTCAGATTAAGAAGTAAAATAAAGAAAGCAGATAAAAAAAGAAAATTTAGGAACCAAATTATAAAAAAAATAAGAATGCAAAATAGAAAGCAAAATAGAAAGCAAAATAGGAAACAAATTATGAAAGCAGATTGAGATGCAAAATAAGAAAGCAAATTATGAAGGCAGATTGAGATGCAAAACAAGAAAACAAATTATGAAGGCAGATTAAGATGTAAATAAGAAAGCAGTTTAAGAAGCAAAAGTAAGAAAGCAAATTAAGAGAGCAGATTAAGAAGCAAAACAAGAAAGCAATTTTAAGAGAGCAAATTAAGAAAATCCAAATTAAGAAAGCAATATAGGAAAACAAATTAAGAAGTAAAATAAGAAAGAGGTTGAGCGTATGTATTATAAATATGTAGTAGTTGGAGCGGGACTTGCAGGGCTAACCATGGCGGAAAGGATTGCCAATGTCTTAGATGAAAAAGTACTGGTTATTGAAAAAAGGAATCATATCGGTGGAAATGTTTACGATTCCTATAATGAGGATGGGATTCTGATCCATAATTATGGACCCCATATTTTCCATACCAACGATCAGGAGGTTTATTACTATTTATCCAAATTTACAAAATGGAATGATTTTTGGCATAGGGTATTAACTTATGTGGATGGAAATTTAATTCCCATGCCCATTACCGTAGAAACAATTAATAAATTATATAATTTAAATTTAGATTGTACTCAAGTAGAGGAATTCTTAAAAAAACAATCGGTTGAAATTAAGGATATTAAAACCAGTAAAGATGTGGCTCTAAGTAAGGTTGGACAAGATATCTATGGGAAGTTTTTTGAGAATTATACCAAGAAGCAATGGGGAATCGATCCAGCAGAATTAGATACTTCTGTGATCTCTAGAATTCCGATTCGTTATAACAGAGATACTAGATATTTTAATGATAAATACCAAGGAATGCCGACCCATGGTTATACAAAAATGTGTGAAAACATGGCGGCAAACAAAAACATTAAAATTCTATTGAATACTGATTTTAAAGAAGTTATGAATGAAATTACCTATGATAAATTGATTTACACAGGGCCTGTGGATGAGTATTACAATCAAAAACATGGTAAGCTTGCCTATCGAAGCATCCATTTTGAGTTTGAAACCTTTGATCAGGAGGAATACCAAGAGGCACCGGTTGTAAATTATCCCAATGACTATGATTATACTAGAATTACAGAATTTAAAAAGCTTACCTGGCAAAAACACGAGAAAACAACCATCTGCAAGGAGTTTCCAGGTGCAGAAGGGGAACCATACTATCCATTTCCAACCAAGGAATGGAAGGCAAAGTACGGTTTGTATCAAGAAGAAATGAAGAAGGAAACCAAGGTGATCTTTATTGGACGTTTGGCAGAGTATCGTTATTACAATATGGATGCAGTAGTACGTAGAGCCTTGGATGCTTTCGAGGAGTTTATAAAATAAGTTTTATATCATAAGTTCGGAAGATAAGGGGTAAGGAGAGGGATATGGATAAATTATTTATAATAATTCCTGCTTATAATGAGGAAGAAAATATTGATGCCGTGATTAAGGACTGGTACCCTATCGTAGAGAAAATCGGGAATGGAAGTAAGTTGGTAATCATTGATGATGGGAGCAAGGATTCCACCTATTCGATTATGCAAGGATATGCAGACCGTTTGGTGGACTTTCAGCCCATAACCAAACCCAATGCAGGGCATGGGGCAACCTTGCTCTATGGTTATCATTATGCCATAAAAGAAGGGGCTGATTATATTTTTCAGACAGATTCCGATGGACAAACTTTACCAGAGGAGTTTTGGGATTTCTGGAAAAGAAGGGAAAACTATGATATGGTAATTGGCCATAGGAAGGGGCGCCAGGATGGATTTTCTAGAATTATGGTAACCAAGATACTAAAAACGGTACTATTTCTTTCTTTTGGCGTAAGGATAGCTGACGCCAATACTCCTTTTCGCCTGATGAAGGCTGCAACACTGAGTCAATATATCCACTTGATTCCTAAGAATTTTAATTTGTCCAATGTGCTCATCTCTGTTATCTACGCCAAGAAAAAACTTAATGTAAAGTATCTTCCCGTAACCTTCCGTCCGAGACAGGGTGGGGTAAATTCTATCAATATGAAAAGGATATTCAAAATAGGAAAACAGGCCGTGAAGGATTTTAGGGAAATCAATAAAACATTAAAAAAATAAGAAACGGGGAAATGAAAGTGTTACGAAAAACTTTACAAATCATTGTTTCAATTATACTTTTTATAATGGGTAAGGTATTGCTAAGGGGGGATTTCCAAGCATTTTTGCAATGGTGGATAATGATTTTTATCCTTGGGCTTATATTTATGCCCCTAACTACGATCTTGTTTTCACGCTTTCATGATCGAGGGTATTTGTTTTCAAAGACAATTGGAATTGCAGTGACCGGTTATCTGATGTGGTTGTTTTCTTCACTACATATCTTTAAGTTCACCAGTGTATCCTGCATGATTTCCATGGGAATAGGATTTATCTTGAATATTCTTATTCTTATGATTAATCGAAAGCTTACAAAGAAGGATGAGTTTGGAAGTTCCGAGAAACGATTCATGAAGCAATGGGATACAAAATTTTTAAATTCATTAATAACAGAAGAACTTTTATTCTTTGCCTTATTTTTGTTTTTTACTTATATTAGAGGATTTAAACCTGAGGCCTATGGCACAGAGAAATTCATGGATTATGGTTTTATGACCAGCATGTTTCGGAGTGAATATATGCCACCCCAGGATTTTTGGTTTTCTGGTACTAATTTAAATTATTACTATGTAGGTCAATTTTTAGCAACCTACTTGACTAAGCTATCTTTTGTACCAGTATCCCATGGCTACAATCTAATGCTCATGATGATTGCGGCCTTTGCCTATGTATTGCCTTATTCCATGGTTTATAACCTGATACAGTCATTTCAAAAGGAAGAAAAGAAGTGTAGTAAAATCATTTCTCATATCAGTGGTTTATTAGGAGGAGCTGCTGTTTGCATTGCAGGAAATATGCATTTTCCCTTATTTAAATGGCTAGAGCCAGCAGTGCGAAAGTTTTATGGGATAGAAGCTAGTACAGATCCATATTTCTTTCCTGATTCTACCCGCTATATTGGATATCAGCCTGAGACAACGGATAAAACGATTCATGAGTTTCCCGCCTACTCTTTTGTACTAGGGGATCTGCATGCCCATGTATTAAATATTCTGTTTGTTTTAACGATTTTAGGAATTTTATTGGCCTGGCTCATGATGCGTAATAAGAAGAGAGAGATAGCGAAGCAACCGCTATGGAAAGAACTGGTTCAACCAGCCATTTTACTGGTAGGATTTTTTATTGGTTTGTTTCATACAACAAACTTTTGGGATTTTCCAATATATTTTGTTGTTTCCGGTGCAGTTATTCTATTTTCCAATCTAATTGTATATAATTTTAAGGGAAAAGCACTTTGGTTAACTGGATTACAAGGAATCATTGTTTTACTGATTTCAGAGCTTGTGGCTCTACCCTTTACCCTAAGTTTTGATCCGATTGCAACAACTCCCAGACTTGCGGTTGCCCATACACCGATTTACCAATTAATCGTCCTATGGGGGCTTCCCATTTATATGATTTTTGCATTCCTCTTCATCCTGATTGACAATCATGTGAATGAACAAAAGGGGTTAGCAGGTCATAAAAAGGAGCCAAAATCAAGGATCTTTCGTTTTATGGAAACACTGAAACCATCGGATTTATTTGTTATTACCATTGGTTTATGTGCCTTTGGACTTGTATTAATCCCAGAGATCCTCTATATTGAAGATATCTATTCCGGCGATTATAAAAGAGCAAATACCATGTTTAAGTTGACCTATCAGGCCTTTATCATGTTTGGAATCAGTTTTGGTTATCTGTTTCCAAGGTTAATATGTTTCGGAAGAACCAAAGGTCAAAAGAAAACTGCAATGAGAGGATTTATTCTCTTTATCCTTACCCTATTCTACATAGGAAATGCTGTAAAATCCTGGTATGGTAATATCTTTGATCTTAAAGGATATAAGGGGATTGATGCAACTACATTTATGGAGAGACGGATGCCGGAAGATAAATTGGCCATTGACTGGTTAAATGAAAATGTTTCAGGGATGCCAGTCGTATTGGAAGCCAATGGGGATAGTTACACCGATTATCAAAGGGTTTCGGTTATGACAGGACTACCGACTGTGCTAGGATGGAGAACCCACGAGTGGTTGTGGAAAGGGGATACTATCCTTTTGGACAAACGGGCTGAAGATATCCGTTTGATTTATACAAGCGAAGATGAGGCACTAGTGAAAGAATTGTTAGATAAATATGATATTGCTTATATCTATGTAGGGAAACTAGAGTGTGAAAAGTTTCTAGATATTAATCATGAGATGATAAAAGAACTAGGTACCGTGGTTTATGAAAGTCAAAATACAAAAGGACCCTTTGAAACATACATTGTTGAGATCGATAAAGAATGAATTCATTCATAGAGAGTAGTGGCATTAATAATGGAAAGGAATATAGGCTCTTGAAAAATTCAGAGTTTTAGAGGTGTCGAATGACTGGTTTTAAACGTATCAATATTACTAGATATAAAATTGTTATTATTATTAGTTTTTTAATATTCATGTTTTTATACTCCAAGATGGTTGTTGTAGCTGCAAAAAATGATTATCCCTATGTAATCAAAGTAAATCGAGTGCATAATACCATAACAGTATATGAAAAAGATGAAAAAGGAGAATATAGCCGACCGATTAAGGCCATGTTATGTTCCGTGGGTACAAAATCAACTCCGACCCCTTTAGGAACTTATCAGACAATGGCAAAATATCGCTGGAAGGCCTTGATGGGAAATGTTTGGGGACAATATTCTACCAGAATTGTAAGAGGTATTTTATTTCATTCGGTTTATTATTATAATTATGCAGACCCATCTACCTTAGCGACTAAGGAGTTTAATAAATTGGGTCAAGCGGCATCCCATGGATGCATTAGAATCACAGTTGAGGATGCCAAATGGATTTATGATAATTGCCCAATTGGTACTACAGTAATTATTTATGATGATAAAAATAGTCCTGGGCCACTTGGTAAACCGGAGGGAATTAAACTTCCATCCAATGTTCGATGGGATCCCACGGATCCGGATGTCAATAACCCATACTATGCTAAAACACCAGAGCTAATAGGAATAAAGGATCGTACGATTTCCTGGGGTGAAGAAATTGACTTGTATAAAAATGTAAAAGCAAAGTCCAGTGTGGGAAGTGACATTACATCGAAAATTCTTGTTGAAGGAAGAGTAAACCCATATAAGTCAGGGGATTATCAAATTACATATAGGGTTACCGATAGCTTAGGAAGAATGGCGACACAGTCTATGGTAGTAACGGTAAAAGAATATCCTTATAAAGCAGTATTTGATGGGGCCAACAATCAGGTTGTGGGGAAAGAAACTAAAATCGATAGGACCTTTGCCCTTTCTGGTGTAAATGTATATCTCATTGATAAATCCCTTGATACTATAGAAGTTTTTTCCAATGAGAAGGATAAAGTACAAGACGCTATTAAAATGAATCCCGATGAAGTTCAAGTGGATATTAAGGAAGTAAAGAAGGATGTTTATCAAATTACTTATCAAGTATCTTATGGTGAAAATGAATCTGCTATGAAAGTGATTCAGGTTTATGTGGATCGAACGGGGCCAGTATTTTCAGGAATTTCTGAAAGAACCTTACGTCCCTTTGAGATTCCTGATAGAAACTGGGCTTTAGAAGGAGTTCGGGTTCATGATGATTTTACGAGGATGAAACCAGACGATATTATCGTTACCATTGAAGGGAATCCCGATGGAAGTTATTGGATTACCTATGAGGCAAGGGATAAAGCGGGCAATAAAACAATAGAATCGGTTGTTTGTCGCTATGATGGTGTAACTCATGCTTCATTCTTTTTAGTACATGAGTTTGGTTTTCATTTTATGAAAGGAAGAGTACGCAGGTATCCACAATAATACATGATGATTTTCCTAAGGAAAGTAATATAACTCTAAATATTGACAAACTGGAAATGGATAGTTATTATCTATATATGGATGAAATGGATAATTATGGATAGGGGTTTGATACATATGATAATACTAAGAGAACGCCAAAAAGCCCTAGACATATCATTGCTTTTTGGATGGTTTATTATTTATAGTTATATTGGATGGGTGTATGAAACCATATTGTGTTCCTTGCAAGCAGGAAGATTTATTAATAGGGGCTTTCTTTATGGACCTTTATGTCCCATTTATGGATTGAGTGTCCTCATGATGATTTTTATATCAGAAAGATGTAAAAATGTATTTTCCCTATTTCTTCATTGTGCCCTGGTAGCTTCTTTGATGGAATATGTGATATCTCTAACCTTAGAGAATTTATTTGGAATGCGCTGGTGGAATTATTCAGATAAATTCCTAAATATTGATGGGAGGATATGTTTGGGTGCTTCCGTATTATTTGGAGTTTGTGGAACCATTATAGTAAAGTTTCTACATCCACTCTTGTACCGATTTATTAACAAGAATATAACAGAGGAGATGGCTAGAAAGTTAGTAAAAGTTGTTTTGGTTCTGTTTGTGTGTGATGTGTTAATTTCTACCCAATCGTATTTGTTTTTAGGGAAAATAAGTATTGAGTAAATACAATAAGTGATATACATAAATAGAATTTTCTTGATACAAAAAACGACAGGTTGTCTGTAAGAACACCCTGCCGTTTTTTGTAAATTTTGTATAATTATTAGTTTTTTGTTTTCAGGTAGTTAAATTTATGTTATAATGGAAAAACATATATGATAATTACACGAGGGAATGTATAAATCATATATCATAACGGGTGCCCCCCACTTGAATAGTGGAGGGCAATAATATCGAATGTAACGATTCATTAAGATTAGAAATTGTAGTTTTGTATAAGAAGGGAGATTGATACATGAGCAAGTATTCTGAAATTACACCGGAAATGATGGAATTGGCCAAACTTTGCAGATCAAATTCAATGATAAATCCAGAATTGTATTCTAAATATGATGTAAAGCGTGGTTTGAGGGATATAAGTGGTAAAGGCGTTTTAACCGGCTTAACAGATATCTGTGAAATCCTTTCCTATACCATTGTTGATAATGATTATGTACCTTGTGAAGGAAAACTATTTTATCGTGGAATTGATGTTGAAGAATTTATTCAAGGGTATATCAATGACGATCGCTTTGGATTTGAAGAAGTGACCTATTTGTTATTGTTTGGGGAACTACCAACCCTGGATCAATTGGAGCGTTTTAAAAAGCTCTTAGAAGAATATAGGGAATTACCTCCCAGCTTTGTAAGAGATATTATTATGAAAGCTCCAAGTAAGGATATGATGAATACCCTTGCCCGTAGTGTTCTTACCTTATATTCCTATGATGACAAAGCAGATGATATATCTCTGGAGAATGTTCTTCGCCAGTGTATTCAACTAATTTCTGTGTTCCCCTTATTATCAGTATATGGTTATCAAGCTTATGGGCATTATTATTTTGGCAAAAGTTTAGTAATTCATCCACCGAAGGAAGGTTTGTCTACAGCAGAGAATATTCTTTATATGCTTAGACCAAATAAGAAATACACAAAATTAGAAGCTAAAATATTAGATATTGCATTGGTACTTCATGCAGAGCATGGAGGAGGTAATAACTCTACTTTCACCACCCATGTGGTAACATCTTCTGGTACGGATACCTATTCGACGGTTGCAGCATCCCTTGGATCCTTAAAAGGTCCAAAGCACGGTGGTGCTAACATCAAGGTAATGCAAATGTTTGAAGATATGAAACAGAATATAAAGGACTGGGAAGATGAAGATGAGGTTGCTAGCTACCTAACAGATTTATTAAATAAAAAAGCCTTTGATAAATCAGGCTTGATCTATGGTATGGGGCATGCGGTTTATTCTATTTCAGATCCAAGAGCCAATGTCTTTAAAGGATTTGTTAAGAGTCTTTCCGAAGAAGCAGGATATCAGAAAGAATTCGCTTTGTATGAGAAGGTAGAACGTTTGGCACCTCAGATTATTGCAAAAGAAAGAAAAATGTATAAAGGGGTTAGTGCCAACGTCGATTTCTATAGTGGATTTGTTTATTCTATGTTAGGGCTTCCGGTTGAATTATATACACCAATCTTTGCCATCGCAAGAATCGCAGGTTGGAGTGCGCATCGATTAGAAGAATTAATTAATTCTGGTAAAATTATCCGTCCAGCTTATAAGAGCGTATGTAAGCATAAGCCTTATGTAAGGATAACTGAGAGAACCGATAGCTAAAACATAATTTGATTTTACTTATTTTTGCATATTTTAAAATTGTTATGTAAAAACTAGGATTAATTTAAAAAGAGAATAAAAGAAAAAAATACCAGTTTATTTTTTCTTTTATCGCACATACTAACAGCGTAACAACTTAATGAAGATTATACTTATAATTTTCATTAAGGGTAAACACATCAATTATTATTTTGAATGTTAGGTTGTAAGACTTTTGATTTCAAAATAAGAAGGAGGCGTTTTTACATGGCAAGGAGAAATAGAGCAGAAATACCTGAAGCGCGTGAAGCACTAGACAGATTTAAATACGAAGTAGCTAATGAAATTGGTGTTCCATTAAAAAAAGGCTATAACGGTGACTTGACTTCTTACCAGAACGGTTCCGTAGGTGGATATATGGTAAAAAAAATGATCCAGGAAGCTGAAAAAAGAATGGCTGGCCAATCTGGTCAACAGTAAATCATATCAATAAATAGATATAAAACGGTTGCTTGATGCAACCGTTTTTCATTAGCACTTTTATAGCCCTTTTAATAAGAAAGTTCTCAAACAATATTTTTTTAATAAAAGAAAACCTTGGTGGCTGCATACTTACGCCTATACTAAGAATCCTGGTAGCAGTCTTTAAATAACATTTCCTTAATAGAAAACTATTGAAATATTACCTGGGATAGGATAAACTAACAATAGATATTGACAATTTGACAAATGTTGATAAAATTTAATAAATAAATTATAATGTATCTGTAGAAAGTATGTAATAAGCGGAGAATTGTTATGAGAGTGATAGCAGGTAAAGCAAGAAGACTACAGCTGAAAACGCCGGAAGGATATGAAACCCGACCTACTACGGATAAAATAAAAGAAACTTTATTTAATATCATAAATCCTTATATCGCAGATGCGGATTTTTTAGATATTTTTTCTGGTAGTGGTGCAATTGGGATTGAAGCTCTATCCAGAGGAGCCAGATATGCAGCATTTGTAGAAAATAGCAGACCTGCTTTGGACTGTATCAAGAGCAACCTTAAGTATACAAAGTTAGATCAGCAGGCGGAGATTTTTTCTTTAGATGCTTTAAAAGCCATTAGAGCCTTGGAACTTAAGGGAAAAGTTTTTGATATTGTTTTTATGGATCCACCTTTTGATCAAATGATTGAAAAGGATATATTATTGGCTCTGCAAAATTCAAATATCATTTATTGTGATACTATAATCATTGTAGAAGCTTCGAAAAAAACAAACTTTGATTATCTAGAAGATACAAAATTTGAGATTTATAAGACCAAAGAGTATAAGTCTAATAAACATGTTTTTATACAAGAAAGAAAATAGCAGATTGTTTTTTTGTTAAAAAAGCGATCAATACTAAGGGAGGGAATACACATGAAAGTAGGTATATACCCAGGCAGCTTTGACCCGATAACCCTTGGACATTTGGATGTAATTATTCGTGCCTCCGGTTTGGTTGATCAACTGATTATTGGTGTATTAAAAAACACTGCTAAGAAACCACTGTTTACAGCAGAAGAACGAGTAAAACTTATTGAATTAGCGATTAAGGATATTCCAGATTTACCACCAGTGAAGGTAGAAGCCTTCGATGGATTATTAGTTAATTTTGCAAAAGAAAAAAATGCATCAATTATTGTAAGAGGATTAAGGGCTATCACAGATTTTGAATACGAACTACAAATAGCACAGACCAATCATAAATTAAACCCTGCAATCGATACTGTGTTTTTTACTACTAGTGTAGAATATTCTTATTTGAGTTCCAGTGCTGTAAGGGAAATTGCAAGTTTTGGTGGAGATATCCAAAAATTTGTTCCAGAGTGCATAGTGCAATCGATCTATGATAAATATAAATCATTAAGGAGTGTATAATATGGGAGCGAGCAGAATAGAACAATTAATAGAAGATATTTATGAGTTTGTAGAAAGTTGTAGAATGCAGCCATTGTCAAGCACTAAGGTGATTGTACCCAAAGATGAATTGTATGATCTGCTCGACGAATTAAGGCTTAGAACTCCAGATGAAATAAAACGTTATCAAAAAATTATTGCTAATCGAGATGCCATAATTGCTGATGCAGAGGAAAAGGCGGAGGCAATTCTAGCAAAAACTAGGGAGCAAGCCAATGAAATTTTGAATGAGCATGAAATTATGCAGCAAGCTTATTACCAGGCCAATGAGATGATTATGCAGGCTTCCGAAGAAGCAGATAGACTTCGGAGAGAAGCACAAATGGAGGCGGACCAAATCAGATCTGGTGCCTTGGCATATTCACAGGAAATTCTTTCTGAAATGGAAAGAGTCTTTGCCAATGCTTATGAAACGGCTTTATCACGGTATGATTCCTTTATCGGCATGCTAAAAGAAAACATGGAAATTGTTAGCAATAACAAGAGAGAAATTGAAGCCCAGCTTTATCCACAAGATAATGCTCAATTACAGTATGATGAACCTTCACAAGAGTATCAGGATGATGACTTTGACTTTGATGAAAATACCTTTTATCAAGAAGAAGAATAAAATTAATGATATAGTAGCACTACATAAATTAAGGAAAGTATAAAGGCAAGGAATGCACTCATCAATTTTACAATTGAATAAGTTACAATGGATAGTCTTGTGTCGCCGATTACACTCTTGGTTTGTGCCATTCCGGATAAACCGCCGAAAGAGGTAAGTACGGAAACCAGGACTATTTTTACATCGTCGGATAGGGGCATTTTACATACTTGGTTAATCCCAGTGGTAATTTCAAGTAAGCCCATTAGAACTGCCTTGGTATAAACCATTCCAGGAAGGGCTTCTTTAATGATCTGAGCCATTATGGAAAAGAGAATAATATAGCCACCGATTTTAGTCACCACTTCAAAACCGTTCATAATGGTATTGTCCACGATTTCAAAGCTAATGTTTTTTCGCATATCTTTATTTTGTTTGCTTATGGCTAGCTCATGATCTGGCTTTTGATTATGTAATTCCAAATGAGTAGAGGATTCTTGATTTTGATTCAGAGGATTTAGGGAGGCGGCTTTTAGCCTAGGTGTAATCTTTTTGTCTTCTCTTTTTTGGGATATGTAGCGATAGATTAAGCCGCTGATGATTGCTGCTCCGTAAATGATAACGAATAAGGAATATTTAATTCGGGGAAGCTTTAATTGAGTAATGGAAATAAACCCAATAATAAACATTGGGCTAGCATTATTGCACATACTAATTAGAAATTGACCCTCTTTCCTCTTAATTTTATCTTCGGATAAAAGGTCTGCAGTGGACTTTGCGCCCATAGGAATTCCGGATAAAAATCCGATGACAATGGGATAACAGGCTTCTGGGCTAACCTTAAATAATTTACCCAGTACTGGGTAGAAGACTTTACTAATTTGCTTTGTTATATTCAGTTGTATCATTAGGTTGGAAACAATAATAAATGGTAGAAGATTAGGCAAAACATTATGAAACCAGAGTAGCAATCCTGTTGTTGCACCTTCATAGGATGCTTTGGGATATAGAATCATGACAATAAGAAATAATAGTATTAGGCCTTTTATTAATTTGTTTGTGGTATTTCCCTTGGTTCGAAGAAATGAGTGTTCCTGTAAATTGAAAATTCTCATAGTGCAACCTCTAGGTGAAGACGTTTATTATAATTTATGATTTTAGATATAGATTATTCAATAATAATATTTTATACTTTAAACAAAATTCAAGAAATCAAAATTTAAAATAAAGGAGAATATGTATGGCAAAGCAAAAAAATCTACCAAAGAGAAATGAGGTTGATCAGCAGTATAAATGGGCAATCGAAGATTTATATCCATCCGATGAAGATTGGCAGAAGGAATATGACTCCTTAATAAATATGCTTCCCCAAGTGAGTGAATATCAGGGGCGTTTATCCAAGTCTGGAGAATTGCTCTTAAAATTTCTTCAGTTAAGAGATGAAGTAGGAAAGCTTTTGGAAAGGGTATACGTATATGCCAATCAGAAGTATCACGAAGATACCTCGAATGCTACCTATCAAGATTTATCTAGCAAGGCCAATCGGATTGCGGTACAAGTGGAGAGCGCCTTATCTTTTGCTACCCCAGAAATCTTATCCATTCCTGAAGAGGCTGTTGCACAATTTAAGATGGATACTCCAGAGTTAAAATTATATGAATTTTATCTAAAGGATATTTTGAGGAGAAAACCTCATGTTTTATCGGCGGAAATGGAAGCCTTGTTGGCGGATGCTGGTGAAATAGCCGAAGCACCTGATAATATTTTCTCTATGTTTAATAATGCTGATATAAAATTTCCTGAAATTAAGGATGAACATAATGAAACGGTAAAAATCACCCATGGAAGATTTGGTCAATTGTTGGAAAGTAGTGATCGAAGAGTTCGAAGGGAAGCATTTGAAGGAGTATATGCTACCTATCATAGTTTCCGAAATACCTTGGCAGCAGCTTTTAGTGCCAATGTAAAACAGGAAGTGTTTTTTGCCAAAACAAGAAAATACAATTCCAGTCTAGAGAAAGCTCTTGATGGATCCAATGTACCAGTGGAAGTATATAAGAATCTCATTGCCGCTGTTCATGAAAACATGGGCTTGATGCACAGATATGTGAATTTACGTAAGAAAGTACTAGGCTTGGATGAACTTCATATGTATGATCTTTATACTCCCTTAGTTCAGGATGTCAAGATGGAAATTCCCTTTGAAGAAGCGAAGAATCTAGTAATCAGTGGTTTGGAGCCCTTAGGGGAAGAATATAGAAAAATATTAATTGAGGGCTTTAATAACCGATGGATTGATATCTACGAAAATGAAAACAAACGGAGTGGGGCATATTCTTGGGGCGCTTATGGAACCCATCCCTATGTTTTATTAAATTATAATGATACCTTAAACAATGTCTTTACCTTAGCCCATGAAATGGGCCATGCGATTCATAGCTATTATTCGGACCGAGAACAACCCTATGTATATGCTGGTTATAAGATTTTTGTGGCAGAAGTGGCATCTACCTGTAATGAGGCTCTACTAATTAATCATATGTTGAAGACGACGGAAGATCCAAAGAAAAAGGCTTATTTGATTAATCACTTCCTTGAGAAATTTAAGGGCACAGTTTACCGTCAGACAATGTTTGCAGAATTTGAAATGATTACTCATGAAATGGTGGAAAAGGGAGAAAGTCTGACTGCCGATGTTCTTTGTAAGATTTATCATGATTTGAATCTTGCATATTTTGGTGATGGCATTGTGATTGATAAAGAAATTGATATGGAATGGGCCAGAATTCCTCATTTCTATAATGCCTTTTATGTTTATCAATATGCCACTGGATACAGTGCTGCCATAGCCCTATCTAGGAGAATTTTAAATGAAGGTAGTCCAGCTGTGAATGATTATATTCGTTTCCTAAGTAGTGGAAGTTCAAACTATCCAATCGAATTATTGAAAGAAGCTGGGGTTGATATGAGTACCAAGGAACCAGTAACGCAAGCCTTAAAACTCTTTGAAGAATTGTTGGATCAAATGGAAGAGTTAATCGGTTAAGAAGTTACTATTTATATGTTTAAAGATATGTTTAAAAAAGTTTTATAGATAAGTAGCCGTCATCTTCATATCTTTTCATAATTTTTATTAGCAAAAAAGAGTAAGCGAAAATAAGATTATATCGTTTACTCTTTTTTTCTATAAATCTCGGATATTTCTTATTTTAATCGATGATAGTTATTCCATGTTGATATTCATTGGGAATTATGGTCTGGTATTTATGGTATACCATCTGATTGTATACATGGGCAGCGAAGATATCTTCCGATAGCATTTGCATTCCCATGGAATCCAATTGATGTGAAGCCTTTGATGGCTTTGTTATTATTGGTAGAGCTCCTTTTTCTTCCATGGAACGAAGCAGGTGGGAAGCTTCTTTTTTTATGCCTAGAATCCTAGCATAGGGAACATAGCCCTTTTGATTGTATTCCGTGAATTGGCTCTTTTTTATATTTAACAGGAGATGGATTAGAGATCGGTTAATCCGAGTCAATGTTAGGTTTTTGCTTTTTAGTTCTTGGGCTAGTTGAGTAAAGCTTAAATTATAGTTCCTGAGATTTTTCATACGGTTAGCCAAATCACTGGTGATATCCACATAAGTTGTTAAGGATCTGCTATCTTCCGACAAGAGCTTATATTGTATAATCTGAGAGAAATCATCCTCGGTGATGGGAAAGGTTTTCTGATAATCTTTCTCTAAAAGTTCGTATACATTTTCAGGGATACTGGCTTTGATATGGGACAAGGCACTGATACAGTCATTGCTTGTGCTAGGAAGAGACCTTGGCTTCTTAGGATCGGTGTTATGGATTTTGTTACGGATTGCGGTTGCCGAACTAATGGTAGTATCCTTATTTGCCTCTGAATCAATAGCTAATTCCCTATCATGGTAATGGGCGCTCTTTCGCTTTATGGTAATTGGCTGAATGGGAGAGGAAAGACATTTTAAGGCCTTCATATATTCAATACCTAAAATATTATTGGGTTCTGTCAGCACAGAAAGGAATCCCTGCTGATCCCCCTCCTGATCACTCTGGGTAAAATACTGATGCAAGGTCTTCATTCTGGCATGGGGGTAGGATAAACCAGTCTTTAATAATTCGCTCATGGTTTTATCATAATCCCTGGGCAAGTTGGTAAAAAAGTCAGCCGCATTCTTTAATAAGGAGAGATCGCCAACCTCGCTTCCAAAACAAAGATAATCCACAATTCCTGTTTTATTTAATAGGGAAACTGCACCAAGGGCAAAATATTCT
Organism: Clostridiales bacterium; assembly: GCA_012839085.1. Lineage (GTDB taxonomy): Bacteria > Bacillota > Clostridia > Lachnospirales > Lachnospiraceae > Mobilitalea. Next base: position 24,515 of record DUNZ01000086.1, read on the forward strand.
GCACTGGCTGTGGCATAGCAAACGGGAATTTCTAGAACTAGGTCAACTCCATTCCTTAAGGCCATGGCGGTACGACTGTATTTGTCAATAATGGATGGGCTGCCCCTTTGAACAAAATTACCGCTCATGACAGCTATGACATAATCGGCATCACAAATCCTTTTGGCTTCCTCGATATGATGTTTGTGACCATTATGGAAAGGATTATATTCTGTAATTAATCCAACAACTTTCATTATCTTCTCCTTTATAGTTACATGCCATATCATTCCTTGATAAGCATAGGGAGTATTTCTACCTATATAAAAGGATGAAAAAAGCATGGATTTATTTTTTAGACATGTTATAATAATAATGTTGATGACCTTGAAGACCAATACTGGAAAGAATTCTTAGGTCTGATGATATACTTGGATCATATCATCAGTGATTTTCTATGTCAATAATTCGGATCAAAGATAAGAATTGGAATAAGTCAAGTATCCTTAAGAGGATCCAAAGTAAATGTAGATCAAAATGAGGATCCAATGTGCATTTCTTGCATTATAGGGGATTATGGCGAATTTTAATGAAAGGTACTTGTAACCCTGGGGAAAAAGTTTTATAATTAAATTTATGGGTTTTATAATTAATGTACATACTATTAATAATAGATGAAATAGGAAGGAGAAAGCATCATATGGGATTTATTGATGTAATCAAAGAAAGAGCTAAGAAAGACATTAAAACAATTGTATTGCCTGAGACAGGTGACAGAAGAACCTTAGAAGCTGCTGCCACAATTTTAGAGGAGGGCATTGCAAATATCATTCTGATTGGTAATCCGGATGAAATCAAGAAAAATGCAGAAGGTTTGGATTTGACAAAAGCAAACATTGTAGACCCAAATTCAAGCGAAAAACTGCAATCCTATATAGATTTGCTTGTGGAATTAAGAAAAAGTAAAGGAATGACTCCAGAACAGGCAAAAGAACTGTTAACTAAGGATTATTTATATTATGGTGTTACCATGGTGAAAGCAGGAGATGCAGATGGTATGGTGGCCGGGGCAGTGAATTCAACTGCTAATGTACTTCGTCCATCACTACAAATTCTAAAAACAAAGCCAGGTACAAAATTAGTATCCGCCTTTTTCGTAATCGTTGTACCTAATTGTGAATTTGGCGCAGATGGCACATTTATTTTCTCCGATTCTGGTCTGGTTCAGAATCCAAATGCGGAAGAATTAGCTGCCATTGCAGGAAGTAGTGCAAAGAGTTTTGAATTATTAGTGGAAAAAGAGCCGATTGTAGCCATGTTGTCCCATTCAACCAAAGGTAGTGCAAAACATCCAGATGTTGATAAGGTAATCGAAGCTACGAAGATTGCAAAAGAATTGTATCCAGATATTAAGCTGGACGGTGAATACCAATTGGATGCAGCTATTGTACCTAGTGTAGGCGCTTCCAAGGCTCCTGGTAGCGATATTGCAGGAAAAGCCAATGTTCTTATTTTCCCTGATCTAGATGCTGGTAATATCGGATATAAATTGGCTCAAAGATTAGCAAAAGCAGAAGCATATGGACCAATCACTCAAGGAATTGCGAAACCGGTGAATGATTTATCAAGAGGTTGTAGTGCTGAGGATATCGTAGGGGTAATCGCCATCACAGCAGTTCAGGCTTCCGCCAATGAATAATAATAATAAAGTTAAGCAGTGATTAACAAATCAAAAAGCTTTTGAAAATATAAAGTGAGGTATAGTCAAATGAAAGTATTAGTTATTAATTGTGGTAGTTCTTCTCTAAAATATCAGTTAATCGATTCGGATACAGAGCAAGCATTAGCGGTTGGTATCTGTGAAAGAATCGGACTTGACGTAAGTTATTTAAAACACACTCCTGCAGGACAGGACAAGATTACTATTGAAACAAAAATGGAAAATCATGAAGTAGCAATTAAAATGGTTCTTGATGCTTTAACGGATGAAAAATACGGAGTGATTAAATCCTTAGATGAAATCAGTGCTGTGGGCCATCGAGTTGTTCATGGTGGTGAAAAATTTGCTTCCTCTACAATTATTGATGATGAAGTTGTTAAGGCAATCGAGGAATGTAATGATCTTGCTCCCCTGCATAACCCTGCGAATCTTATTGGAATCAGAGCCTGTCAAAGTCTTATGAAAGGGGTTCCTATGGTTGCAGTATTTGATACTGCCTTCCATCAGACCATGCCTCCAAAGGCTTACCTTTATGGACTTCCTCATGAATACTATGATAATTATAAGATTAGAAAGTATGGTTTTCACGGAACTAGCCACAGTTATGTTTCCAAGCGTGCAGCAGAGTTTTGTGGCCTAGATCTTGAAAACTCAAAGATCATTGTAAATCACTTGGGTAATGGTGCAAGTATTACAGCAGTTTTAAATGGAAAGTCCATTGATACCAGTATGGGCTTTACTCCCCTAGCAGGTTTAGTTATGGGAACCAGAAGTGGTGATATTGATCCTTCCATCATTGAATACATTTCCAAGAAAGAAAATAAAAACATCGACGAAATTATGAATTTATTAAATAAGCAATCCGGTGTTTGGGGAATGTCAAATGTTTCTAGTGACTTCCGTGATCTTAATGCAGCCATGGATAGTGGTAATGAATTAGCCATTACAGCCTTTGAGGTATTTGTATACCGTGTTGCAAAATACATTGGTGGATATGTAGCAGCTATGAATGGTGTAGATGCCATTGCATTTACCGCTGGTGTTGGCGAAAATGACTGGAAAGTAAGAGAGATGGTTTGTGAATACCTAGGTTATTTAGGAGTAACCATTGATAAAGAAAAGAACATGGCTAGAGGCGAAGAAATCATGTTAACCGCTCCAGATTCTAAGGTAAAAGTATGTATTATTCCTACCAACGAAGAGCTGGCAATCGCTAGAGAAACAGTGGCTTTACTATAATATTTTTCGCAATATAACCATTGACAAATAATAACACAGTAGTTATAATACTATAAGTGCGTTGAAATCCTTCGAATCCTGACGGGCTGACCGCCTCTTTGGAATTCGTTTAATCGGATTGGAGAGATTAATATGCTAATATCTTTGTCTGAGATCATGACTACGAAGGATAAAGTTGTACAGGCCAGAGTTCCGATTGATCTGGATCGTTTTGAATTCCAAGGAGAATCCTATGAGTTTCAAAAGAAGGATTCGATGGAACTTACGATTACTAATCTTGGAAACAAGAAAGTTTTAATCGAAGGCGGTACAGATCTTTCTCTAAAACTTTTCTGTAGTAGGTGTTTAAAGGAAGTAGTATATCCGATGAACATAAGTGTTTCTAAGGAGATTGATTTCAATCTTACGGAAGAAGAACGAACAGAAGATTTAGATGAAACGAATTATATTATTGGATACAATCTGGATGTAGATACATTAGTCTATAATGAAATTTTAATAGGTTTTCCGCTGAAACTATTATGCGACGAAGGCTGCAAAGGAATTTGTAAGAATTGTGGAGCAAATTTGAACGAGAAGACCTGTGACTGTGATAACACAGAATACGATCCCAGAATGTCAGTAATCCGAGATATCTTTAATAATTTTAAGGAGGTGTGACAATGTCTATCTGTCCAAAGAACAAATCATCGAAAGCTAGAAGAGACAGCCGTAGAGCTAATTGGAAAATGACTGCTCCTAATTTGGTGAAATGCAGCAAATGTGGAGAACTTATGGTTCCTCATAGAGTATGTAAGGCTTGTGGTTCTTACAACAAAAAGGAAATAATTTCCGCAGAATAATGAAAATAAATCAGGGGTTATCGCAGTAATTGCGATAGCCCCTTTTTGCATAATCTTGTACTATTTTAACTTGTTGAGATGATGAAAAATATGTTTTACATACTTTATTAGGTTTTCTTCCTGTAATAAAGAATCTGTATGGACTTGCAAATAGGTGGTTTTATCCTTTAAATTTTCTTTGAAATAAGGAGTCATCAAGGGTTCGAATTGAGGTACAAAGATACCGGTTTTTTTAACATAACAGTTTGCCGGTTTTGCTTTTTCCCGAAATTCTTTCTCTACATAAATGGCAAGGCTCTTATGAACAACAGAATCTTCTTTTGGAAGATAGAAATAGTCCTTATAGTTGTCATAGAAATGTTTTAATTCGCCCTCAAAAATCTTGATATAGAGAGAGGCCTCGGAACCATCTGCACGAAATTGAATAATTTCATTGCCACAGGAAATCCTGCTGGGTAGCATGGAATGTAATTTCAATTGAATAATAAAATATTCTCCCTCCACAAGGGCTTGTAGAATATGAAAGGGTTTTTCAAACAAATCCACATAATGGAGGATGGAACTAATTCCTACCAGACCCTTTAAATCATCCTCATTATGAAGCAATAATAGATCTAATAATTCTTCTGCTTCTGAGGATGGATTCTCCTTGGTTGCTTTAAGCCGACTTTTCTTTAAGTGTTCTATATTTCTTTTTCCAAGATAGCTTTGATATACCTCAATCAAATCTCCACCACTGTAAACATCCTTACGGGCGATTTTTAGAAAGTTTTCTACGGTTTTTTGTTTGTAATTGCTTAGTTTTAATAACTTTTTATAAGGAGTAATTTTTTTATATAAATCAAGGCTTTCCATATGGTCAAAATTGTAGTTTAGGTGAAATTGCCTGCACTTTTTAAGGAGATAGGGAACATCAAAACCAGCACCATTATAATGGATCAAGACATCATAATCCTGGATAAATTCAAAAAAAGCTCTAATTAAGCGAATTTCCTCCTCAATTCCTTCAGAGAACCATTGGATTAAATGAAAAGAAGCCTCCTTTATGTAGATGCAACCAATCAGATACAAATAGCTGGTTTTAGCATCTAGTCCGGTGGTTTCAATATCAAAAAAAACCATACGATTCAGGTCGTATTCCTGGCCAAAAGAATAATTTAATTGTAAATCAACTGGAAATTCTCTGATTATCATAGGAACTCCTTTTCTATATCAATACAAAATAGTTAAAATACAAAATAGATAAGATACAAATAAGCGAATACCAAACATATGATAATATACAAAATAAAACAAAGCAGATAAAATACAAAACAGTTTAGTACGAAAACATCTGATAAGGGACTATGTAGGTATTTTATCATAGGGCTGGTAAAAAGAATAGAGAAAAACTTTATGTAGAAATCATTAATTTTTGATTAAATGTGAAATGGCCATGATTGATTTACTATTCAAATATGTTAATATTATCTATAAAGTTAGCTATTTAAGGGGTTTTGAATATGTGGACTATGATTCTATTTGGGGAAGAATTTTATTACATATTCTACATTTTTCTGATTTATGGGTTTTTTGGTTGGATTTATGAGTCTAGTTTGGTTTCTATTAAAAAGAAGTCAATGATTAATCGTGGCTTTTTAAAAGGACCCATCATTCCGATTTATGGTTGTGGTGCATTATTCATTTACCTAGCTTTTTGGGAAATCAGAGATCACAGGTGTTTGGTCTTTCTTGGTGGTGCCTGCCTAGCAACTTTACTTGAGTATGTTACCTCCCTAATCATGGAACTGATCTTCCATACAAGGTGGTGGGATTATAGCAATTATCCTTTCAATCTTGGGGGAAGGGTGAGCCTCTTGGTTTCCCTATTTTGGGGTCTATTGTCCGTCTTAATGATGGGGTTATTCCAGCCAGGAGTGAATAAAATCATTGAAACCATACCAAGAAGTGCTGGAGAAATGATTGGTTTTCTTATATTCCCCCTGTTTATTGCCGATATTGTATATGCCGTGATTAATTCCATTAAATTTGATCGCATTCTGGGTAAAATATCAAAACTTAGGCAGGATATATTTGATTATGTTGTAGAAACTAAGCTCTATGAAACTGGTGAAGAAATTGTTGAAAGACTCTCTGATTTACGATTAATTGGAATTTTGATAGAAATTAAAATGTCTTTAGAAAAAAAGATACATAATTCTAAAACAAATAAACATAAATCAGATTCGAAACCATTAAATCCAGAGGATGATAAGAAATTAAAAGAATTCTGGCATCGGTATCAAAGCATGAAAATGCATAAGGAACATATTAGATTTCTGCGAGCCTTCCCGTCTATGAAGGTTGGAAAAAGACAGGCTGCTTTGAGTGATTTGAGAGAAAAAATGACAAGGAAGGGAGTACGTGAATTGAGTAAGGATCTGAAAGAAGAGGTAACAGGTAGAATTAAGAGCTATTTAAGTGGTTTTTTAAGGGTTACCATTGTTGGCTTATTGGTTCTTATACAATTTATTTTAATTATCTATCTGTCATACAAATTAAGAGGTTATACAGTATATATCTATTCCTTTATTCAGGTGTTAAGTATTATCATAATCATAGGCCTAATCAACGATAATCGGAATACTTCTTATAAGGTTAGCTGGATTTGTATTATTGCAGCATTTCCGATTACGGGTCATATTATGTTCATGCTATGGGGAAATCATAGAAGAAAAAAGATCGATAATCTGTTATTAAGTAGATTGAAACGAGGAACAGAGTTTTTAACCTTTGATCCCGACATTATGAAATCCTATAGGGAAAAGTATCCAACCAAAAGTCGTTTGGCAAGTTATTTGGAGGGGAATCATTTTCCTTTGTTTAAGAATAATCAGATTACCTATTATTCTATGGGAGAGGATATTTTCAAAGCCATATTTGAGGACATTCAAAATGCAAAAAAGTTTATCTTAATTGACTTTTATATTGTGGGAGAAGGAGTTCTCTGGGATCGATTACACGAATTATTATATAGAAAAATAAAAGAAGGGGTCAAGGTGAAATTTCTATATGATGATTTTGGTGCCATGCTTCGTACCCCCAAAAATTTTAAAAGAATATTAGAAAGTGAAGGGTTTGAAATCAGAGTCTTTAACCCGATCCATAAATATACCGATAAATTATATTTAAACTATCGTTCCCATCAAAAAATCATAGTGGTGGATGGAAATATTGGCTATACAGGGGGCATGAATCTGGCCGATGAATATGTCAATATCGTAAATCGATTTGGTAAATGGAAGGATAATGGAATTCGTCTAGTAGGGGATGCCGTATGGGGCTTAACCGTTACCTTCCTGCAAATGTGGGAGGCTTGTGAAGGTTGTGGAACTGTTGATTATGATAAGTTTCGGCCTACGGAAACATTTGAAGAAAATGATGTATACTGTCAGGTAATCTCCGATGGACCAGCCAATAATCCAAGAAATCCAGTAGAAAATACCTATAAGCAGATGATGTATTATGCTAGGAAGGTATTGTACATTACTACACCATATCTTATAATTGAAGATGATATGAGAAATGCCTTAATTACTGCAGCAAAAAGTGGTGTTGATGTTCGAATTATTACACCCTACATTCCAGATAAGAAAAATGTTAAAATCCTTACCAATTATAACTATGGTCCACTTTTAGCGGCGGGAGTACGAATTTTTGAATACACTCCTGGATTTATTCATGCTAAGACCATCTTAACAGAAGATTTGGCTATTGTAGGAACCATTAATATGGATTATCGAAGTTTCCATCTACAATATGAATGTGGAGTTCTTATTTCCAATAATGAAGTAGTTGATGTCATTCGCCAGGATATCTTAGACACCATAGAACTTTGCAAGGAAGTAACCTATGAGGAATGGAAGGTAAGACCCCTTTATATTAAGTTATATCAATTGGTTTTAAATTTGTTTTCAACTTTAATGTAATGATCTAGTACTGTATTGGAAAGGAGCCCCTATGTATACCAATGTGTGTAAGCATTGTCGTAAGATATTTAAATCCAGGTTTAAGACCTATTCCTGCCAGAATTGTAAAAAGATAGACAATGACCATTTTGATGACATTGAGGCCTATTTGAAGGAATATCCCAACAGTAATGCGCTGCAAATTTCAGAAGCCCTAGGGATTACAGCTTTTGAAGTGTTATTTTATCTGAAGGAAGGAAGATTAAATATTTCCAGGGGAAATTTTGAGAAACTTTCGGATTGATTTTTGATAGAATTACTTTGATTACCAACCACCAATGAATGGAAAGAGGTGCCTGGATGATTGGATATTTGAAAGGTGAATTAATTGATATTAAAGAAAATTATATCGTCTTGGAGGTAGGGAATATTGGTTATGAAATTTTCCTACCATCCTCGGCCATATTATTACTTCCCTCTAGAGGGAGTGATTTGAAGGTTTATACATATATGCAGGTAAGGGATGATGGAATTAGTCTCTTTGGTTTTCTTAGCCAGGACGATTTGGATATCTTCAAGCTGTTAATTACGGTCAATGGAATAGGACCCAAAGGTGCTCTGGGAGTCTTATCAGGCATTTCAGCGGATGAGCTTCGATTTGCCATCTTAGCAGAGGATGTGAAGAAACTCTCTACAGCTCCCGGAATTGGTAAGAAAACAGCCAGTAAAATAATCTTGGAATTAAAAGATAAGTTGAATCTGGAAACTGCCTTTGAACAAACATTGGCCAATGAATCTATAAAAGCTGAGGGGCATGACATCTCAGGAAAAAGAGAAGAGGCAATTCAAGCCCTCACTGTCTTGGGTTATTCTAGTACCGATGCCTTCAAGATTGTAAATCAGCTGGAAATTACACCTGAGATGACCTCAGAGGAAATCCTTAAGCAATGTTTAAAGAAAATGTAGGAGTTAAATATGGCAAAGCGAATCATAACAACAGAGTTGATAGAAGAAGACAAAAAAATAGAAAGTAGCTTGCGACCCCAGTTACTGGATGATTATATTGGACAAACTAAGGTTAAGGATAACTTGAAGATCTATATAGAAGCTGCCAAGCAACGAAAGGAATCCCTAGATCATGTTCTTTTCTTTGGACCTCCGGGGTTGGGAAAGACTACCTTAGCAGGAATCATTGCCAATGAGATGGGGGTAAATATTAAAATCACCTCTGGCCCAGCGATTGAAAAGCCAGGAGAGATGGCAGCCATCCTCAACAATCTTCAAGAAGGGGATGTTTTATTCCTTGATGAAATTCATCGATTAAACCGTCAGGTAGAGGAGTTTTTGTATCCGGCTATGGAGGATTTTGCTATCGACATAGTAATTGGAAAAGGGGCAACAGCCAAATCCATCCGTCTGGATTTACCCAAATTCACCTTAGTAGGAGCAACCACTAGAGCAGGGATGCTAACCCCTCCTTTACGAGATCGTTTTGGTGTTGTTAGTCGTCTTGAATTTTACACCATAGATGAATTAAAGGAGATTATTATACGATCAGCATCTGTATTCCAAGTGGAGATTGACGAAGATGGAGCTGAGGAACTAGCTAGGCGCTCTAGGGGAACACCAAGGTTGGCCAATCGCTTACTAAAGAGAGTAAGGGATTTTGCACAAGTAAAATATGACGGAAAGATTACCAAAAAGGTAGCGGAATTTGCCTTGGATTTATTGGAGGTTGACAAATTAGGATTGGATCATATCGACAGGGAAATTTTGTTGACCATGATCGATAAATTTGGTGGAGGACCCGTAGGGATTGAAGCGGTAGCCACTACAATCGGTGAGGATGTGGGAACCGTGGAAGAAGTATACGAACCCTATCTAGTCCAAAATGGGCTTATCTTAAGAACCCCAAGAGGTAGAGTGGCCTCTGATTTGGCATATCGGCATATGGGTAGGGAAATGCAGCAAAATAATAATTAAGATAGCTTGTACAAGTTTAAATCTTAAGTTATAATATTCACAATAAGGAGATTTGGTTTGAAGAATCTTACTGGTTTCCAAAGAAAAACGGGGGGCAAACTATGAATAAGTATCATGATATTGAAGTAATAATTAACAATAAAAGATACACTTTAAGTGGGTATGAAAGTGAAGAATATTTACATAAGATCGCTTCATATATCAACAATAAGCATAATGAATTCCGTAATAAAGATGCATATAAGTTTTTGGATTCCGAGTCAAAGAATATACTTATTCAAATTAATATCGCGGATGATTATTATAAACTGATGGAAAAATTCAAGGAATTGGAAGAGGATAACGAAGCAAAGAGCAAAGAGATCTTTGAATTAAAACATGAAATGGTTACCACACAGACAAAATTAAATTCTTCCCTGCAGGAAATCGAGGATTTAAAACAAGAGCTCAATGAAGCCCAGAAGAAAATTGTCCGTTTGGAAACTGCTTTAGGAGAAGCGAAAAACAATCGTAAATGAAGTTTTATTAAGACCACATTGTCCAAAATCAAAAATACATTCATGAGAACATGAAATGTTGTGATTGATTTTGGGCATTTCTATTTATATAATGATTGAAGGTAATATGTCATGAAGCAAGTAATGGCAGATAAAAAGGGCGTTTGATAGCCCTAATATATGAAATATGAAACTTGAGATGAATAGAAATAGACGACATGAGTTTATCTATGAAAGGTATGGTTAAGATGGAGAAGCAAATTGAAATATTGGCGCCTGCAGGCTCCTACGAAGGAATGAAAGCGGCCATGAATGCCGGTTGTGATGCGGTTTATATAGGAGGAAATAATTTTGGAGCAAGAGCCTATGCCAATAATTTAGATCAAAAGATGTTATTACATGCGATTGATGAAGCGCATATACGCAATAAAAAGCTCTATCTTACTGTCAACACCCTAGTAAAAGAAGAAGAAAGAATTCATTTGTTATATCAATTTTTAGAGAAGTTATATCTACAAGGTCTGGATGCTGTGATTGTTCAGGATGTTGGTGTCATGCATTTTATTCATAGGCATTTTCCAGGGCTAGCCATTCATGCCAGTACCCAGACTACTCTGACCATGGGTCAGGGAGCCAATTTACTAAAGGAAACAGGGGTCACAAGACTGGTAACCGCAAGAGAACTTTCCTTTGAGGAAATAAAAAATATTCGTAAAAATACAGATTTAGAGATAGAAACCTTTGTGCATGGGGCTCTTTGTTATTGCTACTCCGGACAATGCTTAATGAGTAGTATGATTGGTGGAAGAAGTGGGAACCGTGGTCGTTGTGCGCAACCTTGCCGCATGCCCTATCAATTTTTATACGATGGGAAAATCATATCTTCAGATAAAGAAAAATATTTGCTGAGTCCCAAGGATATTAGTACCCTTACCCTAATTCCAGATTTGGTGGATGTAGGAATTGATAGCTTTAAAATTGAGGGAAGAATGAAACGGCCAGAATACGCAGCATTGATAGCCAATATCTATCGGAAATATGTAGATCTGTATTTGGAGATAGGGAGAGAAAAATATCAAGAATTTGTTCAAAGCAAAGATTTCAAGGAGGATATGATTCGTCTGATGGACATTTATAACCGAGGCGGTTTTTCCACAGGATATGGAAAAACCTATCATGGGAAAGCTATGATGTCCATGGAAAGACCAAATCACAGTGGAGTCTATATTGGTAAAGTAAAATCAATCAAGGGCAAAGAAGTATCGATTGCTTTGGAGGAAGATGTTAATGGACAGGATATCCTGGAAATTAGAGATTCCGATAAAGATGGTTATGAGTTTACCTTAAAAGATTCCCAATCAAAAGGGACTGTACTACGAATTGTCGCAGGTAAACGTCCTGTATTTATAGAAGATAAGAATGGAAAGAAAAAGATTTATAAAGAACCATTCATCCGTGTTGGTGATAGGGTATACCGTACAAAGAACAATCAATTATTAGAAGAGATAGCAAGAGACTATATCCAAAAGGATAAAAAACAAGAAATCCATGGCATCTTAAAGGCGAAATTGGGTCAGAGATTGGAACTTACCATTGGTTTAGGAGAGGTTTCTGTTACAGCCTACCATAATGAAGTTCAGGTAGCATTAAAGCAACCCATGACTGCAGAAAAATTAAAAGGTCCCATTATGAAGACTGGTGATACCCTCTTTACATTTGAAGATTCATTGGGGAATGATAATCTGAAGATTAAGCAAGACGATAAGGTATTTGTACCAGTTGCATGGCTCAATGAAATTCGAAGAGAGGCAATACAAAAACTGGTGGAAGCTTTAGCCCAAAGATTCCGCAGGGATGAAAAAGAAATTGTAGTTTTTCACAATCATATGGATCAAAAGGAAGAAAGGGATGACCAACCATGGGGACTTTGTGTGGCTGTCCAAAGTCAGGAGCAGTTTGATGTGGCACTATCCTATTCAGAGATTAGTACCATCTACTGTGACTATGATTCCTTTGAGGTGGCAGAGATGATCCAAATGGCCAAGGCAGCATGGAAAGAGAATAAAGGAATATCTATCCTATTGCCTCACATCTGTCGGCCTTCTGTATATGATAAGTTAAAAAAGGATATATTGACATTAGTTGAAGGCTGTGAAATTACTAGCTTTATTATTAAAAATTTTGAAGAAGTAGCCTTGTTAGAATCGTTAAAGATAGATAGATCAAGGTTTGTTTTGAATTATAACATGTATATTTTTAATCAGGAAGCCAAAGAGTTTTGGAAGGAGCAAGGAATTAATCACTTTACGGCTCCTGTGGAACTAAATTATGGGGAAATGATGTCTCTTGGTGTAACCGATTGTGATTTCATGGTTTATGGGCATATACCCCTTATGGTATCTGTTCAATGTTTGATGGAAAGTACCAATGGGTGTCAACGGTGTAAAGGGAAAGGAAAAAATCAGGGGTATCTGATCGACCGACTGGGTACTAAATTTATCGTTCAAACCAATTGTAATGGTTGCTATAATTACATTTATAATAATCATGCCTTATCCCTCTTAAAGCATAGAGATGAGGTTCTGAAGCTAAGACCTAAGAATCTGCGTCTGGATTTTACCATTGAATCAAAGACCACTACCAAAGAGATCTTAGATGCCTTCATAAAGGGATATGTTTATGATCTTAATGTTTCCTTGGAAGATCATCAATATACAACGGGGCATTTTAAAAGAGGTGTGGAGTAAGAGATTATGGATTTGGAATAAGAGATTTGAAACTGTAGTAAGAGATTATGGATTTGGAATAAGAGATTTGGGAATTGTAGTAAGAGATTTGGGAACTGTAGTAAGAGATTATGGATTTGGAATAAGAGATTTGGGAATTGTAGTAAGAGATATCGGATCTGGAGTAAGAGATTATGGATTTGGAATAAGAGATTTGGGAACTGTAGTAAGAGATATCGGATCTGTAGTAAGAGATTATGGATTTGGAATAAGAGATTTGGGAACTGTAGTAAGAAATATCGGATCTGGAATAAGAGATTCCGGATCTGGAACAAGAGATTATGTAGTTAGATCTAAGAGATTTGGGAGCTGTAGGATTGGAAGGTGATAAGAATGCGCGTCATTGTGGAATTAACAAAATATATATTGATTTTACTCATGGGCATTTATACTTATTTCGCCTTCAATGTTTATCGATATAAATCAAAAAGAAAACAAGATATCGTCTATACATTCCTATCCATCATCGTTTTCTTTGTACATTTTATTGGATATGCAACCCTTTATCTGCAATCAGGAAGTATTAGGCTAGTATTTTTATATCTTGGTGAACTGATTTTCTTTGTTCTGCTTTTGATTTTATACCGAATTTTATATCCAAAGATGTCTAGAATTTTAATGAGAAACATGATGATCTTATTGGCCATAGGTTTTATTATTCTGACTAGATTATCTTTTGACAAGGCTTTTCGCCAGGTCATTTTCGTGGGATTCGCAAGCCTTTTATCTTTGGGTATTCCGTTGATGATAAGAAAAATCGATTGGTTTAATAAGTATGGATGGCTTTATGGCATGATTGGAGTAGCCTTACTAATCATTGTATTAGTGGCAGGTACGACCTATTATGGTGCTACCAACTGGTTGGAGATCGGTAAACTTAAATTCCAACCCTCTGAGTTTGTTAAGATCGTTTATGTAATCAGTATTGCCTCCTTGTTCCAAAGGAATACGGAATTTAAACAGGTTTGTTTGGTTACTACTTTGGCTGCGATTCATGTATTGCTTTTGGTATTTCAAAAAGATTTGGGTGGCGCTTTAATTTTCTTTATCACCTATTTGTTTATGCTCTTTAGTGCAACAAATAAGCCGGCCTACCTATTTACTGGTCTGGCGGGGGGAAGTTTGGCATCCTATATAGCCTATCATTTATTTTACCATGTACGTGTAAGAGTGATGGCTTGGCAGAATCCTTTTAAATATATTGATAATGAGGGTTATCAAGTATCCCAGTCCCTCTTTGCCATAGGAACCGGTGGATGGTTTGGTATGGGCTTAAAACAAGGGATGCCAACGGATATACCAGTTGTGGATAGTGACTTTATCTTTTCTGCGATTTCCGAAGAGTTTGGGGGACTATTTGCACTATGCTTGATCTTAATTTATGTTAATTGCTTTGTAGCCCTGATTAATATAGCCATGAAAAACAAAGATCCCTTCTATCGCCTTACCACCTTAGGATTTACTATTATGTTTGGTTTTCAGGTCTTTTTGTGCATCGGAGGTGTGATTAAGTTTATCCCTTCCACCGGTGTTACCCTCCCATTGATTAGTTTGGGAGGAAGTTCCATAACTGCAACCATTTTTATGTTCATGATTGTACAGGGCATTTATATGCGAAGTCATGATGACATGGAAGTAATCAGAAAGGGAAATGATAGGTATGATATCGAAAAAGCATAATGAGTCTCAAAAAGATACCAACCAATCCATCTATAATATTATTTATATTTTTATGGGCTTATTTTTGCTTCTTATCATTTATTTTATCATTTTTTTAACCGTAAAAAGTGATGAAGTCATTAACAATACCTACAATAAGAGACAAGGTGTATTAGCTGAGAGGATTATTCGAGGTGACATCCTATCTGCGGATGGGGATGTTTTGGCAAGAACGGTTATGGATGAGGAAGGCATAGAAAGCAGGGAATATCCCTATGGGGAAATATTTGCCCATGTGGTTGGTAGAGCTTCGAAAGGGATGTCGGGAATTGAGCAAACGGAAAATATACGTCTTTTAACCTCAGATATTAATACCTTTGAAAAAATGTATCATGAATTATCTAATATCAAGAGCCCTGGAAACCATGTTATAACGACCTTGGATAGTAATCTTTCGCAAATCGCTTATGATGCTCTTGGAGACAATAGAGGTGCTGTGGTTGTTATGGAACCCAGTACTGGTAAAATTCTAGTCATGGTTTCGAAACCATCCTATGATCCCAATCGGATCGATGAGCTGTGGGAGGATTTCATGAATGATGAAGGGGACGATTCCCCCTTATTAAACCGTGCTACCCAAGGCCTGTATTCACCGGGATCTACCTTTAAGGTGCTCACCG
>DUNZ01000087.1 GCA_012839085.1 Clostridiales bacterium
ATTGGTATGATATCGAAGGCCAACCTTTTGGCGTGGCTTCATTTTTTAATGTTATTGTTTTTGAAGATGCAAATAATATAGTAGATACAAAAGGAGCCATGGCTGTAGGAGGAAATTTTGTTAGTCCCCGTGGCTTATCTTTAGCTTTTGGAAATGATAATAATCTGCAAGGGACAGGTTACAGCCCTAATTTTGTTCGTTTCTTGGTAGGTGGAGATGTTGCCATGCAAGGTCCTTTGGTAGTGGTTGGCCATGTGGTTGTTGGTGGCAACTTTCGTGCAGCAGGTGGTAGCACCTATTTGATTGGTACGGATGGAAGCCCTGAGCAAGAAGAAGAATTGATGGAACTGTATTATTCTGCCCGAGGAAGTCAGTACTGGAAACCTACGAATCGAGGGACTCATTATTTGATTCCTAGTTATGATGTACCAAGGTATATTCCTGCTAGTAGGATTGGAGCAGATGTGGCCAGGTTTTTTGCTGAAGCTAGAGAGAGCATAGAAAACTACCACGCTTGTATTACAAATTTAGAACCCAATGGTACGGTACAAGAGTCGTTCCATGAATGGGTATTACGGGGTAATGATCCCAATCAAAATGTATTTGTACTGGATGTAAGACCCAATGGTTTATTAAACAAGGGTATTCGGACAGAAATACCGCAAGGAAGTTTAGCAATCATTATTTTGCGTACAGGAAACAATGCACATCTACAGTATGGACTTTTGGGAGAAGAAGCGAAAGCTAGAAATACCCTTTATGTTTTTGAGGATGCTAGGAATATTTACATGGAAGTGCCAGCAGATATTTGGGGAAGCATATTGGCTCCACAGGCTATGTTCCATGCTCATCAGACAGGTGGTCATGTAAGTGGAAATGCAGCCTTGCGTTCCTTTGCAGTCAATGCTAGAAGCGGATTTGAGTTTCATCAATTCCAATTTGTTGGTGGGATAGAGTGCCCTATATTAGAAATGCCAATAGAAGAAATGCCGGTAGAAGAAATGCCAGAAATAATTGAGGCACCAGCTCCTAGCCCAGAATGTCCCCCTTGTCCAGAGCCTGAACCTTGTCCGGCACCAGAACCTTGTCCAGAGTGTCCCCCTTGTCCGATGCCGGAACCTTGCCCAGAGTGTCCACCCTGTCCTATGCCGGAACCTTGCCCAGAGTGCCCACCCTGTCCGATGCCGGAACCTTGCCCGGAATGTGCACCTTGTCCTGAGTGTCCACCTTGTCCCCAGTGTCCACCCTGCCCACAAGCAGAGCACACAATTGAATATCAACCCTTTCCAATTCCAGTTCCGGTACAAATCCCATGTCCAGAGCCAGAACCCTGTGAAGTTTGCAAAATAAAACCAGGGCTTATCTTTGGATGTATCTGGGGTTGTTCCTGCTGTTGCAATCACAAATGGATTGTAAAATTATATCGGATGTGTGGCGAAGGTAAAACTCTCCTATATAATGAAACGGTAGGAAATTGTGGATGCTTTAGCTTCCAGGTGGATTATGATGATTGCTATTTGTTATCTGTCTGCCCCTCTAGTAAAGATAGAAGGCGTTCTGCTTGCAAGCCTATGATGACTTTAAAGAATGTTGGGGTATCTAACTTAATGATAGAGTAGATGAAAATGAAAGCGGTGTATCTTACTCTAAGCAATGAAGAATAGGATAGAGAATTGATAAAATTAGGAAATTATTATATAATAACATATGATAATTAAAATAAAGTACAAAAGGGTGAAGTGAATGAATAAGGTATATATTTTTCTAGCAGATGGTTTTGAAGAGATTGAAGGATTAACTGTAGTAGATCTACTTCGGAGAGTAGATATTGATATTAGCATGGTATCAATCACAGGAAAATTAGAGGTAAAAGGCTCCCATGGAATTATCGTTATGGCAGAGCAATTATTTGAAGATGTCAATTTTGATGATGCTGACATGTTGATATTACCTGGTGGAATGCCAGGAACGACAACCCTGATGGAGCATGAAGGTCTAGATATTCTCTTGAGAGATTTTAATGCTAAGAAGAAAGCTCTTGCTGCTATTTGTGCGGCACCAAGTGTTTTTGGAATGAAAGGAATATTAGAAGGGAAAAATGCAACCTGTTATCCTGGCTTTGAAGGCAAGCTGAAAGGTGCATATCCAAAGGATAGCAATGTTGTAGAGGATCAGAACATTATTACTTCCAGAGGCATGGGTACAGCCATTGATTTTTCCCTATCCTTGGTGAAATATTTTAAAGGCCAAGAAGCAGCTAAAAAATTGGCAGAAGAAATTCAGTATAAACATTATGAAACATTGTAATTAATGAGTGATGAAAGACTATTCTAAACAAGACTATTCTGAATTAGTCTATTCTAAAGGGGTGTAAGGAAGTATTTCTTTACGCAAATAAAACAAGCAAACGATATTAGGAAATGCCATTAGGGCATTAACAAAATCGGTCAGCTCCCATACAAGATCTAGGGACATGATGGAGCCGACAAAAATCATAAGAATATAACAGAGGCGGTAGGTATTTATTCCGGATTTTCCGAATAGATATTCTACCGCTTTTTCTCCAAAATAGGACCAACCAATTAAGGTTGCGATAGCAAATGCAATTAATGAGATACCAAGCATTCTGCTTCCTAGAGGGATGGAGTTAAATGCAGCAGTTGTTAGTTCAGCAAAAGAATATCCTTCTGCTGATCCAGGATTCTTCAAAAGGTTGGTGACAATCACTAGGCCAGTAATGGCACACATAACTACGGTATCCCAGAAAGTGGAGCTCATGGATATTAGAGCCTGTCTTTGGGGATGAGAGGTTTTGGCACCGGCAGCAGCGATGGCAGCAGAACCCAAACCGGCTTCATTGGTAAAGAGTCCTCTGGCAATTCCATATCTAGTAGCAGTTCGAATGGTACTACCGATAAAACCACCAGTAACAGCAGCAGGTAATTTCGATGGTATAAAAGCTGATTTTATAATAAAACTAATAGCAGGGTAAATATATTTATAATTTAAAACTAATAAGATAAGGCATCCTGCCAGATAGAAAAAACCCATAGCGGGAACTAATTTACTGCATATATTTCCGATTGATTTGATACCACCAACAATGACCAAGCCAACAGTGATAGCAACAACAATACCTACAGCGTATTCTGGCAGTCCCCATAAAGTATTAGCGGTTTCTGTGACCGCCCTAGCCTGGGTGGAACAACCTACGCCATAGGAAGCAATCAGGGTAGAAAAGGCAAAAAATACAGCCAACCATTTTTTCTTTAAACCATATTCCATAGCATACATAGGACCACCAATATAGGTACCGTCTTCTGTCTTTTTTCGATATCGAATTCCAATAAAGCATTCGGCATATGTAGTTGCCATTCCAAGGACACCAGTAAGCCAACACCAAAAGATGGCACCTGGTCCTCCATAAGCCACGGCTGTAGAAATGCCCACGATATTTCCGGTACCAAGGGTAGCAGCTAAGGTGGCTGAAAGAGTTGCAAAACCACTTACATCCCCTACCGCATTATCTTTTGTATCAGGGGTTACGGAAAGTTTGATTGCTTTGCCGATATGTTTTTGAACCCCTTTTAAATGAATGGTAAAATAAATATGACTACCAAAGAGGATTATGGGCAATGGTATTCCCCAAATAAAATTATTGATTCCTTTTAATAGATGCAAGATTACTCCAGCCTTTCCAAGCCTTGCTTTATATATATATATGTCATGGTTGTATAAAGTAGTATTCCATGAGGGACAATGAAAATTAGAAGCTTTGGATTGTAGTAAAAGGTAATCTTATAACTCTTTTTATCGAATATTTCTGCTAATTAGATAGATTTAAAAAAAGATATAAATTTATTTGTCGTATAATCAAAACTTTGGTTGATAAAACAATAATTACCATAATAATTGATACCAGTCCAGTAAATAATAAGATTACAAGCAGCACAAACAAAATCACGCGCGGCGAACATACGTAAAACCGCTGAACCTACACAGTTGATTTTGTAATTGACTGCTTTGATACCAGAAAAGACGGAGGTGAAAAAATAATGGCAAACAATAATAGTGGATCTAACAGAGTAGAAGTACCTCAAGCTAGAGAAGCACTTAACCGTTTCAAAATGGAAGTTGCTAATGAATTAGGTGTTCCGTTAAAACAAGGATACAACGGTGACTTAACAAGTAGACAAAATGGTTCCGTTGGTGGAGAAATGGTTAGACGTATGATTAGAAGTCAGGAACAGCAAATGGCTGGTTCTGGTGGACAACAACAATAATGATAATATGAAAGCATCACCGGGGAAAACCTGGTGATGCTTTTTAAGGTATCCTTACGATTATTTATCCCTATAAACCCAATCTACATAGTCCAGCATAGGTTGAATGTATCTGGCTCTTTCTTGTAAAAAATCTTTGATGCATTGATAACTAGCATAAGGCCCATAAATACTATTATCTGCACTACCAGACCCGGGATATCGTTCAAAAAACTGATCATAAAGGGGACCATAGGTGTTCTTAAAAACATCTAGAGCAGCTAGGGCTCTTTCTTTGCGAAATTGCTTTTGGCTTAAGGACAATAAGGTTTCTGAAAAATCGTCTCTAAAGTTTTCATTGGTCATTAAATATGCGTAAATTAAAACGGCTGGATTATTGGTATCCATATCCAATAGTCCCAAAGGTTTATAATTATCCTCCTTTATGGTATTGGTTCTGGCATCGCTCGCACCACTGACACCACCGAATTCAACATCATAAATACAGAAGCGCCATCTGCCATCTCCATAAGGATTGTAAGGATCCTTTCTTGTTGTTCTCCACAAAGACCAATTCTTCCCTGGCCAATCCCATTTATTATTAATCCATATTTGTATGGCAAAATAATCTCTAGCGGATTCTATGTCAACCAGTTTAGCGAACTCTTCATAATCATCATCATTACTTAAATCCTTATGTTGATGAAAGAATTCCAGTAAATCATAAAAATAATAACTCTCATCGGTTACCCCATCTGGAAGTTTCCCTTCATCAAGCTTATAGCCTAAGGCTAGGGCTTCCGCATCTCCTTTATATAAAACCACATCATCCTTATTGACGCCATGGGTGAATTCAAAATATTCCTGTGAATAGTCTTCTTGGAGAACGTATAAACCCCAATACTCTCCATTAAGATAAACAATGCAGGGTCTAGAACTTTGAGTTTCGCAGGCGAGATCTTTCACTAAAGACTGCCAATAGGTATCGCTAAACTTTGTTGTAAATGCAGTGTTTCCACCATTTCGTAGTACTAGGGTTTTAAATCTTGTTATTGTATAGCCCCTATCATCTTTTAATTCTTCACCAAAGAAAGGATAATTAAAATTCTTATTTCCATAATCCTTCCTAGCAAATAATCGGAAGCCTTTTTGTAGATCTGAACGAGAATAATTACCCTGAATTCGGATGCCACAGTCTTGTTGCAGTCCTAAGCTAGTCGTACTTCCATCGCTTTCAAAGAAATCAATATGTGCATTTCTTTCCCACTGCCTACCTTTTTGTTTATAATTGGCATCCAGTTGTCTGGAGGTTTCTGGATCCAGTCTTTTTCCTGTGGAAAGATAAGCTTCTAGGGCATTTTCATAGATATTGCCTTTTACATAAATACCATACTCAGGATCGAACAGATCATCCTGGTTCATGCTAATGGACATAATAGCCAGCTTGCTTCCAGAGGCCTGACAGCTTTCTTGAATGCCTTTAATATGCTCTGTCATAGCCCCGACAAAATAGGTATTGGTAACCACCTCAGTATAAAGCCCATCTTTGTCCTCAGCAACGGCTCTGATAAGGGTACATTTGTCCACAGCATTCTTGGAAGGGGTACTACTGATAGAATTAATAAAGCCATCCCTAGTTTTGTTCACATTCACATTTGCCGCATCATAGAGAAAGGGATCCATTGCAGATATAGTATTTTCATCATTCTTCCGATCTATAATTGGGATGGGAGATTGATATACTATTCGGCTAGAGCTAGTGATGGGATTACTTCCGTCGGTAGTGTAATAAATGATGGAATCTTCGGTACAACTTAGCTCCAGTGAAAAAGCATCATTATATACACCGCTGATTTGCGAGAATTTTAATGTAAGTGGAGATTTCTCCATTGGTATAGTTTCTTCGGGTTTTTCATTATTTTCTTCTGCCAGATATTTGGAGTCATGGGGGTTACCATGGGTATCGATATCCCCTCGATTGGAATTCTCAGCGTTTTGATCAGGTTCAAGGAAATGATCCTTTTCCTTTGGGTTTACATTTTTATCACATCCACTTAGAAAAGTGGAACCTAATCCTAGTCCCATGATTAGTATGAAAAGATATCGATGCTTAATTTTTAATTTCATTCCATCCTCCATTTCAAAAGATACATACTTTGTCTTTGGTTTTCTATTCTTAATTATATAGTAGTTATCTCATATGAAAAACTATCATTTATGGATATATTTTCATGTAAAATTAAGTCATTCTATATAAAAAATAATTTTTTACTTTTCAATACCATTTTTACTGTGTTAAAATGATATACGAGAAAAAGATTGTTAATTATGTATATACATATAAAAATCGTATTTGTTGTGTCAAAATAAGCCAAATATTAATAATTTAAATTATATTGGTATTTGCGATGTGAAAAACGATAATCGTAAGTGCTAAACAAGATCATCATGAAAGGACTTTGAGAGAATGGGAAAATATTTTGGTACAGATGGATTTCGTGGGGAGGCCAATGTTAACCTGACGGTAACTCATGCCTATAAGGTAGGAAGGTTTTTAGGTCACTACTATGGAAAAGATCATAAAGCAAGAATTGTTATCGGTAAGGATACCAGGAGATCTAGTTATATGTTTGAATATTCCTTGGTTGCTGGTTTGACTGCCAGTGGAGCTGATGCATACCTGTTACATGTAACCCCGACCCCCAGTGTTTCCTATGTGGTTCGTAGTGAGGGATTTGATTGTGGTATAATGATTTCTGCTAGCCATAATCCTTATTATGATAATGGAATTAAAATAATTAATGGGAATGGACATAAATTAGAGGCGGAAATTGAGAATCTCATTGAGGAGTATATTGATTGCGAGGAAGATAACCTACCCTTGGCAAAAAGAGAAGATATTGGTAGAACAGTAGATTACTCCATGGGAAGAAATCGCTATATCGGATATCTGATATCCTTAGCCACCAGATCATTTAAAGATAAAAGGGTCGGTCTTGATTTGGCTAATGGAGCAGCCAGTAGCGTTGCAAAAGGGGTATTTGATGCTTTGGGTGCTAAAACTTATGTCATTAACGGCGAACCCAATGGTGTCAATATTAATGATAATTGTGGATCGACTCATATGGAACATCTACAAAAGTTTGTTGTGGAAAATAATCTGGATGTAGGATTTGCATATGATGGTGACGCAGACAGATGTTTGGCCGTTGATAATAAAGGTAATATTATAGATGGAGATCACATTTTATACGTATGTGGTGTTTATATGAAGGAAAAAAATGACCTTGCAAATAACACAATTGTTACAACCATTATGTCCAATATGGGCTTATATCAAGCCTTGGAACGCAAGGGTATCAAATATGAAAAAACCACAGTAGGAGATAAATATGTATATGAAAATATGATGGCCAATGGTCATTCCATTGGTGGTGAACAATCAGGCCATATTATTTTCAGTAAGCATGCGACAACCGGGGATGGTATTCTTACATCCTTGAAATTGATGGAAGTTATGCTAGAAAGTAAAGCGAAACTTTCCGAATTACACAAAGACCTAATTATCTTTCCACAGTTACTGAAAAATGTTAAAGTAAAAGATAAAAAAGCTGCAAGAAATGATGCTGCTGTTATTGAGGCTATAGCTAAAGTAGAGAAGGAACTGGGTACGGATGGTAGGGTTCTTGTTCGTGAAAGTGGTACAGAGCCTGTAATAAGGGTTATGGTAGAGGCGAAGACAGAAGAACTGTGTAAGGCTAAGGTAGATTACATCGTTCAGATATTAAAAAATGAAGGCCATGTGATTATTGATTAATAAAATTTAGGGAATACTTTAATCTGGAATGAAATAGTAATGAATTGTTAGAATCGGCAGAAAAATTAAATATAGTATTTACAGAAATGCTATGTTATAATATACTAATGTCAAAATGTCTGTAAAAAGCAGAAATTATGTACTTTTTAGAAATGGATGTATAGGATGGAATTAATTGGCTAACAGTAAAGTACATAGAGATAAAGGGAGGAAAATGCCCCCCAATAGAAATAGGGGAGACAATTCTTCCCCATAAAAACAGGGAGGAAAATTCCCTCCCCCAAAAAAACAGGAGGAAATTACAATATGAGTTTACAAGTTGAAAAGTTAGAAAAAAACATGGCAAAGCTTACCATAGAGGCTAGTGCTGAGGAATTTGAACAAGCAATTCAAAAAGCTTATCTTAAAAATAGGAATAGGATTAATGTTCAGGGATTTCGTAGAGGTAAGGCACCTCTTGCAATTATTGAGAAAATGTATGGTCCTAGTATTTTTTATGAAGATGCTGCCAATGAAATTATTCCAGAAGCTTACGAGAAGGCAGCCAATGAAAGTGGTCTAGATATCGTATCCAGACCTGAAATTGATGTAATTCAGATTGAAAAAGGCAAACCTTTTATTTTTACAGCGGAAGTAGCATTAAAACCGGAGGTAACTTTAGGTCAGTACAAGGGAATCGAAATTGAAAAGAAAGAAGTTACCGTTACGGATGACGAACTAATGGCTAAGATCAATGAGGAAAGAGAAAAAAATTCTAGAATGGTTACCATTGATGACAGACCAGTTCAAGATGGTGATATTACCGTAATTGATTTTGAAGGTTTTGTTGACGGTGTGGCATTTGAAGGAGGAAAAGGTGAAGACTATTCCTTGACAATTGGTTCTCACAGCTTTATTGATACCTTCGAAGAGCAATTAATTGGTAAATCAATTGGTGAAGAAGTAGAAGTGAATGTGACTTTCCCAGAAGAGTATCATGCTAAGGACTTAGCTGGTAAACCTGCACTATTTAAAGTTACAATAAAAGAAATTAAGGTAAAAGAACTTCCAGAGTTGGATGATGATTTTGCACAGGATGTATCTGAATTTGATACTTTAGATGAATACAAGGAAAGTGTTAAGGCTACAATTAAATCTAATAAGGAAAAAGAAGTAAAAATTGCTAAAGAAAATGAAGTAGTAGATAAAATCATTGAAAATGCCCAAATGGATATTCCAGAGCCTATGTTAGATTTACAGACAAGACAAATGGCAGATGATTTTGCTCAGAGAATGCAATATCAAGGGCTTTCCATAGAGCAATATTTCCAATTCACTGGTATGGATGCTAAGAAGTTCTTAGATAACTTAAGACCTCAAGCTTTAAAACGTATCCAGAGTAGACTAGTATTAGAAGCAGTAGCTAAGGCTGAAAATATCGAGGTTTCAGAAGAAGAATTGGATAAAGAACTATCCAATATGGCAGAACAGTATAAAATGGAACTGGATAAACTGAAAGAAGTTATTGGAGAAAATGAAAAAGAGCAGATGAAAGCGGATATTGCTGTACAAAAGGCAGTTGACCTAGTAGTAGAGCAAGCTGTTGAAGTTGAGCCAGCAAAATAAGTTTAGGAGATTTTCCTAGGAGATATAGGATTATTTAATAATTATGGAATTACCGGCTTTAAGAGAACATTTATTGTTATAAAAAGGAGGGTTTCATATGAGTTTAGTACCTTATGTTATTGAACAGACTAGTCGTGGAGAGAGAAGCTACGATATTTATTCTAGATTATTAAAAGAAAGAATCATTTTTCTTGGAGAAGAAGTTAATGATACAACAGCAAGCTTAATCGTTGCCCAATTGTTGTTCTTAGAATCAGAAGATCCAGGAAAGGATATCAATTTCTATATTAATAGTCCTGGTGGGTCTGTAACAGCAGGAATGGCAATCTATGATACGATGAACTACATTAAATGTGATGTATCAACCATTTGTATCGGCCTAGCTGCCAGCATGGGAGCATTCTTATTGGCAGGTGGTACAAAGGGAAAACGTTTTGCACTTCCTAATTCTGAAATTATGATTCATCAGCCTTCTGGTGGAGCCAGAGGTCAAGCAACGGACATTAAAATTGTTGCTGATAATATTATAAGAATTAGAAGAAGATTAAATGAAATCTTATCAAAGAATACAGGTAAACCCCTAGAAGTAATCGAAGTAGATACAGAAAGGGACTTTTATATGAGTGCTGATGAGGCAAAGGATTACGGCATCATCGATGGCATACTGGAAAGAAGATAATCAAAGGTATGCTTTGCACTACACAGAGAATGAGGTGAAAGATTTAGTGGCAGGAAAAGTTGAAGACAGAAAACAACTTAGATGTTCCTTTTGTAATAAAACACAGGATCAGGTTCGTAAACTAATTGCAGGTCCTGGAGTATATATATGTGATGAATGCATTGAAATCTGCAGTGAAATCATCGAAGAGGAATTTGAGGGCGATTCTGTTATAGATTCAGACATAAATCTTCTGAAACCGGTTGAAATTAAAAATTTCCTGGATCAGCATGTTGTTGGCCAGGATGAAGCAAAGAAAGTATTAGCAGTTTCCGTATACAACCATTATAAGAGAGTATTGGCAGATAAAGATTTAGATGTTGAACTTCAAAAGAGCAATATCCTAATGATTGGTCCTACAGGTTCCGGTAAAACTTATCTTGCCCAAACCCTTGCAAAGCTGTTAAATGTTCCATTTGCAATAGCTGATGCTACAGCATTGACAGAAGCAGGTTATGTCGGTGAGGATGTTGAAAATATCCTATTAAAATTAATCCAGGCAGCAGATTTTGATATAGAACGTGCGGAATATGGCATAATCTATGTGGATGAAATCGATAAAATCACAAGGAAGTCAGAGAATACCTCCATTACAAGAGATGTATCTGGAGAAGGAGTACAGCAGGCACTCCTAAAGATTTTGGAGGGTACAGTAGCTTCCGTGCCCCCACAGGGTGGAAGAAAACATCCTCATCAGGAGTTTATCCAAATTGATACAACGAACATATTATTTATCTGTGGTGGTGCCTTTGATGGACTGGAAAAGATTATTGAATCCAGAATTGGACAGAAATCCATTGGATTTAATGCTCAGATTCATGAGAAGAATAAAACCAATGTAGGTGAAATCTTGCGTCAGACCATGCCTCAGGATCTTGTAAAATTCGGAATGATTCCAGAATTCGTTGGACGTGTTCCGGTTTGCGTAGCTTTGGATATGTTGGATGAAAAAGCATTGGTAAAAATTCTAACGGAACCCAAAAATGCAATTACCAAACAGTATAAGAAGCTGTTTGAATTAGATGGTGTAGAATTAGAGTTTGAGCCAGACGCTATAGAAGAAATAGCGAAACAATCTTTTGAACGTAAGATTGGAGCTAGAGGACTACGAGCGATTATGGAAGCAGTAATGATGGATTCTATGTATACGATTCCTTCGGACACTAAAGCTGTAAAATGCATCATCACAAAGAATGCAGTATTAGGCGAAGAAAAACCTCAAATAATATTCTCAGATGAAAATGTTACTAGAAAGCCAATTGTAAAACGTTCATCAAAAAAAAGCAAAGGTGAAATCGCTTAGGACATTTCATAGTAATACAAGCTTCTAGTGATCGATTGGATCGCTGGTAAGTCCAGAAGATTAGATAAGGAAAGAAGCTTTCCGTTAGAATGTTTATTCTGATGGAAAGCTTTTTAAACGATAGAAGTAAATCATCTTAAATAAAACACAAAAATCAGGAGGGGAAACCATGATTATTAAACATGTAGAATTGGAGACAGTTTGTGGAATTACCAGTGTATTGCCGGTAAATGACAAGCCAGAGATTGCATTTGCAGGAAAGTCCAATGTGGGTAAATCCTCACTGATCAATGCTTTAATGAATCGAAAATCCTTGGCTCGTACATCATCCCAACCGGGTAAAACCCAGACAATTAATTTCTATAATATTAATGACCTACTATATTTTGTTGACTTGCCAGGTTACGGTTATGCGAAAGTATCGATATCGATCAAGGAAAAATGGGGAAAGATGATAGAAAAATATTTGAAAACATCAAAACAGTTAAAAGCTGTTTTCCTCTTGGTGGATATCCGGCATAAACCATCTGAAAATGACAAAAATATGTATGATTGGATTGTCTACCATGGATTCCAACCAATCATTATAGCTACCAAATTGGATAAAATTAAACGAAGTCAAAAGGACAAGCATATAAAAATGATTCGGGATGAATTGAATGTAGTACCGGGCACAAAAATATTCCCATTTTCCGCCACAACCAAGCAGGGTAGGGATGAAATATGGGAATCTATTGTGGAAATATGTGATTTATAATTTGTCATCCAGTAAGGATGCCATTAAATAAGAATAAATATCAGAGCTTTTTTCCTTCCAATTGTTACACATTAGGGAGGCTTCGTCCTCAGTAGGTACAATGAGATTGAGTTCAATAATAGGGGTATCTTGTTCAATTACTTTCATATGAACAGAGTATTCCCCTTTTTTTATTTGGAAGTACTGAGCCGGGGTAGAAACTTCTTGCTGCAAGTCGTATTTATTTTCCTGTAAATACAAGTCGATATCCTCTTTTATACCTGCCGATATCATATTATCAAAAAATAGCAAGGTCTCTTTTCCGCTTTCTGTTATTCGATATAAAGAACTATTGCGAATGGTTTTTACAGCAATGAAGGAATCATCAATAAGTTCCGATATTGCCTGTTGTATATTGAAATAATTTGTATATTCCTTCTCCAAGATAAATGAAGTTAATTGAGCATTGGTCAAGGGAAACTTGACCTTATTTAACATATATAAAATCATTAACTTATATAACATGAAGGTATCGGACTGCATAATATTCCTCCTTATCTGCTAGAATCAATTTGTTTCATTAGTTTCTTTATCCTAGGTAAAATCATATAATCGTCCCTGCCAGGTATCTAGCTCTTTCATCCTCTGATGAATTCGATTTAAGACCATTTTTTTATGTCCACTCCATAGGGGAGCCAGTAATAATTTTTTTGGACCGTCTCCTGAAATGCGATGAATCACCATTTCCTTGGGTAAGTGCTCAAGACAGGCGATTACAAGATCCACATATTCTTCAAAGTCTAAGACATGATCTATTTTTCCTTCTTCATATAGAACTCCCAAATCAGTTCCCTTTAATATGTGTAAAAGTTGAAGCTTTATTCCTTGAACCTTCTGTTTTCCCAGATAGGAGATGGATTCTAGGATGTCTTTTTTGGATTCGCCAGGTAAACCAAGTATGGTGTGTACGATTATGGTGATCTTTCTCTGGTGGAGATTTTTTACCGCCTCATCAAAGGTGGCTAGGGAATATCCACGGCGTATAAATTGAGCTGTTCTTTCATGGATGGTTTGGAGACCAAGCTCTATCCAAAGGGGTTTGATTTTATTTAAATCATCTAAAAGCTCAAGAACTTCCTTGCTCAGACAATCGGGTCTAGTTGCAATGGATAAAATTAGGATATCGGGATGATTTATGGCTTCCATGAAAATTTTCCTAAGATAATCGATAGAAGCATGAGTATTGGTGTAAGCTTGAAAATATGCAATATATTTTACTTCTTCATTCCTAGGAAGCTTAAGCTTGACCAGTTGTTTTGCTGCTTCAATCTGATCTGTTATAGAGCTATCTGGGGAGCTAGCAAAATCACCAGATCCACCACTACTGCAAAAAATACATCCCCTAGTATCAAGGGTACCATCTCGGTTTGGACAAGACATCCCTCCATTTAATGAAAGTTTATATACCTTATGTCCAAATAACCTTTTTAACTCGTAGTCTAAGGAGTGATACCGTTTTTGATTCCAAAAACATGGGTTATAATTAGGCATAGTTCCTCCTTAGTTTCTATGGATGATATGTTCCTGTACGGCTTTGCTGACCATATCTACTACTCGCTGGTCAAAGGGCTGGGGTATAATATAGTCTTCATTTAACTGATCTTCCTCTACCAAACCAGCTATGGCAATAGCGGCAGCCAGCTTCATTTCTTCCGTAATCGCCCTTGCTCGACCTTCTAAGGCACCTTTAAAGATTCCGGGAAAGGCCAGAACATTATTTACTTGGTTTGGAAAATCGGATCGACCAGTTGCAACCACTTTGGCACCTGCTTCTTTGGCTAGATTAGGCATAATTTCTGGAACAGGATTGGCCATGGCAAAAACAATAGAATTTTTGTTCATGGAGGCTACCATTTCCTTTGTTACAATATTAGGGGCAGATACTCCAATCAACATATCAGCACCTTTTAAGGCCTCTGCCAGGTTTCCCTTTCTTTGTTCGGGATTGGTTATTTGAAGGATTTTCTCCTGCATCCAATTAAGATTTTTACTGTCTTTGTATAAAATTCCATGAATATCACATAAGGTAATGTTTTTAAATCCATAAGAGTATAGTAGTTTAGTTATGGCTATTCCGGCAGCACCAGCACCATTAACTACGATAGAGCAGTTTTCTTTGGATTTTTCGGTTACCTTAAGGGCATTAATGACCCCTGCTAAAACAACGATTGCGGTACCATGTTGATCGTCATGGAAAACAGGTATATCTAGGAGTTCTTGCAATTTCTCTTCGATTTCAAAGCATTTGGGAGCACAGATATCTTCCAGATTAATACCACCAAAGGCAGGAGCAATATGAAGAATGGTTTGAATTATCTCCTCGGTATCTTGGGTATCAAGACAGATAGGAATAGCATTTACACCAGCGAATTCTTTAAAAAGGACAGCTTTTCCTTCCATCACAGGCATTGCTCCATAGGGGCCAATATTACCCAAACCCAGCACAGCGCTTCCGTCGGAAATCACGGCTACCGTATTGGATTTCATGGTATAGCGATAGGCAGCCTTCTTATCCTTGGCAATCTCCATACAAGGTTGTGCAACCCCTGGAGTATAAGCGATGGCTAGATCTTCCCTGGAGGATACCTTACATTTTGAAACAATTTCTAATTTGCCCTGCCATTCTTCGTGCATCTGAAGGGCTTTTTTATAAATATCCATATGAATCATCCTGTCTGTCTAGTTTATCTTAGTAATATTGGAAACTTACTTTTTATAATGGAAAATAGTTCAAAATTAATCATAACACTAAGAAATATGTAAATCAAGTGGAAACAAAAGTGTGATTTCGTATGGAATGAAAGAAAAACCTTTTCTTTCCGAATAGATTGGTGTATAATATACTATGAATAAATGGATAGTCACTTATATTACATCCTTCTTCACATAATATTGTCTATCACACATCTTTCGAACAATCCAATCCAATTAGAATTTAATACTGAGGTAAAAGGAGCTGAATCAATGGAAAGCAAATATGATTCTATGACGCTTGCCAATCTAAGAGCATTGGCCAAGGAGAGAGGCATTAAAAACATAACTACTTACAAGAAAAGTCAATTAATTGAAGCAATTATAAAAGCAGATGCCGATTTTAATAGTGAAGTGCAAGCAAGCACAGAAAAAGAGAAGGCAATGGAACAGTCTGAACCAGTGATCGAAGGGAATTCCGAGAGAGAGGAAGCATCCCCAGTTGTCAGGCATAGAGTTCTTAGACCAAGGCAGGCGAATCAAGGAGAGAATGATAAGCAAGTTCAGAATGAAAACATGGAACAGGCTCATGAGGAACAAAGTCAAGGTGAACAAAGTCAAAGAGAGGAACGTAAGCAGGCGGGTATACACAGTGATATCGAAGCGTTAGATAGTGGAGAGACAAAGGAAGGTATTTTAGAGGTATTGCCGGATGGTTATGGATTTATTCGTTGCGATAATTATCTACCTGGTGAAAATGATGTATATGTATCCCCTGCACAGATTCGAAGATTTAACTTAAAAACAGGCGATATTGTATCTGGAAACACAAGAATTAAAAGTCAGAATGAAAAATTCAGTGCATTGCTCTATGTTAAATCCGTCAATGGATTCCATCCAAACGAAGCATCTAAACGTAAAAGATTCGAAGATCTAACTCCCATATTTCCTAATCATAGAATTCATCTGGAAACGCCAAGATCAGGTATAGCCATGCGTATGGTTGATTTGATATCTCCCATTGGTAAGGGACAAAGGGGGATGATTGTTTCCCAACCAAAAACAGGAAAGACAACCCTTCTGAAACAGATTGCTAAGGCTATCACTACGAATCACCCTGAAATGCATTTAATTATTTTGTTGATTGACGAAAGACCTGAGGAAGTAACTGATATCAAAGAATCCATAGAGGGTAAAAATGTTGAAGTAATCTACTCAACCTTTGATGAGCTTCCGGAAAATCATAAAAGGGTTTCGGAAATGGTCATTGAACGAGCAAAACGTCTTGTGGAGCATCGTCAGGATGTCATTATTTTGTTGGATAGTATTACTAGGTTGGCAAGGGCATATAACTTGACCGTTCAACCCAGTGGTAGAACTCTTTCTGGTGGTCTTGATCCAGCAGCCCTCCATATGCCAAAGAAATTTTTCGGTGCTGCGCGAAATATGCGTGAAGGGGGCAGTCTAACAATTTTAGCGACTGCTTTAGTAGATACCGGTAGTAGAATGGACGATGTGGTCTTTGAAGAATTTAAAGGAACAGGAAATATGGAACTTGTTCTAGATCGTAGTTTGTCAGAAAAGAGAATCTTTCCTGCCATTGACCTTCCGAGATCCAGTACAAGGAGAGAAGATTTGCTCCTAACCCAACCGGAATTAGAAGCTACTTTTTTAATGCGAAAGGCTTTGGGTGGCATGAAATCCGAGGAAGCATTGGAGAGAATCATTGACATTTTTCTTAAAACAAAGAACAATACTGAGTTCGTTGAAATCATAAAAAAGACTAAAATTGTCTTTTAACTCTTGCAATCATCATTAACCTATGTTATAATTTAAAAGCTTTTTATAAGTATTGTTTATTATATGAAATATAATATGTACTAATTATTCATAAAGAGGTGAAATCATGAAAGAAGGAATCCATCCACGTTATTATCAGGCAAAGGTTGAATGTAACTGTGGTAATACATTTGTAACAGGTTCTACTAAGGAAGATATTCACGTAGAAGTTTGTTCTAAGTGTCATTCGTTCTATACTGGCCAGCAGAAGACAGTTGCAGCCCGTGGAGCAATTGATAAGTTTAACCGCAGATATGGTTTAAATCAAAACTAATAGATAATAAAACTATAAGCGTTAAAAATCGGGTTGAGGTTCACTTCCTCAGCCTATTTTTAAATAAAGAAACAAGTTATCATTGAATAAAAATGTTCTGCCAAAACAGCAGACATGGAAAGGTTTGGTGTCCAGATGAAACCTTCAGGTATAGGGGGAATGGCTGTTATTGAAGGCGTAATGATGAAAAATAAAGATCAATATGCCGTTGCAGTACGCAAGCCAAACAATGAAATTGTAGTTGAAAAGAATACGCATAAGGATTTTTCTGATAAGGTAAGACTATTTAAACTACCTATTTTTAGAGGTATGCTTGCCTTTGTTGATTCTTTGCTTGTAGGAATCAAAGTAATTAACTTTTCTTCCAGTTTTATTGAAGAAGAGGAAGAGATTACAAAAGAGAAGAAAAGTGGGAAATCCAAAGGAAAAAAGACTGAGGATAAGGATTTTGTAATAGAAGAAATATCCATTGCAGACAATGTAGAAGACACCAATACGGATACAAATCGGACAAAAGAAAAGGATGAGCTAAAAAAGACGGACAAGAGCGATGCCCTCTTAATGGTGGCAGCTGTTGTGCTATCCATAGGATTATCAGTTACACTTTTTATGATTCTACCAGTACTCGTTTCTGGATTATTGTCAAATTTAATAAAAAATAAATTTGTAAACACCCTATTAGAAGGTGTCTTACGATTAGTTATATTTATTGGTTATGTTTTTGCGGCATCCTTAATGCCTGAAATAAAACGAGTATTTATGTATCACGGAGCAGAACATAAGACAATTAATTGTCTGGAAAATGGATTTGAATTGACAGTAGAAAATGTGAAATGGCAATCGAAGCAACACAAACGTTGTGGTACCAGTTTCATGTTATTGGTAATGTTGATCAGTTTGGCTTTTTTCATGCTGATACCAACTCAGAATTTATGGTTACGAATCTTGTCTCGAGTTTTATTGGTTCCTGTAATCGCAGGGGTATCCTATGAGTTCATTCGTCTAGCAGGGAAAAGTGAAAGTAAACTGGTTCATATATTAAGTAAGCCTGGTTTATGGTTACAAGGTCTAACCACTAGAGAACCTGATGATGCTATGATAGAGGTGGCTATACAATCTGTAGAAACCGTATTTGATTGGAAGAGTTTTTTAAATGATCAAGAAATGAAAGCCCCGGGACTTAAAGAGGAAAAAATCAAGAAAAATTTCCGTGAAAAAGTTCATACTGAAAAGCAGCTAGGACATGCTACAATAGACCCTTCGGATGAGCCAGCGGATGAGGAAGATGACGACATCTTAAAGGCTCTGGATAAGTATTTAGACATTTAGAAGGCTCTTGAATTTTTGAAAATAGAAAATGAATGATAATTTATAAGAAAAATTATTAATATAGTAAGTAAATAGTTATGTTTTAATATCTTATAATAGTTACTGATGATTGAGTACTTGAATCGAAGCTAAGGAGTACAATGAAAAGGTATAGGGAATTAATGAATTCTGCCAAGAAAATATTAGAGCAGAACAAGATAGCAGATGCCGATGTGGATGCATGGTATCTGCTTGCCTATGTAACTGGGTTTGACAGGGTGAGTTACTTGATGCATGCTGAGGAATTTGCTCCTGAGCCAGTTCAATTAAAGTATATGGATTATATACACAAAAGAGCGACTCATGTACCTCTTCAGCATATCACTGGAACCCAGGAATTTATGGGACTGGAATTTCATGTAACGGAAGATGTACTCATACCAAGACAGGACACAGAATGCTTGGTAGAAGAAGTACTGAAGGTGTGCAATAATAAGAGTGTACTGGATATGTGTACCGGATCAGGCTGCATTATTATCAGTCTAGCGAAACTAGGTAACTTAACAAAGGCAGTTGGGGTCGACATATCGGATCCAGCCTTAAATATTGCAAAAAAAAATGCTCTTACACATGGGGTGGATGTCACATGGTTACAGAGTGATTTGTTTGAAAAAGTAGAAGGAAGCTTTGATATCATAGTATCCAATCCCCCTTATATCCCTACACAGATGATAGAGCAATTGATGCCTGAGGTGCAGTATCATGAACCTCGAACTGCCTTGGATGGTAGTGAGGATGGTTTGATATTTTATCGCAAAATCACCTGGGCCATGTTGAACCATCTAAACAAGGGAGGATACATTTTTTATGAAATTGGTCACGACCAGGGGAAGCAAGTTAGGGAGATTCTTTCGGGGGCGGGCTTGTGTGATATTAGAGTAATCAAGGATTTAAGCGGAAACGATAGGATTGTAGTTGGAAAAAGACCTATTTAAGATGGAGGAATCGATCAATGTTTGATAAGTTAGAGGATCTGTTACTAAGGTATCAGGAAATAGAAAATGAATTAATGGATCCCAGTGTTGTAAATGATCAAAATCGTTATCGGAAGCTAATGAAAGAGCAATCTGACATTACCGATGTAGTTGAAAAATATAAAGAATACAAGAAGACTCAGACTACCATTGAGGATAGTCTAGCAATGCTGGAAGAGGAAAGTGACGAAGAAATTCGTGAGCTTGCCAAAGAAGAGTTAAATGAGAGCAAGCAAAAATTGGAAAAGATTGAAGAGGAATTAAAGATATTATTGCTTCCTAAGGATCCCAATGATGACAAGAACGTTATTGTTGAAATAAGAGGCGGTGCTGGTGGAGACGAAGCAGCCCTATTTGCTGCCGAACTCTATCGTATGTATGTAATGTATGCAGAGCAAAATCGTTGGAAAGCCGAAATGATGAACGTAAATGAAAATGGAATCGGCGGTTTTAAAGAAGTTATTTTTATGATTAACGGAAAAGGCGCTTATTCGAAATTAAAATACGAAAGTGGTGTGCACCGGGTACAAAGAGTTCCCGTTACAGAATCAGGCGGAAGAATCCATACTTCAACGGCAACAGTGGCAATTATGCCTGAAGCAGAAGAAGTCGATGTGGAATTGGATATGAATGACTGTAAATTTGACGTATTCCGTGCTTCCGGAAATGGTGGACAATGTGTTAATACCACAGACTCTGCAGTTCGCCTAACCCATATTCCTACTGGGATTGTAGTATCCTGTCAGGATGAAAAATCTCAGCTAAAAAACAAGGAAAAGGCACTTAAGATTTTACGTTCCAGATTATATGAATTAGAAATGCAGAAAGCCCAAAGTGCGGAAGCAGCTGCAAGAAAAAGTCAAATCGGTACCGGTGATCGTTCAGAAAAAATTAGAACCTATAACTTCCCTCAAGGAAGAGTAACCGATCATAGAATTAAATTGACCCTACACCAATTAGATGAGGTTATGAATGGTAATTTACATGAACTAATCGACAGTTTAATTGCCGCTGATCAAGCAGCAAAACTAGCAAATATGAATGAAGAAGTTTAAAGGCCTGGTCGGCTACGACCAAGGCTTTTACGCTTGTAATCCATTTCTAGCAAAGAGGAATGATATCATGAAAGAAAAAAGTATGCTAAGCAGCACAAGCAATCCTCAAATTAAAAACTTAGCATTACTACAGAAAAAAGCGAAGGCTAGGAAGGAGCAGGGTGTTTTTGTAATAGAAGGGGTAAAAATGTTTGAAGAAGCGAAAGCTTTAAACATTTTAAAAAAGGCTTATGCTTCAGAAAGTTTTTATCAGGAAATCCTTAAGGAAGAGCCGACCTATTTCCAAGGTTTTGATTATGAAGTAGTATCGGATTCTTTATTTAAAGAGATTTCAGATACAAAAACCCCTCAAGGAATCATGGGGATTGTTCAAAATCCTACTTATTCCTTATCATCCATGCTTCAAGCACCAAATCCATGCTTATTAATATTAGAGGACATTAGGGATCCCGGTAATTTGGGGACCATGATTCGAACGGCAGAAGGAGCTGGGATTACAGGAATTATATTAAATCAATCCTGTGTCGATCTCTTTAATCCTAAGACAATTCGTTCTACCATGGGCTCTATTTTTCGGGTTCCTTTTTATCAAACAGAGAATCTTTCGGACTTATTGAAACAAGTAAAAAAACATGGAATTCCCATATATGCTGCCCACTTATCTGGGAAGGACTATGATACAGAAGATACTTTTAAAAACAAATGTGCCATATTAATTGGAAATGAGGCCAATGGTTTAACCGATGAAACAGCATCTATGGCCGATGTTTTAGTACGAATACCCATGGCTGGCAAGGTGGAATCCTTGAATGCAGCCATAGCGGCAGCCATATTCATGTACGAAGCAGCAAGACAGAGAAGGAAAAATGAAAAGAATTCCAAATAATATATCATATAATATCGAAATATGGTATACTGGATGTAGTTGCATTATTTTAGGCAGACTGAATTAGTAAATCGTTTACTTTAGAATTGTCGTTCTTGAGAATATTATAAAGGGGCTGCTGTAGTTGGCTATTGAAGTGTTTAACAGACATGAAAAAAAGTACTTAATATCCGATGCTATGTATCGAAAGATTACTCCGATTTTAGAAGAATTTATGCATGTAGATGAACATAGTAGAAATGGGGATTTGTATACCATTTGTAATATTTATTATGATTCTCCTAACAATGATTTGATTCGTAAATCCATTGAAAAACCGGTATATAAGGAAAAAGTCAGACTCAGAAGTTATGGAGTAGTTAAGGAGAATGATCTTGTTTATCTTGAAATTAAAAAGAAATTCAAAGGATTTGTAAATAAAAGAAGAACCAAGATAAAGTTAAAAGATGCCTATCAATATATCAGAACCAAAGAAAAGCCAGCTCTTAAGTCTTATATGAATGGACAAGTGCTCAATGAGATTGATTATATTGTACAAAGGTATTCTTTAGAACCAGCTCTTTTTCTTTCTTATGATAGAATGGCCTTGTTTGGTAAGGATGACAGAAGTTTTCGAGTCACCTTTGATACCAATATTAGAACTAGGCGCTATGATATCGGATTGGATATTGGAAATTACGGAGAAGTACTTTTGGATCCCAAACTATGGATCATGGAAGCCAAAGCAGAGCAAGCGGTACCCATATGGTTTGCTAAAATGTTGTCAGAACATAAGATCTACCCGACCAGCTATTCCAAATATGGAAATGAATATAAACAAATGATTTTGGAAGCTAGTAAACTTGAAAATATAACAAACGATAAATGTATCTATGCTTAGGAGGGCAATTATGTTTGAAACAATTTTTAATAATAATGCTGTTCCGGTGACGGATGTATCCATGGATATTAAGAGTACCTTGATTTGTATTATCGCATCCTTACTTTTAGGATTGGTAGTTAGCCTTGTATACATACTAATAACAACCCATAAAGATCGTTCTCCCAACTTTATTTTAAGCTTGGTGATCTTACCAGCCTTAGTTTCGGTTGTTATTCTATTGGTAGGAAGCAATGTGGCACGAGCCTTTTCCATCGCTGGTGTATTTACTTTGATACGGTATCGAAGTTTACCTGGTGACTCCAAGGACATCTCCTTAGTATTTTTATCGATGGCAATTGGACTTACAACAGGACTAGGCTATATTACCTTTGCAGCAATTATAACAATTATCTTTTGCTTGGTGATCTTATTGATTAAAAAAACAAATTTTGGCTTTACTAGGCAAGTGGAAAAAAGACTCAAGGTGGTTATACCAGAAGATATGAATTATCAAACCGCTTTTGACGATATCTTCGATAAATATCTTAAAAGAAGTGAAATTCAGAGGGTAAAGACAACCAATCTTGGAACATTGTATGAAATAACTTATCATATTATTATGAAAGATAATGTATCGGAAAAAGAATTCCTTGACGAATTAAGATGTAGAAATGGTAATCTAACAATTCAGTTGGGAATGATGGAACAACAAGTACAACAATTGTAAGCAATGTCTCTTCTATAGGTAAATGATTGAAACACCTACATATAATCCTCATGATGTTTTTGACTAGATTCAAAACCATTATGAGGATTTTCTTTTTCTATCCCTTCATTTGATCATGAATGAAATAGAAACTTAGACATAGATTAAATTAGATTAAAAGATAATTAGAATCCTTTTGTGGCTATTGTATAATTCGTGTAATTACAGTAAAATAATAGTAACCGATTAAGAAAGGGGAAATTACTATGATGTATTCAATTTACTGGCTAATTGTTCTTGCGGTATTGATATTAATAGAGATTATTACATTGGGTTTGACTACCATATGGTTCGCAGGGGGAGCCTTGGTTGCATTTATTGTATCATTATTTGTTGATAATATAATTTTAGAGATAATTTTATTCTTATTAGTATCCTTCGCACTCTTATATTTTACAAGACCATTGGTAATAAAACATTTTAATCCCAAAAGAACCAAAACCAATTATCAGGGTGTTATTGGTAAAGAGGCTATGGTTACTATAACGATAGACAATATGAATGCAACTGGCCAGGTGATTGTAGATGGGCAAGAGTGGTCTGCCAGATCCTTGGATGGAAATGTTATTGAAAAGGGTACCAAGGTAAAGGTAGAAGGTATATCAGGTGTTAAATTAATTGTAAGTATAATATAAAGGAGGATTTATAAATGGATACAGTAGCAATTATTCTTATTGTTTTTGGAATCTTAGTTTTACTTATTCTAGCTTCTTGTGTCAAAATCGTACCTCAAGCTCATGCTTACATAGTAGAGCGGCTAGGGGGATATCAGGCAACATGGGATGTGGGTATCCATATGAAAGCACCACTTATTGATAAGGTGGCAAAGAAAGTGCTTTTAAAGGAACAAGTGGTAGATTTTCCGCCACAGCCAGTAATTACCAAGGATAATGTCACCATGAAGATCGATACAGTAGTTTTTTATCAAATTACAGATCCTAAGCTCTATACCTATGGAGTTGAAAACCCACTAATGGCAATTGAAAACTTAACTGCAACCACCTTAAGAAATATCATAGGTGATTTGGAGTTAGATGAAACTCTTACATCCAGAGAAATTATAAACACAAAAATGAGAGTATCCCTTGATGTGGCTACAGATCCATGGGGAATTAAAGTTAACCGAGTTGAACTTAAAAATATTATTCCTCCTGCAGCAATTCAAGATGCCATGGAAAAGCAGATGAAGGCGGAACGGGAACGCAGAGAAGCCATCCTAATTGCAGAAGGGGAAAAACGTTCTGCCATCTTAGTAGCAGAAGGCAAAAAGGAATCTGCAATACTGGAAGCAGAGGGTGAGAAGCAAGCGGCAATCCTAAGGGCAGAAGCAAAGAAAGAAGCTACCATTAAGGAAGCAGAAGGTCAAGCAGAAGCAATTTTGGCTATTCAGCAGGCCAATGCAGATGGAATTCGCTTCTTAAATGAAGCGGATCCCCAGAGTGCAGTAATTCAGTTAAAGAGTTTAGAAGCCTTTGCCAAGGCAGCGGATGGAAAAGCAACGAAAATTATTATCCCTTCTGAAATTCAAGGTCTTGCTGGTATGGTAAAATCTTTAACAGAAGTAGGAAAGGATGAATAGGACTTTTAAGTATACGGAATAAGAGTATGGAGTCTGTAGGTTTGCAGGCTCCTTTCTTTGTCCTTAAGAAATTATTAAGAATTTTACCGCTTGCTTATCGAAGAGTGATGTTATATTATAATTCATAGTCAAGGATTACTTTATTTAACAAATATCATCGTACAAATTAGCGATTAGGGAACAAAGCATAAAAGATAGGAAGAAAGGCATGGTTGTTATATGAAGGACAGAATAAAAGAGTTACTAGCAAAACCATATTTTATCGCCATATTATTTGCATTTAAAATGATGGTATACTATTCTCTTATCGAAGTAAATAAAATGGAAGTTGTTTTAATAATATTGAGTCTCCTGGTGTGGGGGATAATTTTTGTCTGCTTTGGAGGCTCAACCCTAAAGCGTAAAAGAGGAATATTCCTAACGGTATATATTCTCTTTAGCTTACTGATGTTTGCAGATACCATGTATTACAATTACTATAATCAGACAGTTTCTATCCGGCAGCTATGGCAAGCAAAAAGTGTCACAGCAGTACCCAAAAGTTTTATTGCGACTTTGATACCGGCAAGTTTTCTCTTATTTATAGATATTCCATTTATCTATTATAGCTTTAAAAAGATATCCATCCGCTTGTCTTATCCCTGTGGGAAGACAAGGAGACGGATTCGAATGGCTGTTTATAGTTTAACTGTAGTAATTATCCTGTTGATTGCCAATCCTCTAAACTCAGTAGCATTTGAACGGGTGAATAAGATGGAGTTTTTTACAAGCCATGTAAACGATATCTATGAAACCATCTCCAGCAACCTAGCCCCGGAAACAATGGAGGAGGAAGAGATTCTCCAAGTCTTAGAAGAAGTTACGGTAACACCAGAAGCTCCTATGTATCGGGGAATCGGAAAGGATAAAAACCTGATTGTGATACAATTAGAAGCATTTCAGGATTTTGTTATAGGAGCCGAGTATAATGGACAGGAGATTACACCAAATCTAAATCAGCTTCTTGAACAAGATACGCTATATTTTGACCAATTTTATTCGAATACTGGAAAAGGTAATACAGCGGACGCAGAATTTACTAGTTTAAATAGTATATATCCTTTAATTGATGGTGAAATCTATCGATTGTATGAAGAGAATACTTTTAATGGCCTTCCATGGTTAATGCGGGAACTAGGATATTATGCCTTTGCTATTCATGGTTTTGAGGGTGATTTCTGGAATAGAGAGTATGCCTATCCAAATCAAGGATTTCAGGATTATCTTAGTATGGAGGATTTAGAACAGGATGACTTGATCGGGATGGGTATTTCCGATAAATCCATGTTCAGGCAACTGGTACCAGTGTTAGAAAGTCTAGAGAAACCCTTCTTTAGCTTTGTGATCACTCTTACCAACCATCATCCTTATGTGTTGGAAGAAGATTTATGTACCATTGAACTGTTAGAGGAAGATAAGGATACGAAATTTGGTGATTACCTGCAGACCATTCGATATACCGATGAAGCCATTGGACAATTAATAGAGGACTTAAAAAAGGCAGGATTGTATGAAAACACTGTAATTGCTCTTTATGGAGATCATCATGGCTTAAATTGTGGCATGGACGATGTCAATGAAAGTATGAGTCGCTATCTGGGTCGTACCTATGATTATGATGAAATGTTAAATGTTCCTATGATAATCCATGTCCCTGGTAGCGGTATCAAAGATACCATTAGTGTTACTGGCGGACAGATTGATTTTATGCCCACCATAGCTAATATTATGGAGATTGATCTGGGAGATAACCGTTTTGTTCTCGGCCAGGATCTGGCAAATGCTCAAGAGGGTTTTGTAGCATTTACCACTTATCTTTTCGAAGGTTCCTTTGCGACCAATGATATTGTTTTTGAAATATCAAGAGAAGGGGTATTTGAAGGTAGTAGGGCCTGGAAGATCGGTACCAATGAGGAGGTAGATGCATCCCTTTATAAGGAAGAATATGAAAAGGCTTTATTATTAAAAAAGACCTCAGAGGAAATATTAAAACAAAATCTCCTAGAAAATTATATTGAACATTAAAAAATTAGGCTGTTGTAGAACATCTTGTTTTGCAGCAGTCTTTATTGAATAATAGGATGAATTCAATATTTAGGGTATAATTGATATATGTGAATAATAAATAACTAGAAACAATTGAATTCAGCGGAATTATAAATAACTAGATATCATTGAAATCAACGGGATAATCAACACTTAGAAATAATCGATATATGTGCCATAAAAATAGTTAGAAATAACTAAAAGCAGCGGGATTATAAAGAACTAGAAATCATTGAAATCAACGGGATAATCAATACTTAGAAATAATGGATGTAAGTAGAATAATATTTAGTTAGAAAATGAATGGTGATACTATGAAAAGAAGGAAATTCGACTTTAGTAAAGAATATGGTATTGTTCTAGAAGGTGGGGGAGCCAAGGGAGCCTACCAAATTGGGGTATGGAAGGCCTTATTGGAATGTGGAGTTAAAATAAAGGGGATTGCTGGTGTATCCGTGGGGGCTTTAAATGGAGCACTTATGTGTATGGGTAATTTAGATAAAGCCATTGATATATGGAAAAATATTAGCTATTCCAAGATTATGAATGTGAACGATATGAATATGGAAAAAATAATGGGCAGAAGATTTAAGGAAATTAGCTTGCAAGAAATAAGAAGACAGAGTATAAAGTTTATTTCTGAAGGTGGCTTTGATATTACACCCTTAAGGCAGTTAATTGAAGAGAATGTTGATGAGCAAGCAATCAAAGCATCCAATATGGAGCTTATTCTAGGAACCTTTTCCTTAACCAATCTAAAGGAGATTGAAATTTCAGTAAATGAGATAGAAGAGGGAAATTTGAAAGATTATCTAATCGCCAGTGCCAGTTTTCCCCTCTTTAAAAACACCAAATTAAATGGGAAAAAATATCTGGACGGAGGTATTATCAATAATGTTCCCATTGATATGTTAATCAACCGGGGATATAAAGATATTATTGTTGTAAGAATCTATGGGATTGGTTTGGAAAAGAAGGTTAAAATTCCTGAGGATGTGAATGTAACGGTTATAGCTCCAGGGAAATACCTATGCAATGTTTTGGAGTTTAATCCTAAGAAAGCTGCCAGAAATATCAATCTAGGATATTATGATGCCCTAAGGATGTTGAAATCCCTGGATGGCCGTGACTATTATATCTCCGATCATCAAGTAAATGCTGATGGGGAATTTATAAATAATGAAGAAAAATACTTAGATGCCCTACTAAGAGTAGATGAGGAAAGGGTTGAAAACCTTCTTAACTTTTGTAACAAAGCAGCCTTGGCCTACGACTCACCCCTTCGAAA
Source organism: Clostridiales bacterium (assembly GCA_012839085.1). Lineage (GTDB taxonomy): Bacteria > Bacillota > Clostridia > Lachnospirales > Lachnospiraceae > Mobilitalea. The sequence continues at coordinate 28,169 of DUNZ01000087.1, forward strand.
CCTTACTGAAATCATATATCCTCATTTGGCAAATCTTTTAGGCTTAGAAAAAAACTGGGATTACCGTGAATTATATTATGTTCTACTGGAGTATGCAGCTAAAAAGCTTCGCATACCCAGATTTAGAATATATACTAGGGAACAATTTGCTCAAACAATTGAGCAAAAAATGCAAGCATGGATAGAGAAAGAAAATTTACCTAACACAATCATGGATTTGGTCTTGACAATTATAAAAGAATAGAATAATGTATAAATAAACACAAAACAGAATAAATATAAATACTTACTAAAATCTTTCAAAACAAAATTCAAGACAAATCTATAATGATTGGGAGGGTTATTATGAATTTAAAAGGTCGTAGTTTTTTAACTTTAAAAGATTATACAGCTGATGAGATTGAATATTTAATAGAGCTGGCAGAGGATTTAAAAAAGAAAAAGAAAGAAGGAATTACAGGTAATAGCTTAAAGGGAAAAAATATTGCCTTGATTTTTGAAAAACCATCCACAAGAACCCGCTGTTCTTTTACCGTTGCTTGTGTTGATGAAGGTGGTCATCCAGAATATCTAGGTAAGGACGATATTCAATTGGGGCATAAAGAAAGTGTGGAAGATACCGCTAGAGTTCTTGGAAGGATGTTTGATGGAATTGAGTTTCGTGGCTATAAGCAAGAAACGGTTGAAAAACTTGCCAAATATTCTGGGGTTCCAGTTTGGAATGGCTTAACAGATACATACCATCCAACTCAAATTCTTGCTGACTTCTTGACTTTAAAAGAGCAGTTTGGTAAGCTAAAAGGGTTAAAAATGGTATATGTCGGTGATGGGCGAAATAATATGGCAAACAGCTTGATGATTGGTGCATCCAAGCTGGGAATTCATTTTACTATTCTAGCGCCCAAAGCCCTATGGCCTAGTGAAGAATTGATAAAGGAATGTAGTCAATATGCAATAGAATCAAAAAGTCAGCTTCTTGTTTCGGATTCCCTAGAAGCTGTTGCTGGTGCTGATGCGATTTATACGGATGTTTGGTGTTCCATGGGTGAAGAGGATCTGGCAGCAGAGCGTATTGCACTTTTAAAACCATATCAGGTGAACGATGCCTTGATGGACTTATCCCAAAAGGAACATACCATTTTCCTACATTGTCTGCCTGCTGTCAAAGGCAATGAAGTGACTGAAGAAGTTTTTGAGCGGTTTGCTGATGTCATTTTTAATCAAGCAGAGAATCGGATGCACACAATAAAAGCTATTATGGTTGCTACTTTGGGGAATAATTAAAGATAGATTACAAGCAAGGAATCCAGTTACACAAATTGCAGAGAACAGATAGGAGAAATAGTTAATGTATCAGGATAGGGTAGTTTTATGCGCTAGCAGTGCCTATACAAAGAAATTCTGGTTCAATGAGGATTTTAAGACCTTACCAGAACCAATTCAGCAGGAATTGAAAATCATCTGTGTACTTTTTACAGAGGATGTTGGAGGAGTGCTTTCCTTGGAATATGAGGAAGATGGAACCTTGGTTTTAAAAGCAGCAGCAGATGAAGGGGATTATCTCTATGATGAAATTGGTAGTGTCTTAAAAATAAAGGAAATACAAAGGACGAAAGCAGAGTTATTGGAATCCTTGGAATTGTATTATAAGGTTTTTTTCCTGGATGGAAATGCTTAAATACCTAGATTGTAGTGGAGGTGGATTATGTTACTGGTTATCGACATTGGAAATACAAATATCACACTGGGTGTTTTTGAGGATATCACACTAAAGACCTCATTTCGCATGACGACCCAGAAGACTCGAACCTCAGACGAATATGGTCTGCTTATTTGTAATATACTAGAGATGAAAAAAATCAACAAAGAGGAAATTAAGGAAGTTACCATATCTAGTGTTGTTCCTAAAATCATGCATTCTTTTGTCTTGGCAATTGTAAATTGTTTGGGAATAAACCCATTAATTGTGGGAACAGGAACAAAAACTGGAATTAAGATAGTTACTGCAAATCCCAAGGAAATTGGAGCCGATCGAGTTGTGGATGCAGTTGCCGCCTACGATATTTATGGTGGGCCTGTTTTAGTAATGGATTTTGGAACAGCCATTACTTATGATTTAATAACGGAAGATGGTGCTTTTATTGCAGGAGTTACCAGTCCAGGACTTCAAATATCAGCAAATGCATTATGGAATGATACGGCCAAACTTCCAGAGATTGAAATAATAAAGCCAAATTCCATTTTAGCTAAAGATACTGTGACCAGTATGCAAGCGGGCTTGGTTTATGGATGTATCGGGCAGACGGAGTACATTGTTAGAAAAATGATACAGGAAGCTGATATTAAAAACTGTAGAGTGGTTGCAACTGGGGGCTTGGGTAAGATTATAGCCGAAGCGACGGATGTGATTGAAGTCTATGATCCAAACCTTACTCTAAAGGGGCTTAAGATTATTACAGATAAAAATAGATTCGGGAGATAATATGGGTAAGAGGTTAAGCATTGGAAATGTAGAATTAAAAGGAAATATATTTTTAGGACCTATGGCAGGAGTTAGTGACCTGCCTTTTCGTTTATTATGCAAGGAAAAAGGTGCTGATTTCGTTTATACCGAAATGGTAAGTGCAAAGGGGATTCAATATAAGAATAAGAATACGGAGAACTTATTATGCATAGCGGAGGAAGAAAGACCTGCAGCCCTACAATTGTTTGGTTCGGATCCTTTCATTCTGAGTGAAACTGCAAAACAAATTGAAGATAGAAACTTTGACATCCTTGATATTAATATGGGATGCCCTGTTCCCAAGGTAGTAAACTGCGGTGAGGGTTCCGCCTTAATGAAGAATCCCAAATTAATCGCCGACATTGTATCAAAAGTTTCAAAAGCAATACAAAAGCCAGTCACTGTAAAAATTAGAAAAGGTTTTGGAGAGGATTTAATCAATGCCGTAGAAGTGGCAAAGATAGCGGAGGCCAATGGTGCCGCTGCAGTAGCGGTTCATGGCAGAACAAGGGAGCAGTTTTACAGTGGAAAAGCCGATTGGGAGATTATTAGGAAGGTTAAGGAGGCGGTTCAAATTCCAGTCATCGGTAGTGGGGATGTCTTTCATCCAGAGGATGCTAAGAGGATGATAGAGATGACTGGATGCGATGCTATTATGATAGCTAGAGGAGCCAGAGGGAACCCATGGATTTTTGAGCAGATAAAAACATATTTGGAACAAGGTATCTTATTACCGAAACCAGATATGATAGAAGTAAAAGATATGATACTACGTCATGCTAAAATGATTGTGGAATATAAAGGTGAATATATTGGGCTTCGGGAAATGAGAAAGCATGTGGCTTGGTACACAACCGGCTATAAAGATAGTGCAAAATTAAGAAATAAGATTAGTGAAATCGAAAGTATGGAAGCCTTGGAAAAGTTAATGGATGATTATATCCATAGTCTGAAAAAATAAACAAACAATTTATCGAAAAGTAGATAATCATATAAAAATGTTACAAATATTATTATTTGCATAAATAATCATTGATTTTTCTGCAAAATGGTGTATAGTATATTTACTAGAAAGACACTTGTTTGTCACAGAGAAACAGAGACGGAGGGAAAGTGAATGAATAAGTTACGGGTTGGAATTCTTGGTGGTACTGGTATGGTTGGACAGAGATTTATATCCCTGCTGGAAAATCATCCTTGGTTTGAAGTGGTTACTGTAGCGGCTAGCCCTAGAAGCGAAGGGAAGACTTATGAAGAAGCGGTTGCTGGTCGTTGGAAAATGAGCACACCAATGCCTGAGAAGGTAAAAAAATTAATTGTTAAGAACGTAAATGATGTTGATGAAGTTAGCGAAACGGTAGATTTCGTTTTTAGTGCTGTAGATATGAGTAAAGAGGAAATCAAAGCAATCGAAGAAGCCTATGCTAAAACAGGGACACCTGTAGTATCAAATAATAGTGCCCATCGTTGGACTCCTGATGTTCCCATGGTGGTGCCGGAAATTAATCCCCAGCATCTAAAGGTGATTGAGGATCAGAAAAAAAGATTGGGTACAGACAAAGGATTTATTGTAGTGAAACCAAATTGCTCCATTCAAAGCTATGCTCCGGCCTTGCATGCCTTAAAGGAGTATGGTCCTAAAGTGGTAGTAGCAACTACCTATCAAGCCATCTCTGGAGCCGGAAAGAATTTTTCTGATTGGCCAGAAATGGTTGATAATGTAATACCCTATATAGGGGGAGAAGAGGAAAAGAGCGAGCAGGAGCCATTACGTCTTTGGGGTAAGGTGGTAGATGGTCAAATCGTGAAGGCAGAAGGGCCAATCATTACGACTCAGTGTATTCGTGTTCCTGTTTCAGATGGTCATACTGCAGCAGTGTTTGTAAGTTTTGAAAAGAAGCCATCCAAAGAAGAAATTATTAATGCTTGGAACAATTTCAAAGGACTTCCTCAGGAATTAGATTTACCCAGTGCACCGAAACAGTTTATGAAGTACTGTGAAGAGGAGAATCGTCCTCAAGCTAAACTAGACCGAGATTATGAGAATGGTATGGGAATCACCCTTGGTCGATTACGGGAAGATACTGTCTATGATTATAAATTTGTAGGGCTCTCTCATAATACAGTCCGTGGTGCAGCTGGTGGAGCAGTACTAATTGCTGAATTATTGAAAGCAGAGGGTTATATTACAAAAAAGGATCAATAGATTCGAGAACTATAGATACAATAAGATAGGATAATAGAGATATGCAATAAAATAAACACCCCGATGGAGAAATAGAAAAGTTTCTCATCGGGGCATTCTTTTTCATATTTAAATTAAGGAAACAATTGATATAAGAAACGGATAAAGTCTATGGTAATTTCTTTATGTTTTGCGTTTACAACAATTCCTAATACATAAGGCTCTGTACCATGAGCATTTTCTTTAAAAAACTCCGTATCTGTTAAGTAAATTCCATAAGCACTTTCTTGCTGATTATCCTCAGTACTGCATATATAAAACTTATCTGTCAGTGAGCTATATAAGTCGGTAGGTAATTGCTCGCTTAACTTATCAAAATACTCAGCATTGGCAAATTGTTTAAATTGTGATTCCGGTGCAATGATCACATCAATTTCTTTTGCGTGTACATGAGTCATCAAAACAGATTGCATATTGAGCGCATATTCATTATTGCCACTAAAATAAAAGGAATCATTAATATATATATTTTCCAGTTCTTTGGCTTGGATATGATTGGAAAATTCATTTTCTAATTCTTCTGCCTTATCCGGTAAAAATGGACTATCAACCACTGCTGCATAAAAGATGGTTTCAGGATCTGGAGTTACAATTTCATATATGGTATAAATGAATCCTGCTACAATAGCAACTATTATAAGAGCATGTACTTTATAATATTCCCACATATACTCAAACTTTTTTGACCATGGCAATTCACGGAGTTTTTCTTTTTCGGATTTTTCTTTTCTTGGCTGGTAAATTGCTGCATTATCATCAAGTCTAGTTTGCTTCGGCATATTATTACCTCACTTTTGTTGGTATTTCCCTTGACCCGATTGTAATTTAATCGAGCATTATGTTAAATTAAGTTTAGCATAACTAACTACATAAAAAAAGAAAATGTTTATTAAAAATGTATTAAAAAATCTTTGTAAGAAAATTTGAGATATATTTTGTGTTTGTCGAACAAAAGATACATGAAAGATATAAATATTACAGTAATAATGCTAAATTAAATAAGTTGAAATGATTTAGTTGGTATACTATAATGAAAATATTGGGAGATACATATGAGCATAAGGAGGAAAGCAAGATGCAATACGGGTATTTTGATGACACAAATAAAGAATATGTTATAACAACACCTACAACACCATATCCTTGGATTAATTATTTAGGATCACAGGAATTCTTTTCATTGATATCTAACACAGCTGGGGGATATTCCTTTTATAAAGATGCTAGGTTAAGAAGAATAACAAGGTATCGTTATAATAATGTACCCTTGGATTTGGGTGGTGGTCGTTATTATTATATCAATGACAATGGTGATGTATGGTCACCGGGATGGGCACCAGTTAAGAAAGAATTGGACAAATATGAATGCCGTCATGGCATGGGTTACACAAAAATTATCGGTGAGCGATGTGGAATTGAGACCAGCATTACGTATTTTGTTCCCCTAAATACCAATGCTGAGATACATAAGGTTGTTGTAAAAAACACATCGAATAAAGCAAGGCAGTTTAAATTATTTTCCTTTGTGGAGTGGTGTCTGTGGAATGCATTGGATGATATGACTAACTTCCAAAGGAACTATAATACTGGTGAAGTAGAAATTAAAGGTTCAGTAATCTATCATAAGACAGAGTATAAGGAAAGACGGGATCACTACGCTTTCTTTTCCGTCAATTCACCAATTTGTGGATTTGATTCCGATCGGGAAAGTTTCTTAGGAACCTACAATGGTTTTGATAATCCTCAAGTTGTTTTTGCTGGTCAATCAAAGAACTCTGTTGCTGACGGCTGGCATCCAGTAGCATCTCACTGTCTAGAAATCGATCTTGCTCCAGGAGAAGTGAAAGAATATATCTTCCTATTGGGATATGTCGAAAATGCTTTGGAAGAAAAATGGGAAAGTAAGAATGTAATCAATAAGAAAAAAGCGGAAGAGATGATAGACAGATTTTCTACAGTAGCCGCAGTAAATCAAGCTTTTGATGAACTAGGTGAGTACTGGAATCAGCTTCTTTCTAAATATACTGTGACTTCCAAGGACGATAAACTCAATCGTATGGTAAATATTTGGAATCAATATCAAAATATGGTCACCTTTAATCTATCAAGAAGTGCTTCATATTTTGAATCTGGAATAGGAAGAGGGATGGGCTTTAGAGATTCGAATCAAGATTTATTAGGTTTTGTCCATCAAGTACCAGATCGAGCTAGGGAGAGAATTCTAGATTTAGCTGCTACCCAGCTGGAGAATGGTGGTGCTTATCATCAATACCAACCTCTTACCAAAAAAGGTAACGATGAAATTGGCGGTAATTTTAACGATGATCCATTATGGCTAGTCTTAGCAGTGGTTTCCTATATTAAGGAAACAGGAGATTATTCCATCTTAGATGAAATGACCCCTTACAATAACGATGAAACGAAGAGCCAACCATTAAGTGATCATATAAAACGTGCCATAGACCATGTTCTTAATAACCTAGGACCTCATGGACTTCCTTTAATCGGTCGAGCAGATTGGAATGACTGTCTAAACTTAAATTGCTTCTCTATGGAGCCAGGAGAATCCTTCCAAACTACAACCAGTAAAGATGGTAAGGTAGCTGAATCCGTAATGATTGCAGGTATGTTCTGCTATATCGGTGAAGAGTATGTAAGGCTGATGAAAAAGGTTGGTAATCATCCTGAGGCAGAGCGCATAGCAAAAGAAGTAGAGAAAATGCGCGATGTCATAATGAAGGATGGATGGGATGGAGCTTGGTTTGTTCGTGCCTACGATGATTTTGGTAGAAAAATCGGAAGTCATGAGAATGAAGAAGGAAAGATTTTTATAGAATCCCAGGGACTTTGTATTATGGGTAAATGCGGTATCGAGGATGGTAAAGCTCGCATGGCTTTGGATGCAGTAGAGGAACGCCTTGGTACCAAGTATGGTTTGGTTCTTTTAAACCCTGCCTATACCAAGTATTATCTTGAGTATGGTGAAATCTCGACTTATCCTGCAGGTTATAAAGAAAATGCCGGTATATTCTGTCATAACAATGCTTGGATTATCATCGCAGAAGCATTGATAGGAAGAGGGGATAAAGCATTTGACTACTATACTCGTATTGCCCCTGCCTATACTGAGGAATATTCAGAGATTCATAGGGTAGAACCTTATGTCTATTGCCAGATGATAGCCGGTAAGGATGCAAGACGCTTTGGGGAAGGAAAAAATTCCTGGCTAACAGGAACAGCTTCATGGAATTTTGTTGCAATTTCTCAATATATTCTAGGAATAAAGCCAGAGTATGACGGATTACAGGTAGACCCTTCCATACCAAAAGATTGGGATGGATTTACAGTGATCCGAGAATTCCGAGGTGATCGTTATCAAATCTCAGTAAAGAATCCGAATCATAAGTCTACAGGAGTTAAGAGATTGCTCGTTGATGGTAAGAAGATCGAAGGAAATATCATTCCATACTTTGGAGATAAAAAACTTCACCAGGTAGAAGCTATATTGGAATAGCATAAAAGTTGGATTAGTCAAAGGAAGATAAGAAATGAGACATAAACTGATGAAATTCTTCATGGGAGTCGTTCCGTTTTTTGCTGCTGAAGGGATACAAATGCTTGTTGTAATACTACTATCCTTTCTTTACGGTATACTTTCAGCATTCAATATAGTATCAAACAATCCTCAGGCAGCAGGAAATGCTTCTTACCTTTTTTCAGCAATAGCAATTCTTGTATGCGGAATTGTATTCTTCTTCTGGTATCGAAATTTACTTGGTAAAAAAGAAAAAAGAAGCTTTGATAGAGGAACTAGATTTAAGAGTATGGTCTTAATCTTCCTACTTGGACTAGGCTGCCAATTTGCGGTATCTGGTTTTATGAGTTTAATACAAACCTATTTTCAAGAAATATTTAAAAAATATGCCCATACAATGAAAAATTTAACGAGCGGAAATGATATTTTGGTATTCCTTCTCTTGATTTTACTGGCCCCAATTACGGAAGAATTAATTTTCCGCGGAGTGATTTTGCATAAGCTGAAAGAGGAAATACCATTTTTCGGTGCCAATATCTTGCAGGCAGTGCTCTTTGGAATTTATCATGGGAATATTGTCCAAGGGATTTATGCTACTGTACTCGGTCTCTTATTAGGCTATATGTATTACAAATATAGATCTATTTTGGCACCGATTTTTCTCCACATCATAATAAATGTTTCCTCTATTATCATAGTATTATTGCCGAATACTAGGAGTGTATATGAGATCTATCTAATTTGTGGAATCCTATGTATTGCCTATTCCACTCAGGGGATACGGAAAATATCTATGGATAATTTTTAAAATAACTATTGCATTTTTGGAAAAAATATTATATTATATAAAACACAATTTTAAATGAGTATTCCTATTGATGCTAATTTCAGTAAAATCCTATTGCACTCATCTATGAGGCGGTAAGGATGGTTCTGGAAAGAAGCAAAGAATCAAAAGGGAATATGTGAACTGGAAAACCTGGAAATGAAGTCTTGACCCTGTCATGCGGCGAGAACGGAGAATAGGTTTATCTGTGTTTTATTTTGCGGGCTATTTTTATGCCTTATAAAAATTAGAATGCAATAGTAAACTTATGATATTTTGCCGCTTTGTGAAGGAGTTTTTCAACTTTTCATAAAGCGGTTTTTAAATGTCTTAGATAGTTTTATAGTGGTTCTTGTAGTATTGCGGGGGATTTTTGGAGATAATACTATCAGGTTTTCATATGCAAAAATTAAGAGGAGGCATAAGTTATGAAAACAAATACGAATAGTAGAACTTTAAAGATGGTTCAGTTAGCTCTGCTGATTGCAATTATTGTTTTAATGGCATTTACACCCATAGGATATATTAAAACCTTTGGATTAGAAATAACATTAATTGTTGTTCCAGTAACTGTTGGTGCCATCGTTCTAGGTCCAGCAAGTGGAGCCGTATTAGGAGCGGTATTTGGTATCACTAGTTTCATTCAATGTTTTGGCTGGAGTCCTTTTGGTGCAACCCTTCTTTCCATTAATCCTATCTATACATTTATCGTATGTTTTATACCAAGAGTGCTTATGGGATGGTTGACGGGTCTTATATTTGTGGCCATAAGAAATAATAATCGTACAAAGAGAATTTCTTATCTTTTGGCTAGCCTAATCGGTCCATTATTAAATACTTTGTTTTTTATGACAGCACTGGTACTTTTTTTTTATCAGACAGATTATATTCAAGGGTTTGTAGAAATTCTAGGAACTAGCAATGTATTTACCTTTGTGATTGCCTTTGTAGGTATCAATGGATTGATTGAAGCCTTAACCTGCTTTGTTTTGGCATCAGCAGTTTCCAAAGTTTTGGATTCTTTAGTAATGAAAGTTTCATCTTGACATATCTTATAACATATGATATATTATAAAGGCTGTAAGCGGAATTCGAGCTTACAAGAAAAAGAAGAGTATCCATCTCTCACCCATAGCGTGAATGCATTACATTTACTGTGACCGGGTCAATGCAAAATTTCATTATGATTTCTGTATGAATGAAATTGGTGTGTGATTGAATTAGTAGGTGGATAATCTTAATTATCCACCTTTTTATATTATAATTTTTTATATTATAAATATAATAGAAACAATTAATGTAATGATTTAACCTATGGAGGTGCAGTACTATTAGCGATTTAATGATTAATGAACAAATCAGGGACAAAGAAGTTCGCCTGATTGGTGAAAACGGAGAGCAGCTAGGGATAATGTCAGCAAAGGATGCGTTAAAACTTGCGAGAGAAGCAGAACTCGACCTTGTGAAAATCGCACCCACAGCAAAACCGCCGGTTTGTAAAATTATCGATTACGGTAAATTCAGGTACGAGCAGGCAAGAAGAGAAAAAGAAGCTAAGAAAAAGCAAAAGGTAACGGATGTTAAAGAAATTCGTTTATCACCGAATATTGATGATAATGACTTGAATACGAAGGCAAACCAAGCTAGAAAGTTTTTAACTAAAGGTGATAAGGTGAAAGTTGCTTTACGTTTTCGTGGTCGCGAGATGGCACATACAACATCATCAAAGGTGATTTTAGATAACTTCTACTCAAAACTTGAAGATATCGCTGTAATAGACAAACCAGTGAAGCTCGAAGGACGAAATATGATTATGTTCTTATCAGAAAAGCGTTAAAATACTACAAACAGCAAAGGATGGATGCGTTATTATTTCAGCTCCAAATTGGCCAAGCTGTATCAATTATTAAGGAGGAAACATCATGCCAAAATTAAAAACAAGCAGAGCAGCAGCTAAGCGCTTCAAAAAAACAGGTACTGGAAAATTAAAAAGAATGAAAGCTTATAAGAGCCATATCTTAACAAAAAAATCCGCTAAGAGAAAAAGAAATCTAAGAAAAGCAACAATGACAGATCCAACTAATGTTAAGAACATGAAGAAAATCTTACCATATCTGTAATGATTGGTGATAAGGAGGAATAAAAAATGGCAAGAGTTAAAGGCGGATTGAACGCTAAGAAAAAACATAATAAAGTATTAAAGCTAGCAAAAGGATACCGTGGAGCTAGATCAAAACAATATAGAATAGCAAAACAATCAGTAATGAGAGCATTAGCCACCTCATTTTCTGGTAGAAAAGAAAGAAAGAGACAGTTCAGAAGATTGTGGATTGCTAGAATTAATGCAGCAGCAAGAATGAACGGATTGTCCTATAGCAAGTTCATGCATGGATTAAAATTAGCAAACATTGATATCAATAGAAAGATGCTATCTGAAATGGCAATCAATGATGCTGAGGGCTTCAGCGCTTTAGCGGAAATTGCAAAATCAAAATTAGCTTAATAAAAAAATAATAGAGTAAAACCCCTTGGAAATAAAGTGTTTCCAAGGGGTTTTTGTAATTATTATGAATTAGACTAATATAATTAAATAAGTACGGATCAAGCGAGGATTCTATGACAAGAGAGGAACGAGAAAGAATTATCAGTGAAGACTATGCGGATTTATTAGTAGTATATAGCGTAGATCAACAATTTTTTGAGCAGTTTACCGATGCAACCGTACATATAATAAATAATATTTTAGCGATTGTTCACGTTCCTGTTTCCCAAATTACGGAGTCAGCAGTCTCGGAACTGGGATATTCTGTTATGCCATCATTATATGGAATCATAAGTCAGGCCAGTCTAGAAGCATCCGGAATACAAAGAATTCGAAACATACCCAGTTTTGATCTAAGAGGCCAAGGGGTCTTGATTGGTATTATAGATACAGGAGTGGATTATACCAATCCGATCTTTCAGTATGCAGATGGAACTACTAGGATTGTTTCGATCTGGGATCAGACCATAGTTAGTGAAGATGATCCGGAAGGCTTCTTCTATGGAACGGAGTTTACTAGGGATCAAATTAATAGTGCCTTACAATCAGAAAATCCATTTGAATTGGTAGCTACCAAGGATGAAATTGGTCATGGTACTATGATTGCAGGTATCGCAGCAGGTAATGAAGTTCCGGAAAGAGGATTTAGTGGAGTGGCACCGGATGCTGAATTCGTAGTGGTAAAATTAAAGCCAGCAAAAAAATATCTTAAGAATTTTTTTAGGATACCTTTGGATGCTTTGTGTTATCAAGAAAATGATATTTTGCAAGGGATAGTATACTTACGAGATGTAGCGATTCGTTTGAATCGTCCCCTTGCCATATGTATCGCTCTGGGTACATCACAAGGTGCCCACGATGGAAGAGGAACCCTAAGTAATTTTCTGTCCCTACAAGCAGAAACGATTGGAACAGCAGTCGTTATTGCCGCGGGTAACGAAGGAAATGCCAGAAGGCATTATCATGGAATTATTGATCAAAGAGTGGGTTATGATATCGTAGAATTATCCGTGGCAGAAAATGAAAATAATTTTTCTATGGAACTTTGGGGAAGCTCACCAGATATATTCTCCATTGATATTTTGACGCCATCAGGAGAATATGTTCCAAGAATTGATGCCAGGTTAGATGAGACCTTTGAATTTTCTTTTATATTTGAAAGCACTCGGATCGTTGTGGATTATCAAATGGTGGAATCCCAAAGTGGAGATCAATTAATCTTGGTTCGTTTTACCGATCCAGCTCCTGGAATCTGGCAGTTTCGTGTCTATGGTCGAGGGAACTTATCCATGGAATTTGATATTTGGTTACCCATGGGGAATTTTATTTCTTCTGATACTTTTTTTATTCGATCAACCCCCTATACAACGATTTTATCTCTTGGCAATGCTCGAATACCCATTACTACAACGGCCTATAACATGGTAGATGATAGCCTTTATCTAGAAGCAAGCAGGGGGTTTACCAGGATTGATGTAATCAAACCAGAGATTGCAGCTCCGGGAGTGGAAATCTTAGCTCCATCACTGAATCATGACTTTGTTAGAGTAACAGGTACGAGTCCAGCAGCAGCCCATGTTACTGGAGTCGCTGCAATGCTATTGGAATGGGGGATGGTCAGAGGAAATTATCCTTCCATGAACTCCTTGGATATGAAAGTCTTTATGACGAGAGGGGCAAGACGTAATGTAAATATAGAATATCCCAACAGGGATTGGGGATATGGAATTTTAGACGTTTTCAATATATTTGAATCCATACGAGTTGGAATAAGATAATGTATGCTTCTTGATGCAAAGAATAAATTTGGGGAGGATTTTATGACCTTAGAGGAAAGATATAAAATAACCAGCAATGATTATATGGATCTTTTTGTAATGTATAATGGAAACTTATCGATTCTAGAAAAATATCAGAATTATACCCAACAGATTATGAATAATCGGTATGCAATTATATACGTTCCTGTTTCTGAAATGACCATGAGTAGTATAGTTTCTTTTGGTTATGCTGCATTTCCTTCCTGCTATTCCTTAGCAAGCCAAAGAAGTTTGGAGGTGTCTGGAGTTGAACGATTAAGACGCTTTACCAATTTTAATTTATATGGAGATGGAGTCTTAATCGGTATTGTTGATACAGGGATTGATTATACCAATCCCATATTCATACGGGAAGATGGAACAAGTAAAATAGTTTCCATATGGGATCAAACCATAGATAGCGAGGATCAGTTCCCGGAAGGAACCTTTTATGGTACGGAGTATACGGCACGGCAGATGAATCAAGCCTTAGCCAGTTCAAATCCCTTTGAAATAGTTCCCAGCAGGGATGAGAATGGCCATGGTACGGCTTTAGCGGGAATAGCAGCTGGTAATATTGTACCGGATGCTAGATTTAGTGGCGTGGCTCCTGCTGCTGGTTTAGCCATAGTAAAATTAAAAGAAGCCAAACAAAATCTTCGTGATTTCTTTTTTATACCGGATGGTGTACCTTGTTATCAAGAAAATGATATTATGTGGGGAGTGCGATATCTTGTATCTGTAGCAAGGAGGGAAAGGCGTCCCATGGTAATCTTAATTGGCTTATCTAGTTCACAAGGTGCCCATGATGGTATGGGACATTTAGGCTCCATGCTTTCAATATTTGGAGACCTACCCAGCATCACGGTCGTATTGGCAGCTGGTAATGAAGGAGGTTCCAGGAGACATTTTTTCTCCACCATAGATCCACAAGTTGGGAATATAACTGTGGAATTAAATGTAGGAGATAATGAAAATAGTTTTGCTATGGAACTTTGGGGGGAGACACCGAACTCTTATTCCGTTGATATCATATCTCCATCGGGGGAATTTGTTCCAAGAATTGGGGTGGGTCTACAGGCTACCAGGGAAATCTCCTTCCTTTTTGAAGACACGATTTTGTATTTAGATAGTAAATTGGTTGAAATTCAATCAGGACAACAATTAATCCTTTTCCGATTTAGAAACCCTGCCAGGGGAACTTGGCGTTTTCAGGTACATAGTCTTGGGGATTTAACGGGTTCCATTCATGTTTGGTTGCCTAGTGATAATTTTATTTCCAATGGTACTTATTTTTTACATGCTACTCCATATACCACCATTACAAACCCTGGTAACAGTATAGTACCTATTACCATAACCGCATATAACCCTGATAGCAATGTTTTATATGTAAATGCCAGCAGGGGATACTCAAGAATTAATACGATTAAGCCAGAGTTGGCAGCACCGGGAGTCAATATTTTAAGTCCCACCCTAGATCATGGTTTTCAAAGAATTACTGGTACCAGTGCTGCGGCAGCTCATGCTGCTGGAATAGCTGCTATGATACTGGAGTGGGG
>DUNZ01000088.1 GCA_012839085.1 Clostridiales bacterium
GTGTTGTTTTAAAGGATATCCCCTATGGTGAACATTTACTAGAGGTAAAGGTGGATAATTCCTTCCATGAAGATTCTGCTTTACATGTAAGCAATGATTATTATTCCTATGGTGGAATTACAAGACCCTTAGTAGTGGAAGAGATTGGAGATATGTTTATTAAACACATTCATTTTATCCCATTTTTAAAAGATGATAAATGGCATGCTTCCATTCGTGCAACCGTTACCAATCTAAGCAATGAAGAGAAAAATGTAAACTTACAGATTAAGGTTGGAGAAGACCATGTGGTATCCTTTGAAAACCAGAATTTACTTGCAGATGGGGATACTCTGCTAGAGGGTGATTTTGAATTCTCGTCTGTAATTCCCTATACCTTAGAAGAACCTAAACTATATACAATGATAGGAACGCTTCTATATAATGATAAAGCAGTGGATGATCTAATCGATAGGGTTGGTTTCCGTGAAGTAAAAGTTAGTGGTAAGGACATTCTCTTTAACGGGAAAAAAGTTATTATCAAAGGTGTAAACCGCCATGAGGATTATGCTGAGTTTGGATGCGCTATTCCAATTGAAGCAATGTACCGTGATATTGAGATTATCAAATCCTTGGGAGCGAATTGTGTTCGTACCTGTCATTATCCAAATGACGAACGTTTTCTGGATCTATGTGACGAAAATGGTATTCTTGTATGGGAAGAGGCTCATGCAAGAGGTTTAAATGAAAAACAAATGAAGCATAAAAACTTTGATCAGCAAAGTGCAGATTGTATTAGAGAGATGATTGAAAATCATATCAATCACCCATCCATTTTTGTCTGGGGTATTTTGAATGAATGCGTTAGCAATACAGAATTCGGTAGAACTTGCTATGCAAAACAATTTGAGTTAATTAAAAGCCTAGATTCCAGTCGTCCGGTAACCTTTGCTAGTTTAGAGGCACACATTGGTTCCGATATGTGCTTGGATTTAGTGGATATTGTATCCTTTAATATCTATCCAAAATGGTATCATAATACTCCAGTGAAAGACTTTATTAAGAAACTAAAAGATTTTGTTGATAAGTCAGATGGAGCTGGAAAGCCATTATTAATCAGCGAAATTGGAGCTGGTGCTGTTTATGGATTTAGAAGCAATAATAAGGAAAAATGGACAGAAGATTATCAGGCGCTGGCATTGGAAGAACAGGTTACTTCCATACTATCCGATGAGGATCTGGCTGGTGTGATTATTTGGCAGTATGCAGATTGCCGTGTTGATGGAGGTTGGTTCCATTTCAGACCAAAATCTCAAAATAATAAAGGCTTGGTAGATATTTATCGAAGAGAAAAACTTGCTTACTATAAAATACAAGAGATATTCAACTCTTACAAATAAATTATTATATCAATAGAAAAAGTTCTGGATTACAGGACTTTTTCTATTGCGAAATTGGTTAATTCCATCGAGGAAGTTTTATATTTTCCAGGTGTACACCCGTAATATTTCTTGAATATTCGGATAAAGGCATTACTATCTTGAAAACCAACCATTTGTGCTACATCAGCAATTTTTAGAGAAGTATCTTTAATAAGTTTTAAGGAATGGGAAATTCGAATTTTATACAGATAATCAATAATACTGATACCGCATTCCTCACGAAACTTCTTAGACAAGTAAGATGGTGTAATATTAAAATGATCTGCAATATTATTGAGATTAAGGTTAATATCAAAATAGTTACTTTCAATGTATTGGGTGACCTGCTGAATCTTTCTATCGGCATTGTTTGCATTTTGTTCTTTAACAATGGTAATAGCCTTTAAAAATAGATTTTCAATATACTTAATAGCATCGATTAAGGAAGATTTAAAAAAACGATTACCCAATGCATATATGTTTTCTGTTGTACTATAAGGATATTGATACTGTAACCGTGCTTTTAGTCTCATGGTTACATTATAAAAGAAGTAGAGACAACTCTTTGCATCCTCGGAAGATAATTTTCTATGCTTTAATTCTTTATAAATATTCTTAAAATAATCTTCCAGTGCCTGCTGGCTTGCGGACATTACCAGATTAATAATATAATCTGAATTTTTCAGCTCCAGATAGCCGATCTGTGATTCTTTTGGAGTGTCTTTGTAATGATGTAAATAACCCGTACGGAATAAATGCATATATTCCAAGGTGTTATTTGCCTGGGCATAGGCATCGGATATATGTTTATTACTACACAATTCACTGATGCCAACATTAAATGTAATATCAAAATGATTTCTGCAATATTCAATAAAAGTATTGAGACCTTGCATAAGAAGGGCTTCTTTTTTCTCGTCAGTCTCCGATACGTTTACAATCATAGCGATTTCAGCCTGATTATTACAAAAATACAGATTAGGGAAATCCTCTTCTAATAATTCGCTGAGTATATTTTGTGTGATAAAAAAAGGTAACTCGTATTTGGATATACTTTCTGTTTGAACTTCCTCTTGACCTTGCTTCAATTTAGATTCTGAAAAACGTAATAACACGACATACGAATACTCAGAAGGAAAATTCAATTGAAATTGATCGGCGATTGTTGAAGATACCTGAGAAAGTTCCATTGCAGACAATACAAAAGAAAGTATTGATAATGGAGTTAGTTCTATCAACAAATTGAGTGAGAAAACGCAATCCACATCAGATATTACGGATAGAATCATTATGAATATTAATGTTTTAGAATCAAAATCGAAATCAATTAGCAATATAATTACAACCATAAATAAAATAGCGAAAGAAACCAATCTATTGGCACTAAATGCTTCTATTGAGGCAGCCCGTGCAGGAAATGCAGGCAGTGGTTTTATGGTAGTAGCAGAAGAAATTAAGAAGCTAGCAGATCAGTCTGTTGACTCAGTTCGTGAAGTTGAAAAAATAATTACAGATATTCAACAACAAACAAAAGATACTGTAAAAATTGTTATGGAAGCAGAAGACGTAGTTAAGGAACAAGAGGAAGCAGTAAGTCAAACCGAAGAGGCATTTGCTAGCCTAAATCGTCAAGTGGAAAACTTGATTGATAATGTCGGAATGATCTTTGATAGTGTTAAAGTAATTGAAGATGCAAGAAAAGGTACCTTAGCATCCATAGAAAACATATCGGCAGTCTCCGAGGAGACAGCAGCAGCTTCCCTATCCGTTGGAGAAAACACCAACAGCCAATTAGAGGCAATCAGCAACTTAGAGCTATTATCTAAGGAGCTTGACGAGAATGCCAGGGACTTAGGTAAAGCGGTTGAAAAATTTACTATAGATTAGTAAATTGATTCATTACCGATCTTCTCATTAGAATGCCACCATATATTTTTCTAAATTAGTAATAAACTTCTTTTGTAATTAACTTACATTTTATAAACTTCTATTTTTATAGATATACCTAAAATATCAATAAACTTCCTTTAATAAATATATTTGTAAATTTCTCTCATTAACTTAAAGAAAACCGGATGGCTAATACCATCCGGTTTTCTTTTTAATAGGAAAGTTACTAAGCTAGTTTCCGGATTCCACTAGCTTGTTTTGTATTTCTATTTACAAATATAGTGACTGGTGATATATTACATTTATAACCCTGTATGGAAGGTGATTGTTATATTGCTAGAATCCTTAACTAGGGGGCCGGCAAAAGAGATCATGAATGTTTGTAGGGTAGTGTAACGTGAACTATGAAAACCCTGAGTCAAAAAATGTGGGTTTGTAGAAAGGGGATGAATCAATGAAAAGGATGAAATTTAGAAAGGTAATATGGGTACTAACAATTGTCAATCTTGTTATTA
>DUNZ01000089.1 GCA_012839085.1 Clostridiales bacterium
ATTTTACAGGGCATAAATAAGTCTCACGACCTAAATTATGGCGAAATGGATATGAAATCGGTCGAATTCCTAAACATACTGCCCACCAGCTGCCATCATGGGCTTGAATCAAATCCGCATGTCCCACAGCCTTAATTGGCAGCCCTCTACTTCGATTGGTAAGTACAGGATTTCTACTACATCCTTCATAAGGGCCTTCGATGTTTTTACTTCTGGCTATGGTAACCATATGACATAATTCGGTACCACCTTCCGAAATCATAAGATAATACCAACCATTTATTTTGTATAGATGAGGACCTTCCGGATTATTTCCTCCTGTCCCTGTCCAAATTTCCTTTCTCTCACCAATGCATTTCCCAGTCTCAATATCAATTTCACACAGGTAAATATTTTCATGGGTTCCTGTATAATAGACCCGTCCATCATCATCAAAGAATAGGGATGGATCAATTCCCGGTAATGAAATCCATACTGGATCTGACCATTCTCCATAAGGATCTTTTGTCCATACAAAGAAATTTCCCTCATCACAGCCTGGATAAGAAACATTGGTAGTAATGACGTAGAAGATCCCATTATGATAGCGAATCGTAGGAGCAAATATTCCCGTCCCATTGGGATGACCTTTTGGCAGTTTCAGTTGGCTATTACGGGTAATACAATGTCCGATTTGTTCCCAATGAATTAAATCCTTACTATGGAATATAGGTATCCCCGGAAAATATTCAAAGGAACTGCATACCAGATAATAGTCCTCTCCTACCCTACAAATGCTTGGGTCAGGATGAAAGCCTGGTATAATCGGATTATGATATTTCCTTTTTGCGGACATAGTCTCATTCATATGTACTAAACCTCCATTATTAACTTTTATGTATTAATCAAAGTTTTCTTTTATTTACTGAACTTAAAGGAAACAAGTTCAAATAAGTTTCTAGGCTGGAATTCTTTCAATCTAGGATATTCCTTTCTTTCCTCAATCAACATAAATATAGAATGTCTTCCACTTACACTCTTAACAACTGCTTCATATTTTCCATCTTCAGGACCAACCAGACAATTGCCAATTTCCTTACTGGTATCATAATAATCATCAATAAAAATCCGTATATTCCCTTGCTGCTGATTCAACCCTAAGATATTTACTTGAAATTTCATGACTTTGTTTTTGTCTTCGTTTCCAAAATCAAAATATTTATATCCTATAATACACCCCTCGGTGATCTTGGTAATGACTCTTGTAGAAATATTGCTTTCTCTTATAAAGCATCCACCTTTTAAAACACAAGCATTTTCAGCCAAAGAAATCTGATAAGGTGATAACGTATGTTCAAAGCCAAGGGATGTCATTTCCACTTGTTTAATGGATCCATCGGGAAGAAATTCAATTGGCTCAACGCAAGCCTTATAAGACATAGTAGTGGAATTCGTCATACGTTGATAAAAAAGATACCATTGTCCCTTGATATTGCAAATAGAACCCCGATTATTACCTCCCATATAATCGATACCATTATCAATAATAACTCCTCGATAATGAAATGGTCCTGTGGCTTGTTTCGAGGTTGCATATGATATCCTGCTATCATCTTTTGGGGTATAGATGATATAATACAAGTCACCTATTTTTTGTGGTGAACATGCCCTTAAAAATTTATGGGGACAATCCGGGGAAATGATATCTTTAATGCGCTTTCCTTGAACCATCTCATACATATTATTAGAATCAAGCTCTGCCATATAAGAATTTTGATGTCCCCAATAGATGTAGACTTTTTCATCCTCAATCAATAGTCCTGGATCAAAATAAAAGCCATACTTTAATCCCTTAGAAATACTTTCTGCTTCCTTAAATTCTTTTATAATATGAAAAGGACCTTCCGGTCGATCACTGCTGGCAAGATACCCTTTTTTGCTACCATAATTAACATACAGGTAGTATCTTCCCCTATGTTCAATCACATCAGCATATAGATCCCCTAAGGTTAGCATATCATTTTCCTGGTCGTAATCGTTCTTAAACCGAAACACACTTCCGTGGCAATCCCAATGATTCAGATTGTCATCCCGAGCAGACCAAACATTTAAATCCACAATCTGATCTTTTCTGAAACAATCTCTCATTCCATATATATACACACGATTTCCAAAGACTCTCGGTTTTCCAATGGGTATCATTTTCCAACTTGGAAGATATGGATTAGGCATGAAAAGACCCCCTTGCTGTATCCAATCGAATTCACCTGGCCTACTGATTGGCCACGTTTATACTTTCTTGACTAAACATTTATTTCCTATAGTGTAGTATTAATACAATTAATATGCTATAATAAATTGGACAAATAATAGCACAATACGGCCATTCCAAGGGAGTGATTGCATGGAAACAATGTACCTGAATTATTTTACCCATGATTCAAGTTTTCCTTTTTTTATTCAATACGGATATCATGATACCGATTTGTTTATTCATGATCATGCGGACTTTTCTGAACTACTTATTGTGTTAAATGGTACTGCAATACATAAGGTAAATAATGAATCCTATTTTATAAAAAAAGGCGATGTTTTTGTAATCAATCATCGCACCGTCCATGGATTTGTAAATACCAACGATTTTCATATTTGTAATATTATGTTCCGCCCGGAGCATCTTCAGTCCTTAGACTTTGATATTAGGAAATCAGCTGGATATCACGCTTTATTTGTAATTGAGCCCTATCTAACCATGGAACGTAATTTTCAGAGCCGTCTAAAATTACAATTAACCGAATTCGAACAGGTAAGCAATCTCATTGCCAGCATGATTAAAGAATATGATATGAAAACAGATGGTTGGAAAACTATATTAAACTCATACTTTATGATGTTGGTTGTCTTGCTATCTAGGTCATATAGTCTTCCCTCATCAGAAATGAAATCAGAAGTCATAAATATTGCAAAATCTGTTTCTTATATCGAAAAGAATTATACCAATCCCATATCGATAGAAATGCTTGCAAAAATGTCGAATCTATCCGTCCGACATTTCACTAGAATATTTCGCGATACTTATCAAACATCGCCGGGAAATTATATCAATAATTTAAAAATGCAACACGCCTGTATGTTGCTAACAAAAACCACTTTAAATATTTCTGAGGTTGCCTTTCAAAGTGGTTTTAGTGACAGCAATTATTTTACTAGACAATTTAAAAAACATTTTCAAGTAACGCCAAAAGAATATCGTAATCAAGAAAAAAACAACAGAAGTTATTAGGGTTATTCATCAGCAATTCGTTTGAATTTTGTTTGATCCTTAATTTGACCTCCCAGTCGATGGTCAGTTCCCTTATCCTAAAACCAAAACTAATTTTTACAATCCTATTATTTTATAATATAAACATAAGTAAAATTATGGGATATGCTAGAAGTGCATTCTTTTTACAGATTAAATAAACGCCTCCATACAATATTCCCCCCAAGCTACTATATATCCCAACCAATAAATCTCCTTTTGTAAAAATATGTGCAATTCCCCAGGTTAAAGCAAGTAAGATTCCACCCCAGGGTATCTTTTCATTCTTAAACCAAATCTCCCCTGCACTTTGAGCAAATATAATAATTAGAAGAAAAAGTCCCACTTCAAAAGCATAATAAAGATATTGAAATATAAATTTTAACCAACCATGATATAGGAATTCCTTAACTACTTTCATTCCATTCCAACTAATGATACTGGCTACAATTGAAACCGCCAAGAAAATACAGCAAAGAAGCCATCTCTGCCATCCTATCTTTTCTTTAAAAGAAAAAACATCAAAATCTAATTTATTCTTGGAAAGTTTTATTAATAGATTGGTGACAGTTGCCCATAAAACACAAGTGAAAATCCAATGTAATATATTTTCAATTGTCGAAAAGTCATTAAGCTCTTTACCATAAAAAAAAGGTTCTATGAAAAATGCCAATATTACTTCTAAACCTAAACCTGCAAATGCGAATAGGCTAAATAAAAAAAATGGTAGCCCTTTTCTCTCTTTCTGAATCCTTATCTCCAAATTAATTCCCCTCCGACTAGTTCAAACCTATTGTTCAATTTCCAATTTGTGTATCATTGTAAAACTGTTAGATGAAATTGTCAACCCAAACAATTTAGGTATTCTATACTATAACAATAGATATCCGTGTGAATCATTCTCTAATAATAGATTGTTTTAATTGATTTTAAATCCCATGTTCCATCCTATCGATTTTTCCATCGATAAATATCCTATTGATTTGTCTTATAGCGTCTAGTAGCTTTTGTAAGAAACAAAAGAGCATTTCCGTTTTTTATTCGGATTTGTAACACATGTATTGTAACCCTACAAATTGTATAAACAATTGTCTGGATCTTACTTTCCATATCACCATAATTTATGATATAATACAGGATTAGTGACGAAATTCAAGTTTTCTTGAATTATTTTATCGAAACCACTAGGTTATGAACAGGATTTCTGCTTATGATCTACTATACTTTAATACTTGCTATGCAATTACTAGGAGGACAAACAATGCAAATGAAAACTTTGAATGAAAGAGAAAGAAAACTTTTTTACCATAATTATTTAACTCAAGACTTCCACAAAAGTGAGGTAAAATCATATAAATTGTTAGAGCAATTAGTCTCTGAAGGAAAATATCTTTGTCTAGGTTTTTTCGAAGAGGAAACACCCATGGGATATGCCTATCTTACGAAATCTAAGGATGAAAAAATCATCATGCTAGATTATTTTGCAGTAGTATCCTCATACCGTTCCCATGGTTTTGGTACTCGTTTTCTAAAAGAATTAATCAATAAATATAAGCAGAAATTTAATATATTAATAGCAGAAGTAGAAAATCCTCGCTATG
Organism: Clostridiales bacterium; assembly: GCA_012839085.1. Lineage (GTDB taxonomy): Bacteria > Bacillota > Clostridia > Lachnospirales > Lachnospiraceae > Mobilitalea. Next base: position 4,882 of record DUNZ01000089.1, read on the forward strand.
GAACAAACCAAAATGATATCTTAAAAAGAAATCGCAGAATTGACTTTTATCGAAATGTTGGCTTTATTACAACAGATATTCAAAGTAAAATTTTAACCGATGAATATCTAATTATAAAGATTGATTTTAATTCAAATATTAGTGAAGTCGATTTGATGAAGCAGCTAAATCAAATGTATCAAACAATATTTGGAGAGGAGTTTTATAAGGAACACATAAGTGTAAGAATAAACTAGAAGAATTGAAAGCAACTCAATTCTTAGGGAAGATAA
>DUNZ01000090.1 GCA_012839085.1 Clostridiales bacterium
ATTAAGGATATTGATGATATAGAAAATATTAAGGTAAATGCCAATAACGACAGCCCGGATGACCCCAAGAAAGACATTGATAACAATAGAAACCAGGACAGCAATCAAGATAGTACACAGGATAACCTTATCGATTTTGTTCTCATTGACGAGCCAGAAAAGTCAAGCAAAAATAAAAAGAGCAAGTCCTTTTCTTTATTAAAGGTGCTTAGAATATTTTGTATCATTGGGTTTTTTGTTTTTTCCGGACTATTTGTAAATGAAGTATTTATACAACCTGCTAAGACCAGAAAAGTAATTAATATAACCCAGGAATTATATAAAAAGCCTAGCCCTACACCGTCCACGGCTCCTACAGCGGAACCGGATTCAAAAAATGATGGGGACGATTTGGATCCCACATCAGCTCCTACCCCTACCCCAGATCCCAATAGGGATGAGCAGGGACGTTTACTTCAATTTAAAGAGCTACTAGCCTTAAATGAAGATGTCAAGGGATGGATTACTGTCCCGGAAACCAACATTGATTATGTTGTTTTACAACCACCAGCCGAAGATCCTGAGTTTTATTTACGGAGAAACATTTATAAGGAAAATGATAAAGCCGGCAGTTTATTCCTTGATTATAAGTCCTCTATCGAAGAAAAATCAAAGAATTTAGTGATTCATGGACATAATATGACCTCCACCGATAATATGTTTCACTATCTCTTGGAATATAAGAAATTAAATTTCTATAAGGAGCGACCTGTTATCACCTTTGATCATATCTATGATACCGGTGAATGGAAAATCATCTCTGTATTTATTACCAATGGCTCCAATAAGAAAGAAGAATTTTTTGATTATACCCGTACCAACTTTGAAGATAAATCCGACTTCTTAAATTTTGTATATCAGCTTCGGGTACGTTCTGTTTTAAACCTGGATACCGTTGATGTGAATGAAGAGGATCAACTCCTAACCTTATCTACCTGTTCCTATGAGTTGGATAATTATCGTACCGTTGTTGTGGCTCGCAAGGTCAGAGAAGGAGAAGACCCAACCGTTGATGTGGAGAGCGTTAAAAAGAATAAACGTCCTCTTTATCCAGAGCTTTGGTACAAACACTATGGAGGAAATCCACCGGTGGTAACTTCCTTTGAAGAAGCATTGGAAGCAGGCGAAATCCATTGGTACCAGAACCAGAACAATGAGAACCTTGAGGAAAACATCAATGAAAATCAAAGCGAAAATGCTTCCAGTTAAGCAATATAAGAATTAAGAAGAAAATCGTAAATTTATACAAAAAAATCAAATAATAGGACACACTCTTTCATGGGGCTGTCGCTTTAACGATTGAAAAATCATGAAACGGCAGCTTCCTTTTTGCTTAAAAATAGTCTTTCTTTAAGTAATTTTGAATGTTTATCACATAGATTTGTAAATGTATGGCGTGTAACTATTCATCCATAAAGAGACCGTTTGCCGCCATCGGTACTTAGGTTGTGGCAGATGTCCTCCTCTGTCACAACCTTATGTACCAAGCTTATTCATAAATATATAGGATTTGAATGATATATGATAAATAAACAAAAGATTTAAAAGGAGCCACAAAATAAAGATCACTCTGGTTTAAACTCGCTACAGTTGGTTATTTTCTCCCATACAGGCCTAGGTACTTCCCCTAACTTAGAACAACCATCTTTACCGCCTTTATAGTATTTGCAGAACATACATTGTAAGGGTATTAATTGTACATCTCCCGCCTTATATGTAAATTTATCTGGATCACCCATCATTTACTTGCCTCCTTTAGAGATTATTAAAAATTTTCTACGATATTCTATATAATTAAAATCCCCTCCTTAATACCATATATCTTGTATGGACTGTTTACAGGAGGGAGATTATTATTCAAATTATCAAAATTCTTTTTATTAATCCAAAATCCAAAAATCGCTTTCTAAAATCCATCGAATCCATTAAGATACCAAGAATCCTAATATAGAAAATACATCTCCTTTTGAATCCTCGGATTTACGGATTTCTATGCGATGGGTTTTTTTCTCCTTGGAACGATAAAGCTCGATAGTCTCTATGTAATTGCCCCAACCTCCGGTAAAATCAGCATCCAAGGTTCGTTCATACTTCCCATCAATATATACATCAAACTGACCACTCATTCCATCGATGGTCCGATAATACATAATACCGATATTTTGGGCTTCTAGGTCAAAGACAATCCCATCCTCTCCAGAGTTAGTGGTCCAACCATGTTTGAAGCGGGCTGGAATTTCTTCTTCAAAAAAACTACCCATTTTTATTGGAGTCAAGGTTTGGTTATCTAGAATTTTGGCATCCATATAGGCATCCGATGTAAAAGGTTCCTTAATTTCAGGTAAAATTTCCTCTGTGATGGTATCTAGCTTTGCATATGCTCGATTCATATATCCCCATAGAATTTCACCCACCATGGCATGTCCCCTATCATTGGGATGAATGTTATCCGGGGAAATATCTTCCCAAGCAAAGGTTCCCTTCTCCATTTCCTTTAAGACCATCTGCCTATAGCTAATCCTTGGAAGGTCATACCAAAAACCGATATGTAGATGGGAAGCTTGAGCACTGGTGCCATCTTCCATGGTCATAAATAATAAGAGTACCGCTGGATTATGATCCGCAAGCAATATCTTTCTTACAAGATTTTCATAAGTTTCTTTATAAAAATGTGTATTGCTATCATTAACTGAGAATTCTACCACAACCACATCTGGTTTCTTATGTAGTAGATGCTGATCCACTCTGTGTACTCCTAAGTAGGAGTTGGTTGCTCCGATGCCTGCATTTACATAATTGATTTTCCCATTGGGAAATGCCGTCTTCCACCACTGATAAAACAAATAGCCATAGGAATACTTTGTATTACTGGTAGAAGATCCTTGCGTAATGGATCCTCCAATTACTCCAATGGTAATCTCTTCTCCTTGTTGAGCCTTCCTAAGCACTGCTGCCAGTCTATCTAAATTCCCTTCTGATAAAATCGCTTCTGATAGCATATCTGCGGTTAGATAATTGGTCGCTGGTAGAGGAAGCATCCCAGAATTCGATTCATTCTCCTCTGTCTCAATCCCTGCCTGCTTATGATTCCTATCTTCTGCTTGAATTTGATCCTTCTCTTTTGGATCATTTTCCTTGTTCTCATTGCCTTTAACTGCGTATGGATTATTCTCCTCTTGATCCTTATCTAAGCTATCCTCATTCAAATTATCCAGGCCTTCCTCATTGGAAACATCTATGCTATGCTTATTGGTATTATCTAAGCTATCCTCATTGGAAACATCAGAGATATCCTTCCCAGGAACTTCAGTAACCCCATCTTCCGTACTGCTGGTTTTGGATAAATGGTCATCTACCTTTCTACTACATCCAGAGACAAGAAGAATAAGCAATCCTATCATAATCAAAGAAACGTATTTTTTCACTTTTTACATCCTCCGTAAATAATTTGATACTTAAGGAAAGTCAAACTAGGAAGTATATATCCAGTGTACAATGATGTCAGTAGCAAATTAATTTTTTTATGGCTCGATCAGAAATAATTACTATATAATCGATACCATATGAAGTAGTTAAATATCCAATCTTAACTGAACTTCCTCTTCCGCCTCCTGTTTAAAGTCCACCAGTTTTTCTTGGTCCATTACTGGCAAGTCTTCTAAGGTCTGTAAACCAAAATAACGAAGGAATTCTTCCGTTGTTCCAAAAAGAATTGGTCTACCAGGAGCATCCAACCTGCCCACTTCCTGAACCAGATTATACTCCACCAATTTATTTACAGAATGATCGGATTTCACCCCACGAATGGCCTCAATTTGCTGCTTGGTTATGGGTTGCTTATAGGCAATAATCGATAGGGTTTCTAATAAAACATCCGTTAAAACATGACGTTTTGGTATGTTGGTTATCTTAATAATGGTTTCATACATGGAAGGCTTGGTACAAAGCTGGTAGGCTCCCTCCAATTCAATTAACTGAATTCCTCTCTCCTCACTACTATAGCGATCCATCATATTATGTAGAATTTTCTTTGTGGTTTCCAGATCATGGTCTACTGCTCCTGCAATCCGTTCCAATTCCACCGCTTCACCCAGGGTGAATAGGATTGCTTCAATTTGAGCTTCCACCTGCTTAATTTCCACTAAAAACCTACCTCCTCCATTTGTATTATGTCATCGGCCAAGTAAGTAATATGTATATCATCAAATAAGCATTCTTGTTCAATTCGAATTCTACCTATTTTAATCAACTCCAAAACACTTAAAAATGTCACAATTACTTCCATACGGCTATGTTGCGACTCCAATAAATTACGGAAACTAAATTTTCTATGGGCGATTCCGTATTCTTGGATTTGCAAGAATTTCTCCGAAAGATTAATTTCCTCTTTTTCAATCTTTCCAAACTTACTTCTTATGGGGTCAATCTTATCCATTTGTTTCTTTACAACGGAATTAAAAATATGATGAAGTTTGGAAAGGGTGAGATCGGAAAGTAAATCCTCTACCTTAACCTCTTCTTTATAATCGGATATTTCCGGAGGAATGGTTGGTGGCTTATATAAGACCTTGGAGGCATCCCACTGCTTGTCCTTTAATTCTTCGGAAATGTATTTAAACATCTTATATTCCAACAAACGATCTACCAATTCCTGTCTTGGGTCAACAACTTCCTCTTCCTCCGTTTCTTCCTGTGGTAGTAGCATTCTAGATTTAATGTTTAATAAGGTGGCTGCCATTACTAGGAATCCACTCATAATTTCCAAATCTTTTGATTCCATTTCCTTAATGTAATCCAAATATTGTTCTGTTATTTCTACAATTGGAATGTCATATATATTTACTTTATTTTTTTCAATCAAATGAAGCAAAAGATCCAAAGGACCTTCAAAGACTTCCAATTTCACAGGAATACTCATATTCTACCTCTCCTTAAGGATCAAGTTCACTTTGGTAAACTTGTCTGTCAATCTTCTCTATTTAGTCTAATGATAACAAGCTCTGGTGGATTAAAGATTCTTATCATACAAGAATGGCTACCTAGCCCCCTGGATACCACCATAGTCTTGCCCTCTTTTGTAAAGGATCCTTCACTATATTTGGGAAACAATCGAACCTGGGGTGAAATTAGGCCTCCAATCAAAGGTAAGCGAACCAATCCTCCATGAACATGTCCGGACAGAGTCAGATCCGCTCCCCAGCTACAATATTCATGAAAATAGACCGGATTGTGTGCCAAAAGGATTTGATACCGTTTAGAATCCGAATCACCAACCAAGGAGTTTATATAATTCTTAGGAAATTCCTGAACCCTGCCCCTAGAAAAGAAGTCACGGTCAATGGTAAGACCTGTGATTTTAAGATTATCCTCCGGCAAGGTTACACTTTCATTATCTAAAAATTTAACTCCCATACTTTCTAAAGCCCGCTTATATTCCATCCAGTCCCTATATAATTGGCTAGCTTCCTCATGCTGGTCAGTCCCATCCCTAAAATCCATTTGAAAATATTGCTCATGGTTTCCATATCCATAATAAATAGAATATTTTTTAAGCAAATCTTGTAACAATGAAAATCCATGGCTCTTGGAGCATGGTTGCCGTTTAGTAATCAAATCCCCTGCAATCAAAATATAATCCGGAGATATTTGATCGATTTTTTTAATCAAACGACTATTGTTTTTTCCAAAGGTATTATTATGAAGGTCAGCAAGAACAACAATGGCTCTATCCTTCCCCTTGGCTCCTAATTTATTTGAAGAAAGGATATATTCCTTCGTCACTAGCATTTTTTTCTCAGCAAAAGAATATAAGAAAAGGAGTAAAATTAACACTGCAAATATCAAGATCATTAGGGTTGTTTTATTTGATAAAATAAGGCTGATATCCATAATTTCTACTCTCTACTCCTTCTCCAGCACATTAATCATACCTATTATAATATACTAGTATGAAGGTAAGTGTCAACAAATTTACTGGAAAGCAAAAGGGCTGTCTCTAGGAAACAGCCCACCACTTTACTTACCTAAAAAATAACGTTTTAATACTTTCCCAATGCAATCTCCGTACCCCGCTTTTAACACATCCTTGGCAGCAAGAATATCCACACTACCAATCTTTTTATTATCTAAGTAGTATACAATCTCTCCTATTTTATCTCCCTTGGCTACGGGAGCAAAAACCTCTTCATTAAAAATAACCTCTTTTCGAATATCCTCCGGGGAAACTCCTTTGGCACACAAATAGGAATAGGCTGAACCCACTTTTCCGGGAACCGTATCTTCGACGCCTTTTACTACTCGAACTGGTTCTAATACCGTATCTTCATTTTCATCCACAAATATTTTGTAATTGGCAAAGCCATAATTGAGTAGTTTGGCCGCCTCACCAAATCTTGTCTTGGTATCCGGAGCAGCCATGATTACAGCAATCAAATCCATATTGTCTCTTCTAGCGGTTGCAGATAAACAGTATTTTGCTAGACTGGTAGATCCAGTCTTTAATCCTGTAATGCCACTGTAAGATTTAATCAGTTTATTGGTATTGGTCAGTCCGAATTCCGTTTGTCCTTTCCTGGTTGTATGTACAAAGGTATCCATCCAAATCAGTGCATAATTACTTACTTCAGGATATTTAGTAATCAATTCCCTAGACATCAGGGCAACATCATAAGCTGTGGAATAATGGTTATCTTCATCCAGCCCACAACAATTGACAAAGTTCGTATTGTTCATTCCTAATTCTTTTGCTCTTTCATTCATCCTAGCAACAAATTCTTCCTCAGAACCTGCAATAAATTCCGCCATAGCCACAGAAGCATCATTGGCACTGGCAACGACGATACATTTTAGCAGCGTTTCAACATTTTGTACTTCGTAAGGTTCTAGATACACTTGGGAACCACCCATGGAAGCGGCATGCTCACTGACACTTACCTCATCCATTAATTTAATCTGACCAGAATCAAGAGCTTCATAGATCAATAATATGGTCATAATTTTTGTGATACTGGCTGGTCTTAATCTCTCATCTTTATTTTTTTCGTAAATAATGGTTCCAGTAGAACCTTCTAACAAAACAGCGGATGGTGAACTCAAATTTAATTGGGCATCCACCATACTGGTAACCATGATTGTCTCATCATCCGTTCCCACCCCCGGTAGTTGCTGACCTATCCGTGCATGAATACCTGGGGCAATCAAAGTTAATATAAGTGTGCATGAGATTATAATTTGAAAGATCTTTTTCATACTCAACTCCATAATCATTCATTATTAATATTTTAATCCATGCCCTCTGTTTTTAGACCAATCCTTCCATATTTTGTCTAAGCAATTTATTTTCAAAATCAAACCATCTTACTCTTATCCTTAGATCTTTTCTTTTTTCTTATTAGACATCTAATGGTTTCTTCTATTTGACCACAACAAGGCATTTTAAGGTCCTTCCTTTGACGGTGGCTGTAATGGTTGCTTTTCCTTTTGCCTTTGCCTTCACAGTTCCAAACATACTGACCCTAGCTACTTTGGGATTGCTGCTTCTCCACTTTGGTATGGATGCAATCCCCCTGGTTTTTAATCGGTATCTCTCTCCTACTCGTAAGCTTAATTTCTCCTTATTAATATCAACTACCCTCACCCTGCATTTATATTCTTTCTCCCCAGACTTAACTTTGATAAATGCTTTGCCAGGTTGGTAAGCTCTGACTTTTCCAAACATATTGACACCAGCAACTCGGAAGTTGGAGGAGGAGTAGGAAACCCATTTATTATGAAAGCCATAGAGAAACAAATGAAACTCTTCTCCCTTTATCATAACCACATCGTATTTATTAAGATGGCCTGCAATGAGATTGGGACGATACCAGTATTTTCGAAAATTAATGGAGGAATGGGTAATAATAAAATCAAAGACTAGTATAATAGCAAGTACGATAATTATACCTTTACAGAAATATGGAAGAATCAACTTCGACTTTTGATCAGGCTTATTGCGAAAGAATGGCTTTTTGATCTTTTTCACCACTTTCCGTTTAACAGGCACTCTTTAGTATCAATTTATTCAAAAAACATGGATATATCCCATAATTCTTAATGAAACCATACCCAAGTCAAACCAGAAATCTTCTGCCATATAGCATGAAAGACTTTCCCTTGCCAAAGACTGGAGCCAAAAGCCAATCGTATTTATCTATTGGATAAATAGCAAATAAGGCCTTATTAGGTAATCACCTAATAAAGCCCTATCGCAAACTTTTCTTTGGTAGAATCTATGTATAATTATTTTAAGAAGGCAAAAATTATGTACTAACATTGGTATCTACTTGATAATTTCTAACATCTTTTCTACTCCAGGTTTGGTCGTCTTTTTGAAAAAGAATTCATATCGGAAATGCATATATCCATCTACTTTTCCAGTTTCCCGACCATACTCCACCATTCTTCTAAGTAAATTATTATCTTTCCATTCTTTTTCTTCCTTAGAACCGGACTTATAGGTTGCCAAACCTACATACAACTTGACATCATTTTTAATTAGATCTTGCCAGCGTACTAAGGTTTTATCATAAGGAAATCTAGAATGACTAAAGGACCAATATAGTTGAGGAGCGATATAATCGATGTAACCGGGTTTGGATAACCAGGTTTCTACATCACAATAATACCGATCATCCATAAGCAAATAGTCTAAAAACCCTCCAGGACTAATACCAAATACAATGGATTCATCCTTTTCCTTTATCATTCGGTAAATTCTTTTAATTAAGACATTGACATTATTTCTACGCCAATCTGCAATGGATTTAGGAGTTGCACCGATTTCTTCAAATTCCTTCACATATTCTTTATATTCCTTGGCATCGAAATTATTCTTATAATTAGATCCCAGGACTGGATAAAAATAATCGTCAAAATGGATGCCGTCCACATCATAATTATTGATGATTTCTTCTACACCCTTTTTAATCAAAACTTGAACCCAAATATCCGATGGGTTGTAGTATAAGGAACCTCCAAAAGACAATACTCTACGGTCATTTTTTGTACTGGAATCGGTCAACCATTTTCTAGCTATATTATCTTCGGATAATTTTGTTACATCCGTGCTTCCACTGGTTACTCGGTAAGGATTAATCCATGCGTGAAATTCCAAACCTCTTTTGTGTGCTGCTTCCACCATGTATTCTAGGGGATCAAAACCTGGATCCACTCCCTGGGTGCCAGATATAAACTTTGACCATGGAAATATATCCGAAGGATACATGGCATCACCAAAGGGTCGTACATGAACCACCACGGCATTCATATTCCTATTGGCAACATCACGAAACATATTATTAACTACTTTTTTAAAACGTTCCTCTGTAAATCCCATTTCACCAGTCTCAGGATCCTTGAGACGACTTTGAAATTCCAGATAAGAAATCCAAACCCCATGGAATTCCTTCTGAGATTCTGCTGCTTGACTTACGGTTCCCGGAACCAAGGGTAGCAGTGTCATACAAATTAACATTAAAATACTAATCGCTTTTTTGCAGATACGCTTCGGTTTCATTAGTTTTCCCCCTTTCTACCGGTAGGATATTGCTCAAATATCTGTAGTAAGGTGTCATAGATTGTTTTGGCTGCTTTATCTTGATATTTTTCATCTGAGATTTTGGCAAAATCTTCTTTATTTGACATAAATCCTAGCTCAACCAGTACAGCCGGTACCGTATTCCGATAAATAACTGTAAATCGGTCATCTAAGACCCCTCGGCTTTTAGTACCCATGGTTTTAAGAAGATTATCCAAAAAGAATTTAGCCATCATTTGACTATTTAACCCTGCTTTATTCTTGCTATTATTATTTTTAGCATAGTATACTTCCGTACCCTTGACCGAGGAATTCGTATGGGCATTCATATGTAGGCTAACAAATAGGTCTGCACCGACCTTTTCAGAAAATGCTGCCCGATCCCTCAGGGGCATATCCACATCGGTTTTTCTTGTATAATAAACCTTTAATTCACTCGGATTGGAATCAAAATATTTCTTTCCAATGGTATATAGGACTTTTAAGTTCAAATCCTTTTCCTTGGTATTAAAATACTGTGCACCATTGGCTGGTCCTCCATGCCCAGGATCAAGTACTACGATATTCTTGTAAATATCCCTAGGATTTCCAATATTAACATAAATATTATCTACGTCCGTAGTAAATACATATCCCTGTAATTTCGTTGTTGTAATTACAATGTCTGTATTTTTCTTTTTATTTAAGGACACCTTAATACTCTTAATTACTTTGGAACCCCAGCTTATATTATGTTCAGAGTAAAATTTCGTATGATCACCAGGTAAGGTAATGTAAAAACGGTTGTTAAAATAATCGTCTTCGTGACTAATCTGTGATTTCTTAATATTATTTGGCTTTGGAATCACAATTTCATATTTACTTTTATCGATAATAACCGTCTCATCCTCTTCATACTCATCCGAAATCTTATCCGCTCCCTCAATTATTTCATCCTCATCCTCAATTACCTCTGGTGTATGAAAGGATAAAATATATTGGTTACCCATTTCATAAAAATAGGATTCACTAAATTCATTCATTACAAGAACGATTCTGGTATGATAGTCCAAGCTAGAAACTGAAATATAACTAAATAATATAGAATTATTAACCACAGTATTCAAATCACCAAGGGCATTCACCGTATAAGGTAAATCAATGACAAAGGTAGAATCCCCTTGGATAGATACCTCTGGCTGCAGTGGCCAAATACCAGTTAATGCGATATATTCCCCATCCGTATTGGAACCTATGTCAAGAGAGGTTAGGGAATTGGAATAAATGTTTACAGTCATAGTAGTACCATCTTCCGATAGGGAAATATCATAATCGTACTTTTCCGGTATGATTTCAAAATCTAAAGTACTACTTAAGTCCGTGTTATTGTTTGCATGTAAAAAGCTCACATATTTACTTGAAAATGCACTCATATCATAGGAGTAATCGATACAAGTAGCATTGGATACATTAATCTTAATGGATCGACCATCGGATCCTGAAGTGATCTCACCAAATGGTATCGTATTATAAATAGAAAAGCTTTCCGTATTCTGCATACTTCCATTTTGAGTTTTTGAAAATGAATAGACATAGCCCATTTGATTCTTTGCAGAATCCCTTCCACTTAAGTCCTTTTCTTTGCTAGGAATGGAATAAGATCCTTCTTGGCTGGAGAAATTGTAAAAAATCACTCCTGTATCATGGATGATTCCCTCATCACCCAATTCTGGTGCTGTTTCTGGGTTCGATGGATTTGGTTTTGTAGGGTTAGTATTCCCTGACCCATTCTTATTTTCAGAAGGATTTTGCTTATCCGTTTCTTCGGTTTCCCCAACCGTATCCTTCCCATCTTTTACTTCCTCTTTCTTTACACTGGTGATTATGGAAGTTGCTGTTTTACCATCCCATTCATAATCAAAGCCAAGATGATTTGCTGTAAATCTTCCCGGTACCATGACATAAGAAGTTTCAGCTTCATAATTATGTACTACCAGTGGGGCTGTATCCAGAGTATATTTTTCCCCGTTTACATAAGCCACAAGGCTTCCTATGGTCATCTTTATTACGGTTTTGTCTCGTGATAAAGTAATTGTCCCCTTCTTTTTATCAAACTGATAATTAGCCCCGATAGAAGAATCAGAAAATACTCTCTTTGCTCTCAACAATGCTGTATTATCACGGATAATGCTTGGCATCTTACCAGGAGTAACCACAGTTCCATTAATCTTAACTGCTCCCTGGGTTCCTTTATATTCAAATCGTTCTCCATCATTATAAGATAGATCCAAGGAATTTTTCGTTATAGCCACCGTATTTTTCGAGCTGTACCACTGATAACCCAAACCTAAGGTTTCAGCCACAAAACGGGAGGGAACTAATACTTTGGTTTCCTTGGCATTTATGTACTTAATCTTTACAGGAGCTACTGGTAAAGTAACCGATTTCCCATTTACCTTGGCTTTTTTGCTCCCTAGGGTCATATGAATGGTGATCCCATACTTAGAAATCGTTATGGTACCCTTGTCTTTATCATACTCACAATCCGCTTTTATATTAGAATTCATAAAGATGTCTTCATAGGATAAGAGTGCTATTCCATTTTCTAAAATGCCAGGTGTCTGATCCTTGCTAATTTTTTTACCATTAAGGGTTACCTTAATCTGTTTATCCTTATAATTAATCTCTTTTTTCGATGTCTCATTGTATATTTTTAACCCGGTTGCAGCTTCGCTCTTAACATAGGTTAAGTTGGCAAATAAAAATGCTATGATAAGCGTCATGCATATCATAAAAAACAGATGATAGTACCGGTTAGATTTCTCATTCGTACCGTAATAACTTTTCTTCAAAATGTATCTCATTGTTCCGTAATCATCCCCTGTCTCTTTAAAGTCTGTGCTAGTTAATAAGTTACACCTTTACCGATTTTATCTTTTGCGCTACATTTATTACAATAGTGTTAAATAGTGTTAAAATTGTGTCACTAAGGAAAAAAATCTAAAAATAGTCATAAAAAAAGCATCATTTCTCATAGGATGACCTCTGATATCTTTCATTTTCCTTACGATTATGACAAGTATATTGATTTTATGGATATATTTGTATCTTTAAGGCCTTGGTACGATCCATTAAAAATCCTTCTACATCCGTAGACCCATTCAAAGCCATCCATAAGATTTATGTAGAATACGTAACAATTTATACTATCTTGGTAGAATTATCCACCCGCCATTCTATTCTATGTCTATTACAATTCCCAGTCCCATTAAAATCCTTCCTTGGAAACCATGGTGAAATTTAATTCCATATCCAATCTGTGAAACCCCTATGAATAAAGCTAAAAGTTATTATTACTGATTATTCTTGATTATTCTATATAAATTTTCCGTATCTAAGAAATGTTAGACTATTGTAGAATACATTGCATCGCTCCCTTAAGTCGTATTATACAAGTGTAGAATTGCATTTTAATACCCTAACTCCTGATACTTTACCATATGGCAATGTTGTAAAATGCCAATTCTATGCTATAATATATTCTATTGATGAGTCTAAATAGATGTAAATTATGGTTACATCTGATTTGAAAAGTTTGTAATCTTTCCGTTATTATTCAATGTTATAGTTTTATTCGATCTGAATTATCGACATAAATAAAGACATAAAAAGAAAGGAGTGAAAACTAACTACTCTTTCTATGGTGGTTAGTTTCAAAGCAAGATGATTGTTAACCTAGATGAATTAAAAAAACCCTGTTCCTGCAAGAAGAACCATGATATCTCTGTAGATCAAATCATTATTGAAGCCGGAGCAATCAAAGCTCTACCGGAATTGATTAAGCAATACGCACCCCAAGGTGGCACCATAACCATGATTTGTGATGATAATACTTATCAAGCAGCTGGTCATATGGTAGAAAACTTGGTTGAGAATTTATATATCGTGAAACTTCCCAGTGAGGATCTCCATGCCAACGAAATCGCTGTTGATCAAACAGCTGCCCTGCTCCCAGAAGACAGTGCTTTATTTTTAGCCGTTGGTTCAGGAACCATCCATGATATCACCAGGTATCTGGCATGGAAAAATAATACCCCTTTCATCTCAGTACCTACAGCTGCCAGCGTAGACGGCTATGTTTCCACAGTTGCAGCCATGACATGGTATGGATTTAAAAAAACCTTAACTGCGGTAGCCCCAGTTTGTGTTCTTGCTGATACGGATATCTTTATGAAGGCTCCTTATCGATTAACCGCTTCTGGAATATCAGATTTATTAGGTAAATATACTGCTATCGCAGATTGGCGCATTTCCCATTTAGTGACCAAGGAATATATCTGCGAAAGGGTATGCGATTTGGAAAGCCAAGCCCTAGAAACTGTGTGCAATAATATAGAAGCTATTCGACAAGGAAGCAAAGAAGGTTATGAACAGTTGATGTATGGTTTAATTCTATCCGGCCTTGCCATGCAGATGGTGGGAAATTCCAGGCCAGCTTCTGGTTCGGAACATCATTTTTCTCATTTTTGGGAAATGGAAATTATCAATCCACCTCTCCCCTATTACCACGGAGAAAAGGTTGGTGTTGGTTTAGCCTTGGCATCGAAAGTTTACCACGAAACCAAAGAACAGATTCGGAAAGGGATTTCATTAAAGCCCTATGAGGGAATTGAGAAAGAGTTAATATACAAACTTTTTAATCCCAAGAATTTATATGAAGAAATACTGAAAGAAAATGAAGCGGATCCCTTAAAGGAAATTGATTTAGATGCTTTTCAAGAAAAATTAGGAGCAATAGCAGATATTATTGAGGAAATTCCTTCACCAGAAAAAATCATAGAAATACTTCAAGCCGCAGGTGCCTTATATAAACTTGAAGATATCGGTCTTGATGCCAGTGCCTATGATATATCCGTGCAAGCCTCCTGCTATGTGCGTAATCGTTTGACCTTTATGAGAATTCGCAAACTTCTTGATTTATAAAAATAAAAAATACAAGTGAAATCAAAGACTAATTTTTACATGAAAAATTGGATAAATAATATTTTATAACCGAGGTACTTACATGAAACTCCAACAATTACTAAGTTATACCCGTAAAGCAGTGGATGATTATCAAATGATACAAGATGGAGATCGTATTGCCATAGGAATTTCCGGTGGAAAAGATAGTCTTACTCTACTTTATGCTCTTTCCAATCTTAGACGTTTTTATCCAAAGAAATATGAGTTGGAAGCAATCACAGTTAGTATGGGCTATGAGGAAATGGACTTCTCTGCTGTTGCTGCACTTTGTAAAGAATTGAATGTAAATTTTACCATGGTAGATACACAGATTGCAGAAATCCTTTTTGAGCATCGCAAGGAAAGCAATCCCTGTTCCCTCTGTGCAAAAATGCGTAAAGGCGCATTCAATAGTAAAGCAAAAGAATTAGCCTGCAACAAAAAAGCCTATGCCCATCATTATGATGATGTGATTGAAACAATGATTATGTCATTAATATATGAAGGAAGATTTCATTGCTTTGCACCAGTCACATATTTAGATCGATCTGATATTACTTTAATCCGCCCTCTCATCTATGTGGAGGAAGAAGAAATCAAAAAATTTCAAAATAGGTATAGCCTTCCTGTGGTGAAAAACCCATGTCCTGTAGATGGTTATACCAAGCGTGAGTATGCAAAGCAATTAATTAAGCAGTTACAATCCGAAAGCCCCGGTTTACGAGAACGGCTATTCCATGCAATTCAAACCGGAAATATAAAAGGCTGGAATAAGCAACCATAGAAATCTTATTGAAAAGTATCGTTTATATATAAGTAAAAAATAAAAAATCACAAATAGTAACCAATGGAAATCCCATATGAAGAAAGGAGTATTTATGGCAGAATATAAATATCATGAACAGGTTGATATTGATAATGCAAGGAGAATTCGTTCCATTCTGAGCACACTTCCCCCATTCTGTCGTGAATTCTTCCGGGGAATAGAAAATACCACTTCTTCTCGTACAAGACTTGCCTATGCCTATGATTTACGAGTGTTTTTTGACTACTTAACTACACAAAACCCTGCTTTAAAAGGAAAACCAATGTCTGAGATTAGAGTAGATATCTTGGATCAGATCAAAGCAGTGGATATCGAAGAATATCTCGAATATCTTACCTATTATAAATCGGAAGATAAAGAGATTATTAATAAAGAAAATGGTAAAAAGCGAAAGTTGGCATCCTTACGGAGTTTTTATAACTACTTTTATAGGAAGGAACGAATAGAAACCAATCCAGCTTCCTTAATTAGTGTTCCAAAACTTCGTGAAAAAGCAATTGTACGGCTGGAGATTGATGAAGTTGCAAAACTTCTGGATGAAGTAGAAAATGGAAGCAGCATGACAAAATCTCAAAAGAAATTTCATGAAAAAACCAAGAAACGAGATCTGGCTATCATGACCCTTTTACTGGGA
Source organism: Clostridiales bacterium (assembly GCA_012839085.1). Classification (GTDB taxonomy): domain Bacteria; phylum Bacillota; class Clostridia; order Lachnospirales; family Lachnospiraceae; genus Mobilitalea. Next base: position 16,057 of record DUNZ01000090.1, read on the forward strand.
ACCGGAATCCGTGTATCGGAATGTGTAGGCCTCAATCTCGATGATATAGATTTTGATATCAATGGAATTAAAATACATAGAAAAGGTGGATTTGAAGTAATCATCTATTTTGGCGAAGAAGTAAGGGAAGCCTTATTCGATTACATAGAAGAACGTAAAACCCTAATTCCAAATGAAGAACATGCCGATGCCCTCTTTCTTTCCCTACAGATGAGAAGAATAAGCGTCCGTTCCGTAGAAAATCTGGTAAAAAAATATTCTTCCACCGTTACCAAACTAAAAAACATCACTCCCCATAAGCTACGTAGTACTTATGGAACCAGTCTTTATCGGGAAACTGGAGATATCTATCTGGTAGCTGATGTCTTAGGTCACAAGGACGTAAATACAACGAAAAAACATTACGCAGCCATTGAAGATAGTCGCCGCCGTAGTGCTGCTAAAGTGGTTAAGTTGAGAGAAAAGATGTAAAGAAGATAGTTATACTTTATTAGCGAGACAGTTAGGCTGCCTCGCTATTTTTATGCTTTTTCCGCTTTAAATTATTGTTTATTATCATCTGTTATTATTCAAGAGGAATCTCAGTTACATCAATTGTAATATCGCTAAAGAAAGATTTAATATCATCTGCGAAATTACAAGTAAGCCCGCTCTGGAAAAGGTCATTACTTTTCTTTCAATTCTCTTACTGCAATTACAGTACCAAGAACAGCGATGGCATAAAACAAAAGAATGATGTAACAGTCAAGATTTCCAAAGTCAAACACACTGAGCACTGTTGACCAAGCACCGCCCTGCACGATCGAAGTAGCGGCGATAAGCCAACCTGTTCCACCAATCATTCCGCAAAGCATCAATGAACAAGCAAATATCAATTTTTTCATAGGAACCCCTCCCTTACTACATGCTTTTGCTTAAATCAACCCCTATAACTTTACTTTTCTATATTTGTTCTATGGAGTATTACTACATTATATCGCAATTCTATACATCATTCAAATAATTTACTTAAATTTGGATGATTTTTAATCGACATTCTTATAAAAAATCTATACTTTCGGGGAACCCCTGATCAGTTAAATGCTGTTCAAAATTATTATTATCATTGGTTTCTAGTTTTCCTGCTTTGGCTATAGAGCTTGTAGCTAAGCTTCCTGTAGTCATAAGTAGAAAAACCAGTATATATATAATACCCTTTGTTACCTGTGATTTTATTATGTTATTTAAACTCCTCACCCTCAACCCTTTCTTTCTGATATATCGTTTTGATTTTAGGCTACCGTTGATAGCATAATAAAATCCCCGATTTTTGTCAATTTATAATATATTCCATGGAATATTTGTCAAGAATCATAACAGACCGTTCTTTTTCCTATAGGGGTTAGGGGGTTGCCCTGCACAATCATAGAAAATGTCTTCGACGGTTCTTTTGCTTACTAGAAAAAGCGCATCACTATTTCTAATGATACGCTCTTAAACAGGAGGATAATATTCATATCCCAAATTAAGCAAATATTTAAATTACAAAGGAGACAATGATAGCGATCAAGGTACTAATTAAGGTACCTAGTAAATAATATTCTGCAAAATGTTCTTCCTTAGTTATCCTCTCATATCTTGCAATAGATTTTGCAGTAAGTACTAAGCCGATAGCTGAATACTGATTGATCGAGATAAAGATCAGCATTATCATTCTTTCTATGGTTCCAATGTATCTTCCTGCTTTCCTATCATCCTTGATAGGATTATCGTCTGGTTTATTGTTGATATTTTTTTCTGGCTTATTCTTTTTCTCATCTTCTAGCTTATTGTTGTTATTTTCTTCTAGCTTATTCTTTTTCTCATCATCTAGCTTATTGTTATTATTTTCTTCTGGCTTATTCTTTTTATCATCTTCTAGCTTATTGTTGTTATTTTCTTCTGGCTTATTCTTTTTCTCATCATCTGGCTTGTTCTTTTTATTATCTTCTAGCTTATTAATATTATTTACTTCTAACTTATTCGGTCTATTATCTTCTGGTTTATAAATAAGCAGAAATTTTGATATCGCAATATTAGCCGGCTTATGTATTACTAATATGGCAAATAACCAAGACATTAACCGCTTTCCTGATACCCCTATAACATTTAAGAAATCCGAAAAAATTATATGTAAATTTATTGGAGCATTGCATTTTGCAAGCCCATAAGATATTCCTATTATGACTAAAAGATGTAGAATTTGATCAGTAAAAAACACATTGCGATCCATTTCAAGACTAAGCTTTCCACTTTTCTCTTTATGTGTAATATAGAAGAACTTAACTATATCAATAAGACAATGAAATACCGCAGCAATGGTAACTCCTAGTACAAATTTTACGGACATGATTGGTAAGGTAATTACCAACATAACAGCCCAATAGCATAAACTATGAATAAGTACCCAACTTATATATTTTACTTTCTTCTTGTCCATTTTATTGGTCTGTATATAGAAATCAGCTATTATATGTGCTAAAAACAATAATATTAAATACTGTTTAAACATCCTTTCTCCTTATTTTTTTAAGATTTGTCCTATAGTATCAAATGCATCTTTATATGCATAATATTTTCCTTTTGACAAAGCTTTTTGTACCGTAGACTGGGTAATCCCTAATCTTTTTGCAACATCTACCTGACTGTCTTGATGTTCCATCATATCCCAGATAATTTCTCTTTGCCTATCACTCCAAGACTCTTTTATTGCAGTCATCAGGGTTAATATGGTGTTGAGCATGATTGTTAAGTTCTTATCATCACGGTCAATTTCAATACGTATATCAGCTGAATTAGTCTGTTTTCTTTTTTCATCTAGTCTCAAATGTTCTATTGCAGCTCTCGCCTTATAATATCCAGGTCCATCCGCTCCGATTGCTATTTCTCTATTAATATCTGTGGTAATATCACCAATCCCTATTCCTATTCTGACTTTTACAGGATGCAGCTTTCGTTCGATTTCCGATAGAATTTCCATACAGTTTGACCCGTAGCATAGTAATCCTTGAAATTCATCTCCTAAGGTTATGGTAAACTTGGAATAAATATCATCTTTATATTTTTTATTAATATCGTCTAAAACAGAAGTAAGCTTTTTCTGAACTTCATTTCTATTATCCAATTTTTTTGAACCTTTAATATCACCAATAATTGCTATATATAAATTGTTTGGATAATCAAAACTCATATTAACCTCCAGATTTTTAATTTATTTAAAAATTCATTTTTAATAATTATATTCCATTATTTATGAATAATCAAGAATTATTCACTATAGAATGAATAATTTATAATTATAGCCTTATATATGAATAATCCACAATTATTCGCCCTTAAGCAAATAATGTGTAATCGACAGTATTATTACTACTCTTATTAAAAACTACAACAGTAAACATACGGAAGCGCCACAATCCACGGAAAACGAATCTACCCCAGGGTTTTCCTATCAGATTACACAAATATTCTTTAAAACAGAACCGGATTCTAAAACCAATGAAGCAATCGAAGAATTTTTTAAATACTCAAACATATCTTATGAAAATCTTTATTACACAACTCAGCATATAACACTGCCGATTTAAAAGGCTATAAAAACAACGAAAGAATAATGCGAATCCCCCCAATATGTTTCCATAGAACCCATATCGAGGGGATAAACATTATTCCTTTTTTATATAAATCTCAAATTTCCTCTTGCCAATCATTTGTTTTTCCAATCTTTTGAATAACTCTGTCTGAATCTTTTGTTTTTTGTCCATGGAGATACAAAGAATCGTTTCGGAGCCACACACCTTAGAAAGCGACTCCACCATTTGGTTGATATCCCCACTTCCTTTGGACCATTCCACCATGTTTCCATAAGGAACGTCAGTAATAATGATGTCTGGAATAAAGGGAAGTTTATCTTCTTCAAAGGCATTTCTATAAAACACCTGAGTATTTATCTTGGTAGAAATTCGCTTTTCTAAACGATCCACACTTTCCAAAGCTTCTAAGTGAGAATTCTTCCCAAACTTTTTATAAAGTTCTTCTAATTCTTGTCTTCTTCTACGAAGACCATCATATGATAGAAGACTCAAATTGTCCTCTGCTAGCTTTAGACTTTTCTGATCTACATCACTTCCGTATATATCTGATATGGTATCTCCCTTCAACAGTCCCAATACCGTTAACATATAGGCTCCACCACAACAACAATCGTAAAGCAGGATATCCTTTTTCTTTTTGGAGTATTGTAGACATCTCTCATAGATTTCTAGGGCTAGTCTCACTGGAAAGGTAGCTGCTCCACCCATATGATAGATAACCCTCCCAGAAGAAAAATCCTCATAATTATCATTTGCTGCATATTTATATTCCATGATTATTCTCCCTAATATATATATCATTGTTTTAAGGTATCTTAATTTACATTATTATATAATAAGGAAATTCCTTGCACCAGTTGTTTTTTTAAATATAATCTGTTTGCTAAATTCCCGTGCATATGCATCCTATTAGCAGTACTTTATAACCCATAGTCAATCATATCATAGAAATGTTACAAAATTATATGCTACTAAGATTATGATACTAAGATTATGCTACAACATTCAAAAAGCTCATAGTACCTAATAATATTAAAGTACTATGAGTTTTAAAAACAATCAATTAATATCTGCAAAATAAGGTACGATAATGTAATTCCCTGCCTGAATGATATCGGACGAAAGTCCATTACTCTTCTTAATCTCTTCTATGTACTCACTGTAGTTATCATAATCATCTGTATAATAATTTGCAGCAATACTCCATAAGGTGTCACCATCATTGATCTTTACGCTGGTAACGAGCTTCTCTCTAGGAATATTTCTCTCTGCAGTAACTGTCTTAGTAAAGA
>DUNZ01000091.1 GCA_012839085.1 Clostridiales bacterium
AATTAGTATAAAGCCTAATCGGCTTGCAAACCTTTCCCTCTTCTCCATATTTACCTCCATAATTTACGTATTCATATTTCCAATTAAAGTTAATGTTCTTTGCATTTTCTCCTAATTGGATTATAATACATAAATTATATTATACAATCCTTACTATTTCAACTATTTATCACTTTAAAGGAATAAATTTTTTCAAGCTTCGGATTGCTATGATTCCATTGGATAGGTTCTTGAAATCTTCTCTTCCATCTCTTACATATCTTCTTACATATCTTCTTACATATCTTCTTACATATCTTCTTGCATATTTCTTGTACATCTTCTTACATATCTTCTTACATATCTTCTTGCATATTTCTTGTACATCTTCTTACATATCTTGCATATCTTCTTGCACATCTTCTTCATCTATTTTATATTCTAAAATATCACCTGGCTGACAATCCAAAACTTTACATATTGCTTCCAAGGTTGAAAAACGAATCGCCTTAGCCTTCCCATTTTTTAATATCGAAAGGTTTGCCATGGTTATTCCAACCCTTTTGGAAAGCTCTGTGACACTCATTTTTCTTTTGGCCAGCATTACATCTATATTCACAACAATCGACATATCAATCACCTCAAATCGTTAAATCATTTTCAGATTTTATCGCTAAAGCTTCCTGCAAAAGCCGGTTTAGAACCGAAGCAAATACGAAAATCACAAATGCCACACCAGCAATCGCCATACCAATCAGTATTAATCCAGGAGCATCTTCGATTTCAGCTAATACATAAAAGAATGGTAATCCACCCAAAGTACAAACAAGAAGGTCAGCGAAGGCAGATCGAGTGATTATTCTCAATGCCTTAACCGATGCTTCTGAAAATGCCCGGCCAGCATCAATATAACCTAATAGTAGATAGGATTGGCATAGGGCTATAAAACACGGTATAGCAGCTAAAATTGTACCGATAAACAAAACACTGGATAAGACTTTGAGCTCTATATCATAAATAAAGTCTTTATATGCTATCCAAAATGTAAATAAACATAAAGCAAGCACGATAGCTCCTGCAACAACAATTGCCAAACGTAAAAATACAGTTGAAAAACGTTTCATAACATCCACCTCATTTTATAAATTTAAATTTTTATATTGTTATTTTGACTATAATTTAACTGATAGTTTATCGTTTGTCAATATATATTTATTATTTATCGTGCTTTATTTATCTAAATTCAATATGATCGATTATCAATAAGAGACTTTCCAGCTTATGGTGTATCGATCTTTTTCTTAACCATCATTCTATTTAATCTCTCGGACATCATTAACATTAGTACTGCAAAAATTAATAGATAGATAGGATACCATTCGATGTGAATCGTATCTGCAATAAATCCAAAAAGCGGAGGCATAAACAAAACAAAGGAGTTATCCTCCCAATGAATCAACTTTGGAAAACACCTTTGTTTAAAATTCATATCTCTATCAATTCAAATCTAAGCCAATAGGAACTGATCCATAAACTTCATAAGAATTTACAGCTCATCAATTTATAGGATCGTACCCTATTACCGTCCAAATTCCGGTATCATCTTGACGAACCAGACGTTGAAGATAAACATATTTGGCAATCGAATTTTTATCCTTAATTTCTGCAATAGCATCTATTCCATTATTAAATATAATTTCAATATTTTCATATGCAATGGGGTAATCTCCCAGGATACCTTCCGGTGAAAGTAAAAGACTGGCAAATACCTGGGTGACAAAAGCCGGATCCAGTCTCCAAGGAGAATGGCCTGCATCTACGCTCTTTTGTTCATTTTCCACCACCGAAAGATCTACTTCGACCTTAATCTGTGGTTCCTTAAATCTTTCCTCACTCTCTGGTATCACAACTTCTCCTCCAGACAAATTTTCTGCCAAGGATTTGATTATTTCCATAGCATCATCTCCTTGAATGAAATATTCCATGTCCCCTTCCTTCCAACGGATCGACCCAACCGATTCTGTGTTGATAATCTGAGCCTGATAACCATTCACCCTTCCAAGAATTGAAGAAGAATTGGCTTCAAGATCTCCTCTTGTTTCTCTTTGACTGATTAGAATCGTTTTTCCTAAATCTTTATTCTTGTAATATAACCTTATGCAATTATTCTCTTTTTCAACCGCTATCCTATCCAAGAAGTATCCATTTTCTGTAGTAGTTTGAAACTTTGGCCTAAATCCAACCAGTTCCTCTGCTTCTTCAAAGGAAGTTACCACCTGTTCTGTATTGTTATCAAGCACTTCATATTCGTTGGGAACATCAAGCTTAAGAAGATCTCGGGGAATTTCATTGATTAATTCAATCATGGTATATTCAACATTGATTTGTATTGCATTGTTCATGGCCGAAACTTTTTTCAGTGGCAAATCGGTCTCATTATCAACCCATAGAAAATATGAAACTCCACCATCGGGGGTAATCTCTAGTTTTGTCGCCTTTCTTCCACTGATTGTTTCCATCCCGATAATTTTTACCCTAAGGGCTTTCCTTACATCCTTGATTTCATTTCCCAGTTCAAAAACCAATCGATAAGGATCTGGAAATGATGGCAAGTAGTAGACCATTTTTTCCTCTGGACACAACTGCCACTTCTGCTCTCCATTATTTACGGTAATTAATCCTCTAGAGCTTCCCTCCAACTCTTTTATATAATAACTACCACTCTTATCTACCCATACTTCTCTTTTCGATTGGGTCATTGTTTCACCGAGTTCATTGGTCTCACTGATTTCTATAAGTCCATGGTAAGCTTGAATCTCCTTCAGGGCATTTTCCATGGCATAAACAATTTTAATATCCTTATTGGGTAAAAATTGAGAGGTAGTAGTAAGAAGTAATATCGCTGCTGCCACTGCTACTGTACTATAAATCAATGCTTTTTTTCTTGTTCGGTATTTACCTGGTTTTTCATTTTTCGTCATCGTATTCATAAGCTTTCGTTGAAATGATTGATCCGGGTATTCAATATCTCGAAGTAAGCGCACCTTTCTTACTGTTTCGAACAATTTTTTCTCCTCTATTTCTTCCCCTAGAAACCCATTCTTATGTTCTTTTGGCCTTTTCCCCGCATTTAACTCATCAATATATCTAGATAACTTTTTTTCACTCATAAACATATTCCTCCTTACTTTAAATCTCTTCCAATCGTTTCGCCAATGTCTTCAAGGCTCGATATTGAAGAACCCGAATGGCTCCATCACTTTTTTGCATCATCTTCGCTGTTTCTGCAACGGAAAATCCTTTGATAATCCTCAATTCAATTACCAATTGCTGTTCTTTTGTTAATTTGGTCATGGCTTCTTCTATCTGATTCTTCACACTTAGGGTATCTGTAAAATCCTCTATGGACAGTTCCTCGGGATTTACATCCTCTAAATTCACCTTGCTTCCCCTTCGTTTCTTGGCTCTCCATCGATCTCGTATGATGTTCATTGCTATCATTTTTAAATATTTTAGTTGATCTATGATAACTTCCTTATTTTTTTTATTTATAAAGGAAATTGCTTTGGCATAGGTTTCCTGGGTAATATCCTCCGCTTCTTCCTTGTTCTGGACTTTGTAATAAATAAAGCGATACAACTCTCTCCATGTATCTGCGCAGAGTTTTTCAATCATCTCCTTGTTATCCTGTCTGTTATTCTTCCTCATTTTCTGCCTCCATCATGCACTATCATGGCATCACATATAATAGTTTTTATCCTTCGGATTATCTACATACAATAATAAAGACGATAATTGGATCGATATTGTTACAAAGAATA
>DUNZ01000092.1 GCA_012839085.1 Clostridiales bacterium
GTTTTAACATCGTTTAATTCGATTGAGATTTCTTTCCTTGAACCACCTTTGCTAACACTCCATTAATAAAACCTGGAGCTTCATCACCACCAAAGATTTTCCCCATCTCAATGGCTTCATTGATTGCCACCTTATCCGGAATTTCTTCATCGAAATATAGTTCATAAACCGCCAGACGCAAAATTGCTAATTCCACCTTACCCATACGGTGTAATTTCCATCCACTCACTGCTTCCGAAAGAATTTGGTCGATGGATTCTAGGTTGTCAATGACCTTCTGAAAGCGATTGGTCAGGTAACTATACTCCTCCACCGTAGGCTCCTTTATTTCTGATATATATAATTCCATCTGTTCATTTAACTCTTCTGCCTTATGAAATTCTTTTCGGAAAAGCATCAGGAAAATGTGCTCTCTTATTTCTCTTCTTGTCACTGTCTGATTTCCTCCTAATCACATCCTCAATCCATACGCTACGCTACCCTTATCAGGATGTGTGTTTTTATATAAATTATGATACATTAAGACGTAAACAAACAACCCTTAAATACTTTTAAGGGTTGTTTGATAGCATTTACTCTTTTACAATGTTAACACCGGCAATCCGAATATTAACTTCCCTGACCTGTAATCCGGTCATATTTTCAATCGCCAACTTCACCTTTTCCTGTACTAATTTTGCAGTTTCGGGGATACCATATCCATAATCTAAGGTTAGAGCCATATCTACCGATACAGCATCTGGGTTCACTAGAACCTTTACACCTCTTGATAAGTTTTTCTTTCCCAACTTTCCAGCAATTTCATTCGTGACATTACCGGATGTCGCAGACACACCTTTTACTTCCTTTGCAGCAAGCCCAGCTATGACTGCAACGACTTCATCGGCAATCTGTACCTCTCCAACTTTTCCATTTTCATGTATCTTATATGTGTTCCTGATCTCCGGTTCCTTATTCACAATGATTACCTCCTATGTTCCAATAATCTGGTATACCCTATATTTAAATGCTGCGAAACTAAGTGTTTTGAATGGTTTCACAATAATCTAAGTATATTATATAGTATTATACCAAATTTCTCAATTTTTTCAATTATAAATAAATTTTTTCTATTCTTCTAAAATAACAGGGCTAATTGTAATATTAGCTACCTCAAATTCTGTTCTATCTTTTACAACAGATTCAATAATTGCAAGTTGTTGATCGGAAAGACTTGGCGCGTTAACAATGACATCTGCTTTTCCATTATAAATACTCACGATAACATCGTCAAATCCTTTCGCTTCCAAGGCTATTTCAGTTGCATTTTCCATATCTGCAACCTCAGTTAGTTCAAGCATGGCTTGAACGGCATCTGCTTTTAATTCTTCGGAAAGATCAGGATTGTTAAGAATTTGTAAATATTTATCTTGGTTTTTCGCTCTTAATTGCTCCCTTTCCATACGATTTGTGATAAAGAAACCTGCATCGAGAGTTGTGCTGGTTAATACTGCTTCCCCTGGTACCCCTTCTTCCAGATTCAGTTCACCATTATCCGTAACATCCTGAGCTGCTTGGAGGATATCCTCATCCGATATATCGCCTAATTCATATGTATCATCATCTGCATTTTCGTCAGTATCAACCGGAACAGTCTCATCATTTTCGTCAGTTGTATTTACATCATCTTCATTGTTAGGATCATTGGTCAAATCACCATTCACATCACCGGTATCTGTAGCTACATCCATACCGTCTAATTCACTAAAGTTTTCATAATCCTCCTGATTGCTTGTCGTAAACGAATCAGGATCTTCAGGTTTATCGTCTCTGGTAAAGCTTAAGTACCCTGCAATGACAATCATAATAGCCAATGCTGTTATTATGATTTGATTTTTCTTAAATATATTTTTCATTTTAAACCTCCCGCTCAATTTATCCCTTCTTTCATTTTCATTACTTTAACTTTATGCGCAGGCACATTAAATAATACCTGCGTAGCTTCCATTATGTCCTTGATAACCGAGGCATTATCTCCACCTTGTGCTATTACGACGACACCCTCAATTTCAGGTTCTATTTCCTTTATTATGTAAGGTTCTGAGTTCCCATCCTCGTTAGTGACTAAAACGGTACTTTCTTCCCGTTGAATGCTATTATTTGTTCTGCTTCCACCCTCCCCGTCATCTTCTTTTAAGCTTTCCTGAGTATAAGGAGTATCCTTAAGGGTAATTCGCTCTTTGGATGATTTTAAAGTAATCATGACTTCAACATCACCAATACCGGACACCTTCTTCAAGATATTTTTAAGCTTATTTTCCTTTTCTGTTATATAGGTATTCGCATCATAGCTTGTCGTATTCGTATCATTTTGATGATTCTCCATAAAATCAGCGGGTAATTTATTGTCAGTTGTTTTTTTCTCGCCAAAAAGCCCAGGAACTGATATTATAATCAATAATATACCTGCAAAAAGTATGATAATTAATTTGGGTAAACCGATTTCCTTCAGGGAAATTTTCTTTTTTTCCATATTATCCTCCCTGTATACTAATATTTATATTAGCTGGCTCTATATTATAGAAGTCTGACAGTTTGTTTTTTATGTTGATTTCCATAGGAGAAGGTAGATTCTCACTGAATGAACCTGGGGAACGATCAATTTCAATGCTTGCAATCTCGACATTCTCAATCATAGCAATTTTCCCCGAACCTAGAGCATCATTACTATAAACACTTGCTTTTATCTCCAAGCCTAGTATTTCGCCAAAATGGTCACTTTCTACATTCTTGTCCAATCGAATCGTAAACTCCCTTAAATTAAGGTCTTTCTCTAATAATATTTCCTCCACTTGATTTTTGATTTTTTGTTCATATTCTTTAAAAATCATACTTACCTGCTCTTCTTCCATTTGACGAAGTTCCATTTCAAACTCAGAAGCTTCTATGGCAAAATCATTGGATTTAAAGAAAAAGTTAAAATTAGGTTCCAGTTGCAATAATTTAATCATTGGTGTTATTACGATTAAAACCAAGATCATCCCTGATACAATGCTTACATATTTTTTATAACTGCTATTACCAAGAAGATTCATAATAATCGTATTTAACACCACATAAATAACAATGTTTCTAATCCATTCGAAGATAAGATCCATGCTCCCCTCCTTATATTAAAATGTTCCACCGGTGGTAACTGCTGCTATGGTAATGGAAAGTAGGAACAAAACCGCCCCTACTAATACCGTTTGCAAAAGCATTCCCGATGATTTAGCTGAAGCACTAATACATTCAATAATTCTCTTATCCGAGATCGGCTGGAGGGTAGCTCCCCCCACTCGGAAGACTACATTGATAACTAAAAGTTTCAAAAGCGGTACTGCACAAATGGTTATGATAACCACCAATCCAGCAACACCAATGGCGTTTTTTAGTAAAATACTTGCCCCAAGAATTGTTTCTGCAACACCACCAATGGCATTTCCTACCCCGGGGATGGCTTCCGATGCTTTTAGCAGTGCTGATTTTTTCACACGGTCAGCCACCGGAAGAATCAGACCCTGAATTGTATGAAAGCCTACCACTGCTGCCAATAAACTTTTTAACATCCAGTCAATGGCTGTTGCAAATAAGCCTGCCAATTTTGATAACATGTCCTCTTTGGACATATTGTTTGCCAAGGATATGACAAGGTAAAAATTAATCATAGGAATTACCACTTTTATGATTAAAATATCGACCAAGGTAATTAACATCAGGGCAACCTCATGATAAATCAATGAAGTTGCACTTCCAGTACAAAAACCAATGGATAAAAAATAGGCAGGCACCAAAGCCTTCATAAAATCCAAGATTGATCCAATCACGGAGGAAGCAATGCGGGAGGCATTGATAAAAGTAGTAATTAAAAGACTAAAAAGCATAAGATAAGTTATGTAATAACCGGTTTCCGAGACACTGTTATTTTTAAAAGCAACGGTCAAATTCGTAAATACTGCAGCAATTAAGGCTATTGAGATTAATCTCCCAAGAGTAGATAGATTTGCTTTCAGCTCTCCTTTTATGGACTCTAGCAATTGATTCAAGATTTCTGTTATGGAAAATTTCACTTCCCCATTGACCAATTTTTCCACATAGTTTCCAAAATTAAAATCATTACCAGAATCTAAAATATCATCGATTACATCCTGAATCTCACCATAATCAATATCTTCCGATAAACCGGTACTGGCAGCTTTTACTTTCTTGACCGAGATCATAGAGATAATAAGGATAATAAGAACCATAAAGACAAATTTATATTTCAATTTAATATTTCCCCTAAATTTACCTTTCCAAGCCATGGATACCACCTCCTTCCAATCGGTCACCACCTTTAAGCCTTTAGAAAACTGTTGATGGTTTCTAATATGGCTAGTAGTATGGGCATACTCATGGCCAATATAGTAAGTTTCCCTACCAATTCAATCTGTTCTCCTATGGCATGATATCCCGAATCCTTGCATAGAGAAGCAGAAAATTCCGTCAAATAGGTAATTCCAATTATCTTAATCAGAATACCCACATAGGACTGATTGATATTAATATATTTTTGTATCTGCTTAATGGCGTCTAAAATCACTTCTAATTTTCCAAGTCCCCAGAAAAAAATGAATATGCATGCCGCAATACTTATATATAGGGAGAGTTCCTCCCTGGTCTTTTTAAAAATAATTGCCAGTAGTATGGAAACGATTCCTACCGCTGCGATTTTACTCATATCAATTCCAAGCCTTTCCCAATATATTTCATAACCTTACCAGCATAAAATTCTATTTTATATCCCATAAGCTTCCTTAAGAAGCGAAATGAAGACAAGCATAAGATAAGCAAAGCTAGTACTAAGATGAACTTGTCTAATTTATGATCATCCTATACTAAATTAAATAGATTCTTAATTGTTACTATCAAATCACTAATATGGGGCATTAGCCAAAATAACACCAAAATAAAACCTGACAGACTCGTTAGCAAGGCTAACTCATCTCTTCCCGATTGTTTCAGGATTTGATTTAAGAAAGATACAATGATCCCAACCAAAGCAATTCTTATAATTAAAAATATATCCATACTTACCCCCATACCTCTATCTGTTTTTAATGAAGGAACTTAAATTCTTAATATTAAATCATTACGATTGTAATAAAAATCCCTGCCATAATACCTAGACTATTAAAAAGATATGATTTTTCCTTTACATTTTTTGATAAATCTTCTATCTCATCCTCGATCTGAGAAATATATAAATCTAGGGTGTTCATTTGCATTTCCTTATCTAAATATCCCAAATTCTCACCGAATTGAATTAGGTCTAACTTGTCCTTTTTCAATAGGGATGTATTGCATAATTCCTTCTCAACGGCTTCTTTCCAAACTTGAGAAAAGGTTTCCCCGGATAATTCACTCAATTTTTCATATATAAAATGAAAAAACTGTTTAAAAGCTCCATCATGTCTTCTTGCTATGGAATGGATGGCCTCAGGGAGAGGAGTATTGGCATAGCGTATATCCCCTCTTAGTAAAACAATAAGTTTCCTTAATTCTTTTAAGTCTTCGATTCTACTCTTCATCTCACTACTGAAAAAGAAGCCAATTCCAGCCGATGATGTTATCACAAGTATACTTCCAATTGTTTTCATAACTATCATAAGAGTTTGTCCTCCTTTTCCTTGTTTTCTTCTAGAAAGGGATAGATTCGACGACCCCTGGAATCATATATTTCATCTAGATGACCAATACTCTTTATATTGCTTAAGATGATATAGCGTTCAAAAAGGCCTTTTCTAACCAGCTCACAAAGGACTGGCTTGCTTTTGATATCTTCAATGGAACTACCATGTACCGTAGCAATTAATTTACAACCACATCCGATAACATAATCAATGGCTTCTAGATCTTCTTGGGATCCAATTTCATCCACTGCTATAATCTGCGGTGACATGGAGCGGATCAAGATCATCATGCCCTTGGCTTTTGGACAACAATCCAGGATATCCGTTCGAATTCCCAATTCATTTTGCGGAGTTCCCATGTAGCAAGCACCAATTTCAGAACGCTCATCCACCACTCCAACGGACATGCCCTTTAGATATACACTCCCATTGGAAAGCTGTCGTATCAAATCCCGTAACAAGGTAGTCTTTCCACATCGGGGAGGGGAAATAATAAGAGTATGATAAATTTCCCCATATTTTTTGTTAATGATGTAGGGTAGAACGGGATCTGCACAACCTTGAACCTGGTGTGCCAATCGTACATTAATGAAAGAAATGTGCTTCATCCCTTTAATCGAATCATTATCCATAATGACCTTACCTGCAATACCGATTCGATGACCCCCGTTAATTGTTATAAAGCCCTGGCGAATTTCTTCCTCAAAGGCATATAAGGAATAATTACTTATGTACTCCATGGTCTCACGGATTTCATTCTTATTCACCACAAGGGCTCGGGCAGGATCCATAACCAGTTTAGAATCCTCGGTTACAAAAAACTCCTTATTCTCATAAACGATTAGAAGGGGAGCGTTCATCCTAAGACGTATTTCCTGAAGATAATCAAAACTGATATTAAGTCTTCCTAAGATTGTCCTAAGTTTTAAGGAAAAAATTTTAAGTAACTCTTCCTTGGCATTCACATTTGCTCCTCCCTTCCTCAAAATCTGGT
The DNA here is from genome assembly GCA_012839085.1 of Clostridiales bacterium. Taxonomy (GTDB): domain Bacteria; phylum Bacillota; class Clostridia; order Lachnospirales; family Lachnospiraceae; genus Mobilitalea. The sequence goes on from DUNZ01000092.1 coordinate 6,685, forward strand.
CTAAGGCTTATCCTCTTTCTAAAACAATATATTCTCCCCAGGATAAAATATTCCCATTAAGTATTAAGAAATGATTGCAAATTATAACAAACTATATTATTCTGAATATCACAATTAAGGATATCTAGTAGATTTCATAATACTTTTGTTATAATAAAATTGATGCAAACATGGAGGTGCATATGAGATACGGATTAATTGGAGAAACATTGGGACATAGTTACTCAAAGATTATCCATGAACAATTAGCAGATTATAGCTATGACCTAATTCCCTTAAGCAAAGATGAATTTCATACTTTTATGACAAGGAAAGGATTCACTGCCATCAATGTAACCATTCCTTATAAGCAGGAAGTGATTCCTTATCTTGACCAGCTCCATCCTCATGCCCTGGAGATTGGTGCAGTGAATACCATTGTAAATAAAAATGGCTATCTTACCGGATACAACACCGATTTTTATGGTTTTCAGTACCTTTTAAAACATAATGATATACCAATCCATAATATGAAATGCCTGGTTCTAGGAAATGGAGGCACTTCTAAAACAGTCAAGGCTGCTTTAAAAGCTCTTGGTGCGAAGGAGGTTCTAGTTGTTAGTAGAACAGCTTCCAGCACCACAATTACCTATGAAGAGTGTCGCAAAATCCATAGGGATGCAGATATTATCGTCAACACGACTCCTCTTGGTATGTATCCCCACACCAATGCCAGCCCCCTTGATTTGACTCCTTTTCAAAAATGTATCGCCGTCGTGGATGTAATCTATAATCCCTTAGAAACAACTCTGATTAAACAAGCGCAGGAGCTGGGAATAAAGGCAGTCAATGGCCTTGAGATGCTAGTTGCACAAGCAAAACAGGCCGTAGAATATTTCCTTGATAAAAAAATTGAAGATACGGTGATCGATGATATTTACCAAAAGCTTTTAGATCAAATAAAGAATGCTAAAACAGAATAAGAATGAGATTTAGATTTTTAATAAGATTTTGATTTTTATAAAATCTTTAATAAAAGTTTTAATAAGATGTTTACAAGAAAAAGAGACTATCCTCAAGACGAAGATTGATATCAAATTCGTCCTTGAGAATAGTCTCTTGTGTTATTCTAGATCTATTTTTTAAGTTTTTCATCTCAACAACCAATTTTTAATAGAAAAATGTTAAACTGTATTGAAATTTTTTATTACACAGCTTTTATATTGTTTTACTAAAATTTATACCTATTATTTCTATGAAACTGGTTATTTTTATTTTTTTTATTTAACTATTATATTTTACTGTTTGTTATAAACTATTTTAAATTCTTGTTTATTATTAAACTCTCTTCATATATTCGCCAGTTCTAGTATCAATGCTGATAACATCGCCTTGTTCTACGAATAGCGGAACGTGAATTGTTGCACCGGTTTCTACTACCGCAGGCTTCGTTGCACCTGTTGCTGTATCCCCCTTAAATCCAGGCTCTGTATCCGTAACTACTAATTCAACAAATAAAGGTGGCTCAATAGCAAAGACTACACCTTGATAGGAAAGCATTTTAACCATCTCGTTTTCTTTTACGAATTCAAGGGAATCACCGATTGCGTCTTTGTCTAATGCAATCTGATCATATGTGTCTACATTCATGAAATGATAAAGCTCACCATCCGAATATAGATATTGCATATCGTTTCGATCAATATGTGCCTGTGGAAATTTCTCAGTTGGTCGGAAAGTCTTTTCTACCATACCGCCATTTATAATATTTCTTAATTTTGTTCTAACAAAAGCTGCGCCTTTTCCTGGTTTTACATGCTGAAACTCAACAACTTGATAAACATTGCCTTCAACTTCTATGGTTAAACCATTTCTGAAATCGCCTGCTGAAACCATACTAAAAATTCCTCCTTAAATTTGACTACACCTTAGTCTATAATAAACTGACAATATTTGCAACAGTTTTTTCTATCCTATTGCTATGAATAGGCACTTTATTTTATATAATATTTGTTCTTGAGGCAACCTTTTTTACAACTCTATTAGTTCTTTTGCAGAATTTGTAAAATTGACACAACCTTCTTCCGTAACTGCTACCAAGTCTTCAATTCGTACACCGCCAAATCCTTTCATATAAATTCCTGGTTCCACAGTGACAGCCATTCCAGCTTCAATAATTTCTTCCTCCATTGGAGAAAGTCTCGGATTCTCATGAATGTGGAGTCCTACGCTATGCCCTAAACCATGACCAAAGCATCCTTCATAGCCTGCCTTATAAATAATATCCCTGGCCACTTTATCAATTTCTTTCCCTTGATATCCTGCTTTAATAAAAGCCAGAGCTGCTTCCTGTGCCTCTAGTACCGTTTGATATACTTTCTTTTGCTCCTCGGAAGCTTTTCCAATCACGATGGTTCTGGTCATATCAGAACAATATCCCTCATAAACGCATCCAAAATCCATGGTAAGGAAGTCTCCCACCATCACCTTTTTTTCAGTAGGAACTGCATGGGGCATAGATGAATTGAAACCAGATGCCACGATAGAAGAAAAACTAAGGGCTTGTGCACCATTCATTTTAAGCAAATACTCTATTCTAGCTGCAATTTCTAATTCTGTCATACCTGGCTTGATATAATCTAGCATTTCCATGAACACTTGGTCACCAATGGCTTCTGCTTTTCTTATAAACTCCAACTCGTTGGCTGTCTTAATTCTTCTCATTCTAGTAATTTCATTACCAATGGGTTGGAAATTCTTTACCTTAAGGTTTTCCTTAAAGGTTTGGAAGGTGGAATAGAGCATATCTTCTGCTTCAAAGCCAAGGTTTTCGATATTCTCTGATATTAGCATATCATTAATGGCTTCCACATATCCACCGTTTCCTATAGTAATAATTTCATAGCCCTCAGCTTCCATTTCCGCTTGTATGGTATAGCGAAAATCCGTAATAACCGCATGCCTGTTCTGTGAAATATACAAGTATCCTGTCTCACCTGCAAAACCACTAACATAGCGTAAATTGTTTGGATTGGAAACTAAAACTGCATCCAAATCAAGATTTTTTAATAGTTCTTGTACTTTTTTATAGTTATCCATAATCTACCGTCCTTCCTTTATCATTGTAACCAAGGCATCCATTGCTAATAGATACCCTTCTATCCCAAGTCCTGTAATCTGGCCTGTACAAACGGGAGCCGTTACAGAAATATGACGAAAGGCTTCCCTTTGATGAATGTTGGTAATATGTACTTCGATTTTAGGCACGGTAATAGAAGCCAGGGCATCTCGGATGGCATAGCTATAATGGGTAAAAGCACCTGGATTGATAATAATACCATCTACCTTTTCAAGATACGCTTTTTGAATACAATCAATAATTTCACCTTCGCAATTGCTTTGGAAGGTTTCCAAGGAAATCTCCATTTCCATTGCCTTTTTGTTTAGCAGATCCAAGAGATCCTTAAAATCCCTAGTACCATAGATGCCTTTTTCTCTTATTCCAAGAAAATTCAAATTCGGCCCATTAATCACTAGTATTTTCATTCAATCCCTCCTCATTCATCAGATAAGTAAGCCTTAACAATCAAATCAACGATCTCTTCTCTCGATAATTCATCGGTATCAATGATTTCATGAGCTGTTTCTTCATATATGGAAGCTCTACTATCAAGCAGACGAGATACCTTGTCCTCCAATTCTTCCCCTCTTAGCAGTGGTCTTGTGGTATCACCAAGCAATCGCTGAACCAAGGTTTCCTTGGAAGCTTTTAGATAAATAATAAATCCAAGCTCGTTTAGTAGTTTGCGGTTTGTTTCTCTTAGAATCAAACCTCCTCCAGTGGATAATACGGTATCTTGCATCTGATTTTTCAAAGCTATTAATACGTTGGTTTCCAAATCTCGAAAATATTCTTCTCCTTGGAAATCAAATATTTGCCTTATGGTATTGCCTACCGAGCTTTCTATCATTTCATCTGTGTCCTGAAATTGATAATGTAAACGCTTTGCCAGCAGACTGCCTATGGTGGTTTTTCCTGAACCCATAAAACCAATCAGAATTATATTTTGATTCTTATTACTCATACTACCCCCAATTCTTTTGTAAAAAGCCCTTTAATATGCTTTTATTTTCCCTTTTTTCAAATCTTTTCGATAAAAATATAGAACAATTCGTTCTAATTTACGCTTAAATACAATTTGAATCTCTTCCTTGGGACTAATGGGCTTAACAAAATAGGTCATCAATCCCACTCGATTAGCACCAAATACATCCGTAAAGAGTTGATCTCCTATAAAAACAGTATTACTAATCTTTGTCCCCATAATCTTCATAGCTCTGATAAAATTCTTCTTTGCAGGTTTTTTAGCATTATAAATATATTTAATATTGATATCTTTATTAAATCGCTCAACCCTCTCCTGATTGTTGTTGGAAATGAGACATACACGAAAACCAATTTTCTTTAGCCTAGCAATCAATTCAATTGCCCTTGGACTCGCATTCGCTCCATGTTCAACCAGGGTATTATCAATATCAAAAATAATGCCACGATAACCCTCTTGATATAATTTTTCATAATCTATCACATAAGAAGAATCTGCGATTCTTTTCGGATAAAACATTTTTAACATAATAACCTCCCAATCCACTTGTAAAAGCAATTCCATTCATAATGCAAGATGCTTTCTCAAAGAACAAATTTCTACATTTTTTTATTATACTACTATAGTATGTCGTTAGAAAATATTTGGTTCGATTTGCTTATGAATCAATATCCCCTGTACAATGAGGGCATTTGCTTGCTTCCAAATGAATATCCGATTTACAGTGAGGGCACTTCTTCGTTGCGGGCTTAACAGTAACTTCTGGCTTTTTCAATTTATTAATCCATCTTACCATGATGAAAACAACAAAAGCCATAATCAAGAAATTTAAAACTCCGGAAATAAATGCACCATAATTAATAGTAGCAACATTGGCTTCCTTGGCCTTTTCCAGTGTTTCATAATCTTTTCCATCCAAAGCGATAAATAAATTGGTAAAATCAATTCGCTTGGTTAGTAAACTTAAAACCGGCATAATAATATCATTAACTAATGAATTAACAATCTGGTTAAAGGCACCACCAATTATGATACCAACTGCCAGGTCAATCATATTTCCCTTTAAAGCAAATTTCTTGAATTCCTTTAACATAGTAATACCCTCCTGGTTGATCACTGTTAAATTTTCATTACCCTTTAGCTTTAGTTTTTTCCGTTTCATCGTATTTCAATACCCAATCCTTAAATATTATATATTGTAAATAAATACCCTTTGATTATACCATAGATTAAACGGTTGGAATAGATTTCTCATTTTTATTATTTATGTATTTGCTTGTCCATGATTCAATATTGTTTACATGGATTGTTTCATAGCCTTTAGGATGAACTTAAACCTTAAACCTTAATCCTCATCCTTATACTTGGTATAAACTGCGCAATCATAAGAACTTCCGTCTCGTCTTATTCCAACCTTCTCTATAATTTCGGTAAATTTCATTCCTGCCTTTTGCATGACCCGACCAGAAGCTGGATTTAGCAGATCATGCTTTGCAACTATCTTTTGGTAACCAATTTCATAAAATAGATAATGCATTACCGCACGGAGTGCTTCCGTCATAATCCCTTGATTCCAAAATTCTCTACCGATACAGTATCCAATTTCACAAGAGGAATCTAAGGTGTTTTTTATCTCAACACTAATGGATCCAATGACATGCTTTCTGTTTTTTAAAACAATGGCCCATTGATAGGTGTCTGGATAGCTATAGCTCTGTAAGATATACTTGATTCGTTTCTTCGATGCAGATATGTCTTTATGTGGCCCCCAAGATAAATATTTGCAAACCTCCGGGTCACTTGCCCAATTATGAAACATATCATTGGCATCGGTACGTTCAAATTTTCTTAAAATCAAACGAATTGTTTCGATGGTAACCGTTCCCTTATGTTGTAACATCTACTTCACCCTTTTATTAATATTCTACTTTTTTGTAATAAGGACACCCATATAAAAATATTCACTTTATGCTAAGGGGTCTAAAAGATGATATACAGATAAGAATCCTTTTATTCATTAAATTTTCTATAGGGAAACCGTTTTCTATAGCTTTTAGAAAAATATTTAAAAACTGCTATAGAGCCCAGTTTGGTTCAATACACTTTAGGCCTTCTTCTATAGCAGTTTTTAATTCTATCTTAGTTCGATTCCTTTTTCTTTTAGTAGTTCAAGCAATCCATCCACCATGGATTGAATTTCTTGCCCTTCTAAGGTTCGTTCCATGGATACGAATTCAAAACGTATGGTTACACTTTTCTTACCAGGAAGAAGTTTTTCATCTTCAAAGATATCTACAAGACGGAAACTCTTCAAGTATTCACAAGTATATTCTTTGATATAGCCAGCTATGGTATCATAAATCATTTCTTTATCGGTAAGTAAGCTTAAATCGATGGTCACTCCAGGATATTTTGATACTTCAAGGTAGCTAATCTCCTTTGCCACTACTTTATTAAGGTTCTCAATATCGATTTCCGCATATACTACATTTAATTTCTTGTCAATTTTATTTCTTACTCTAGGATTTAAAACCGAGAAATATCCTAAGTTTTCACCCTTTAAGTAAATGGATGCATTATTAATTGGATGGATATAGTTATAATTTTTCAGCTTATCATCTCGTGAAAATGTAGGCTTCATATTCTTTACTGTATTTACTACTTGAGTAATTATATCTTTTACTTTAAAATAAACCTCTTTTTCACTGAGTTTCTTGCTTGCCAAAACTATAGCCAATTTCTTTCTTTCGTTACATAAGCCATCTTCTTTTAGGCCTTCTACCACACGACCAATTTCGAACATGCCCATTTCTGGAGTATGATCAACATTCTTATAGACAAAACCCAATAAGCTAGGAATCATAGTGGATCGAATGGTATCATTTTCTGCAGTAACCGAGTTGATAATTCGGATATTCGGTTCCGTGACAATTCCAATTTCTTTATTTAATTTACTCTCATACCAGATATAACTATGAACCTCATGCAAAGAAAATCTTTCAGCTAGAAGTTGCTTAATCCGATATTCATCCTCACGATTTACATCATGGCGTATTGGTGTTAGAAGACTCATGGTTGATTTAATTTCAAAATTATCATAACCATAGATACGGGTGATTTCCTCAATGATGTCTGCTTTAATGGTAACATCCTTGGTTGCGCGCCAAGAAGGAACCTTTACTTCAAAATCATTTCCATCTCTTCTTACCTCAAAACCCAAAGCTGTCAAAGTGTTTTCAATTTGATCGGAGGAAATATCAATTCCGGTGTATTTATCTACATAGGTCTTATCAAAACGAATCATTATGGTTTCATATTTTTTAACATAACAATCTGTTAGAGATGAAGTAACCTTAGCCCCCGGATCAATTTCCAATAATAATTTTAAGAAACGTTCTATGGCAAGAGTCGTAAGCTCCGGATCGATAACTTTTTCATATCTGGCACTTGCTTCCGTCCTCATTCCTAGACGTACTGCTGATTTTCGTACGGAGGTACCATCAAAGTTTGCAGATTCTAATAGTACGGAAGTAGTATCATCCGTGATTTCTGAAAGCTCTCCTCCCATAATACCTGCAATTGCAACGGGTTCTTTTTCATCACAAATCATTAAGGTGTCGGTATCGATGGTTCTTTCTACCCCATCCAAGGTCAGGAAATTTACCGGCTTCGAAAATGTCTTAACCCTAATTTTCGATACTTTTCCATGGTCAAAGGCATGCATGGGCTGCCCTAGTTCAAGCATTAGGTAGTTGGTTAAATCCGCTAGAAGGTTAATCGGTCTCATACCACAGTAAGTAAGACGGATTCTCATATTCACGGGGGATTTCTTTACCGAAATCTGATTCACGGTAATACAGCTGTAGCGGAAGGTCTTTTCATCTTCTTCTACCTTTAGGTCAATGGGATCTAAGTCTTTATATACACTGGTATCCATAAGGGACAAGGGTTTTAATGGTCTACCAGTTAAAACAGATATTTCTCTGGCAATACCATAATGGCCCCACAGATCCGGACGGTTGGTTAGGGACTTATTATCCACTTCAAATATAGTATCTTCTATCTGGTAAATCTCTTTTATATCCTTACCAAGAGGAAGATTTTCATCTAAAATCATCAAACCAGAATTGTCTTCGCTGATTCCCAATTCTTTTTCAGAACAGCACATGCCTTTGCTAGTTTCACCAGCAATCTTAACCTCCTGAATCAGAAGATCGCCTACCTGGCCTCCTAATTTTGCAAAGGGAACCACTGCACCTACAAATACATTGGGTGCTCCACAAACACAATCCACTACTTCAGTTCCAATATCTACTTTCACTAGATGTAATTTTTTTGAGTTAGGATGGTCATTAATTTCAATGATCTTACCTACCACAACATCTTTTATATCCTTACCCATTTCATATATATCTTCAACCTCAGCGGTGGATAACGTAAATCGATTGATTAATTCTTTCAAATCCACACCCTTAAGATCTGTAAATTCTGATATCCAATTCATTGATATTAACATATCGGTTTCCCTCCTAATTCGTAAACTGCTTTAATTGTTTTAAATTTCCACTGTTGAATAAGCGGATATCCTTAATGTTATACTTCATCATAGCCAGTCTTGTTAGACCAAGACCAAAAGCAAACCCAGTATATCGATCAGGATCAATGCCTCCCATACGAAGAACATTGGGATGAATCATACCACAGGGTAATAGCTCCAACCATCCGGAATTCTTACAGGTAGGACAGCCATCTCCACCACAGATGGCACAGTTAATATCCAATTCAAAGCCTGGCTCTACAAAGGGGAAAAATCCCGGTCTTAATCGTACTTTTACATCCCTCTTGAACACCTCAGATAAGAGTACTTTCATAAAATAAATGAGGTTGGAAATAGAGATGTCATCTCCAATCATCATACCCTCTAACTGGAAGAAGGTGTTTTCATGACTGGCATCAATGTTCTCATTTCTAAAACATCTGCCCGGGAATAAAACCTTCAAAGGCTCACCAGGTTTTGGTGCCCCATATTTTCTCATAATGGTATTTTGAGCAGCAGAAGTATGGGTTTTCAAAATCTGACCATTCTCCAGATAATAAGTATCTTGCATATCCCTAGCCGGATGATTCTTAGGAATATTCACTGCTTCAAAATTATTGTATTCTGTCTGAACCTCAAGACCATCTTCAATAATAAAGCCCATGGTTTTAAAGATATCTTCAATCTGTCTTTGTACAATCGTAATCGGATGAAGGGTACCAGCTTCATTTTCGGAAGGAATGGAATAATCATAGCACTCTGCACTTTCAATTTCCTTTTGATATTCCTTCTCCTCAATAACCGTTTGGTACGAAACAATGGCTTGCTCAATCTCATTCTTGAGCTTATTCACCTGCATTCCAGCTGTTTTCTTATCCTCTCCAGACAGATTACGTAGGTTCTTTAATTCCTCCGTAACAAGCCCCTTCTTACCTAGGAAGGCAACTCTGATTTTTTCTAATTCATCTCTCGTCTCTACTAAATTTAATTCATGATTGAATTTAAGTTTCAGTTGTTCTAAATTTTCCAACATAAAATAATCCTCCTTTTCTTAATAAATAATACAAAAAAAGCTTCCATCCGCAAGGGACGAAAGCATCGTGGTACCACCCAATTTCAAGTCTAATATAGACTTCTCCGTCTATAATAAACTTCTCAATAGTTATAACGGAACTAACCCGGCCTTTCTTTTACATGGAATAAATTCAAAATAATTAATCCATATATCTTAAAGGCAACTCCGGTGCCGAACTTCGTAACATATCTGAACCCTGAATAGGCTCTCAGCCGCTGACCCATTCTCTCTGGCGGGAAAATACATACTACTAAAACACCTTCATCGTTGTTTTCATATTATCCTAATATTAATCGACTGTTTCTATTATGTCAAGATATAAATTGGACCCGGTGAAAGAAATGGGAGTAACTTTCATCCCATTAATGATAAGTTACTCCCATATTATGCTTCATTATCCTTGATTTGTAATAATTTTTTCTACACAAGACTTCTTATCGTCTTCATATTATGTAGAGATTATTCGGCTGGTCATCATATCGGATTCTACCAATTTGCCACCGGAGTATACATAAGCGTAAGAACGTAATCGATATTGCTCGTCACTACTAACAAAGAATTGACTGGCGCTTAAGGAACAAAATGTATCTTCTTCAAGTCTGGACCATACACCTATTTGAGTCCAAACCCCATCAATATATTTGTCCACATAGGCTGTAATACGTACTTTATCGCAATTCCTTGCACTTACAATAATGTAAATATAAACTCTTCCGTCATCATCAATGTCAAAACTACTTATGAAATTGTTGATATTAGTATACATTGGTTGGATAATGATTTCCGGGTCTGGCATTAAAACCTGGGCTTCTGCTTTCATTGGAGCTAAAGTAAAGGCCATTAGAACTAAAAATAATGCTATTATTCTACGTGTTTTTTTCATAGAAATCCTCCTTTCACTATATTAACTGTTTTCGGAGGATGTTTCTTACATTCTTTTCATAAATTTGTTATTTTAATTGCTTTATTTTTTCAGCAACTTTAATAATTTCATTATTCCTAAGTCCTGTTGCTTCCAGTGTAAGGATATCTTGATTTAAGATCCAATGTAAGTTTATCATCTTATCCTTTTTTAACAAAAAAGCCTCTTCATCATGAATCATTACTTTCTTCATATCTTTATCATCCGAATCGGTTCGTAAAGTTGTGGACTCTCCTGAAATCCAAAAAAAACGAAAGACTTCTCCTAAGCCATTCTCATATTTCAAATATCCATTCCCATGTTCAAATTCAGAATTCACCAGTTGATATCCTTCCGGTATATAAGAAAGATAATATTTTCCTGCCCAGTCCTTGGGTAAATTCACCATGTCATCCGGCTCATTCTCGACGAAATCGATTTGAGTAAACTTGCTGGTGAAGTTAATGATCGTATCAAAGAAACGAAAACGATAAGCCTCTACGGTAGTGATTAGCATGGCTTGAATCCCAAGAAAGGCAAGAAGAATAATGGCTGCTTTTTTGATAAAGCTAGAGGTAAATTTCCTTCTTTGAATTCTTCTCTTGTATTTCTTATGAAATTGGTAAAACCAACGATCCAAACTTTCAGGGGTTTTTAAATCTCTCCATTCGGCTTCCTTTTGATCAAGTTCATCACACAAAAGATTCCCATGTTCATATCCTATGTGTTTAAGAAAATTTTTCTCTAATTCTAAGCTATGGTTTTGATCCATAATGGAGTTATGTTTCATTATAATCCCAACCTTTTGATAAGATTTTTTTAAGTGCTGCCTTTGCCCGGTGTAAACGTACGCTGACTAAATCACTGGAAAGATTAATAAGCTCTCCGATTTCCGGATTACTTAATTCGTAAAAGTATCTTAAGGTTAATATATCGGCATATGACGGGTTGATTTTATTCAATGCTGCTGCCAACTCTTTCCCCTTTTCCAGATTAAGAACATATTGCTCCAAAGAAATATCCGTATCTTTATAAGCATCCTCACCAAATTCTTCAGAAAAATCTTTGGTAATTATTTTCTTTTTCTCATTATAACGGTCATAAGAAAGGTTCCTTACTATAATAACTAAGTAAGCTCTAGTTTTCTTACACTTAATTTTACTAATTTTATCTAAATGTTTGATAATTTTTACAAAGGCAGTCTGTATTACATCTTCCGCATCATAATAGTCCTTTAAAATTTGAAATGCTACAAAGAACAACTCTTTATGATAGGTTATATATAATTCCTCCAACTTGTCTCTTTTTTCTCGATCATCTATCATTAGTAAAATAGCCAACATGACAACTCTTCCTCTTATCCCATTGTATGTTACCTTGAACCGAATCTTTTATTTAATGAACATAGCATCTCCAAAACTAAAAAACCGATAGCCTTCCCTGACAGCTTCTTCATAAGCCGCCAAAATCTTCTCTCGACCTGCCAAAGCAGATACTAACATCAACAAAGTTGATTCTGGAAGATGGAAATTGGTAATCAGAGCATCCATCACTTTAAATTGATAACCTGGATAGATAAATATCGAGGTATCTTCGCTCCCTGCCCGAACCATACCATTTTCATCAGCAGCGGATTCTACTGTCCTACAACTGGTTGTTCCAACACAAATAACCCTTCCACCATTTTTTTTGGTTTGATTGATTTTCTCTGCTTCTTCTGGATCTACTTGATAAAATTCTGAATGCATATGATGTTCTAGAATATTGTCCACTTTTACCGGCCGAAAAGTACCTAAGCCAACATGAAGAGTTACATTAGCAATGGTTACCCCAATATCTTCAATCTCTTTTAATAATTCCTTGGTAAAGTGCAGACCTGCTGTGGGTGCAGCGGCAGACCCCTCATATTTTGCATAAACCGTTTGATAACGATTTTTATCTTTTAGTTTATGAGTAATATAAGGTGGTAATGGCATCTCCCCCAATCGATCCAAGATTTCTTCAAAAATTCCTTCATAAGAAAACCTGACCAAACGATTGCCTTCATCCACAAGATCAATCACTTCGGCAGTTAATAATCCACCACCAAAATCTATTTTCGTACCTGGTTTTGCTTTTTTTCCTGGTTTAACCAAGGTTTCCCAGATATTATTTTCTCTTCTTTTTAATAATAAAAGTTCTATCTTTGCCCCGGGGGTCTCCCCATTGGAACTAGAAGGATTGTTTATTTTTTCTCCAATCAATCGAGCTGGAATTACTTTTGTATTATTAAGAACCAGACAATCCCCCTTACGCAAATACTTCTTAATATCAACAAAGCTATTATGGGTGATTTCACCTGTCTTTTTATCTAATATCATAAGCCTGGATCCAGACCGATCTTCCAAGGGATCCTGGGCAATTAATTCTTCCGGTAAGTCATAATAAAAATCTTGTGTTTTCATTCTTATCTCCAATCATACATTGAAAAACATTTATATATAGAATTCGGCTACCTCAAACTAGGTATTAGCAAAGAGACTTTTGGTCACTAAGCACTATAGGAATTTCTATAAATATAACAAATAAATACCCCCGCCCTAAACAAAAAACATAATTTTCATGTTTACAGCGGGAATATTATAAAAATGTTTTAAAATAATAAATCTGATTTCTTTTTCAATAACTTTGCTCCATTAACGATCATAAACGCTCCTGCCAAAGCACCTGCTACTATTAACATAATGCCAATAACAAGATTCCAAACACCAACGGATTTCATGGTTTTATAGATTTTCTCCATCATCCTAACTCCCTCCTTTAGAATATGAATTATTTACTTACCCCATAAATCTGGTAATATGCATCAATTGCTTCTTTTAGACTATCGTCAATAACAATTTTCCCATTATAAGGTTTATTATGCAAATGTTCCACTACTTCCTCCATGGTTACAATGGCAGTTGTTTTCATCCCGTATGTTTCTTCGATCTCTGCTAGAGCACTCTTACTGGTCTTGCCTCGTTCCATCCGATCCACAGAAACCACAAGACCCAAGACGGAAACATTCCCCTGGGCTTTAATGATTGGCATTGTTTCACCTATGGAAGTACCGGCCGTTGTAACATCTTCAATAATAATCACTCTGTCATTGTCTGAAATCGGTGAACCTAGTAAGATTCCCTGATCACCATGGTCCTTGACTTCCTTACGGTTTGAGCAGTACTTAACATCCTTATCATACAATTCACTGATTGCAATGGTAGTAGTAACACTTAAGGGAATCCCCTTATATGCCGGCCCAAAGAGAAGATCAAAATCCATTCCAAATTGTTCCTGAATTGCTCTGGCGTAATATTCCCCTAATTTTCTCAATTGTGATCCTGTTCGATAGAATCCTGTATTAATAAAAAATGGTGTTTTTCTTCCACTCTTGGTTGTAAAATCACCAAATTTTAAAACTCCACAATCTACCATGAACTCAATAAATTCTTTCTTATACTGTTCCATAGCCATCCTCCTTTATTTAACACAAGCAATCAGTTGACTGATATGATCAATCTTATGTTTTCTCATATAATCTTCAATCCCTTCAACCACTTCTATGGTTGCTCTAGGATTAATGAAATTCGCTGTACCAATGGCTACCATGGTGGCACCAGCCATGATAAATTCCAAGGCATCTTCTGCCGTAAGGATTCCTCCCATACCAATGATCGGCAGTTGAATGCTATTGGCTACCTGATAAACCATTCGCAGGGCAATGGGTTTTATGGCAGGACCCGATAATCCACCTGTTTTATTTGCCAGTAAAAATGCCCTCTTATGAATATCTATCTTCATACCAGTCAAGGTATTAATCAAGGAAACAGCATCTGCCCCTCCACTTTCCGCTGCCCTGGCCATCTCTGTAATATCTGTTACATTGGGGCTTAACTTCATAATAATGGGTTGCTTTGCTATTCTTTTCACCTGGGAAGTAATCTCCTCCACACTACGAGCATTTTGTCCAAATGCAATCCCACCTTCCTTGACATTGGGACAGGAAATATTGATTTCCAACAAATCCACATCACAATCTGCCAAGCGTTCTACAACTTCACAATATTCCTTAAGGGTTTTCCCCACGACATTTACAATAATTTTCGTATCATATTTTCTTAAAAAGGGGATGTCTCGTTCTATAAAAACATCAACCCCAGGATTTTGTAGGCCGATAGCATTTAGCATACCACCATAGGTTTCGGCTACCCTAGGGGTAGGATTTCCAGCCCAAGGGACAGAGGATACCCCCTTTGTGGTTACTGCTCCTAAACGGGACAAATCCACATATTCGCTATATTCCATACCAGAGCCAAAGGTTCCGGAGGCTGTAGTAACTGGATTCTTAAAATCAACACCTGCAATTCTTACATTTGTATTCATAATTCCACCTCATCTGCATAAAATACGGGACCATCCTTACAAATCCTTTTATTATTCACATTGGTATGATGGTCTCTCTCTGTGGATTTACATACACAACCCAGACAAGCTCCAATACCACAGGCCATTCTTTCCTCTAAGGATAATTGTGCTTTCATTCCCTTTTCTTTTGCATATGCTTGAATCGCCCGAAGCATAGGTGTTGGTCCACAGGCATATATCATATCGGTTCTTATGTCATGGTCAAAAATCGCATCGATTACATTTCCTTTGGTACCTGCACTTCCATCTTCTGTAGATATGTAGACCTTACCATATTGTTCAAACTCCTGGGACATGAAAATAGAATCTCTATATCCTAGTACAATCTTTTTTTCACCATCCAACTGTTTTGCTAGTTCCAACATAGGAGGAATTCCAATACCTCCTCCGATTAACAATGGGTTTTTTCCTTCAAGGTGAAAACCATTGCCCAAAGGTCCCATGACAGTAATTTCATCTCCCCCCTTTAGGGTGGAAAAAGCCAAGGTACCTTTACCTACAACCCGATAAACCAGACGAATTCTCCCTAATTCTTTATCAATCTCACATATACTAATGGGTCTTGGTAATAAACTACTACCATCCTCTAAATAAAGAGAGACAAATTGTCCAGCCTTTGCATTCTTTGCAACATAAGAATCCTCCAGCCACATACTATAGATATCTTCATCCAGTTGAATATTTTGCTTAATAACGACTTTGTGTTTTTCTGCCAATACCATGATCGATCTCCTCTAGCCTTCTATGATTTTTACATGCACCTTTCGTATTCTAGGCCCGTCAAATTCTGTAAAATATATCCCTTGCCAGGTACCTAGAAGTAATCTTCCATCCTCAATAATGATTGTTTCAGAAAACCCCATCATACTGGACTTAATATGAGCGGCGGAATTCCCTTCCATATGTCGGTATCCATCCGAAAAAGGAACGATTTTATTCATTTCCATCAAGAAATCCCTTACCACATCCGGATCTGCATTTTCATTTATGGTTACTGCTGCCGTAGTATGAGGAATAAAAACGATACAAATTCCATTCTTAACACCACTGTCCTCAATGATATCTTGTACCTTACTTGTAATATCAATCATCGCCGAAGCTTGTCCCGTTCGAACACCGAATGTATATACACTGCTCATATTACTTCCTCCTATATGTAAAATATGTTTCACATCATAAGCCAGTCCAACCAATTAATTACATCCAAAGCTTTATTGTCTTACATTATATAAAACTTAAAAATAAAATACAAGATTTTAATTAATAATAATGATAGAAAGCACTCGAAGATGAAATATATGAAGCCAAACTCTTCTACAAGCGAAATTATTTTACTGAGTTTCTATTCCCTTGACAGGAAATTTTAACTATGTTATATTTACCAACGAAACTTTTACAAATATTTTTGTATAACTGCATTCGAAAATTTCACAGTTAGAGAGGATGTCAAAATGGCAAATGTAAACCCTTTAGTTACTATTGAAATGCAAAATGGTGATATCATGAAATTAGAATTATATCCTGATACTGCACCAAATACGGTTAATAATTTTATTTCACTTGTGAAGAAGGGATTCTACAATGGACTTAAATTCCATCGGGTAATTCGTGGTTTTATGATTCAGGGTGGCGATCCAGAGGGAACTGGTATGGGAGGCCCCGGTTATTCGATAAAGGGCGAATTTACTTATAACAATTTTGAAAACAACTTAAAGCACACTGCAGGTGTAATTTCTATGGCTAGATCCCAAAGACCAGATTCTGCAGGTTCCCAATTCTTTATTATGCATAAGGATTCCCCACATTTGGATGGTTCCTATGCTGCCTTCGGGAAAATAAGGGAAGGCATGGAAGTAGTGAATAAAATCGCCAATGTAAAGACCGATTATAGTGATGCACCTCTGGAAGACCAAATTATGAAGACAGTTACTGTCGATACCTTTGGTGTAGATTACCCTGAACCAGAGACCCTTTAAACAAATATAGGCTAAAATAATTTGGACAAAAAACATTTTAAGATAACTAAGCTAACTAAGGAATACGAATATCTAAAAAGCTGTCAGAAAACTTATGATTTAGGAAGTACATTCCTAAAAATATGTTTCTGACAGCTTTTTTTATGAACTTAAATTAAATCCATAGTAAACATACGGTTCTAATCTATAGACTCCCTAAGGCATTCTTAATATCTTCTTTCATATTGATTACAGCTTGCCTTGAAGCATCTGCGTAATTTTTCGAACCGAATGTTTCATATCCCTTTTGCTTATAGGCAGCAATAATGCCTCTGGAAGAATTCACAATAGCCCCCAGCCCATCCTTATTAAAGTAATGAACCAGATCCTCTGCTTTCCCTCCCTGGGCACCATATCCAGGTACCAAAAAGTATGTTTTTGGCATTAGTGATCTTAAGGTCTTGCCAATCTCAGGATAGGTAGCTCCTACAACAGCACCAATCTGACTATAGCTGGCTCCCATGTGTCTTTCGCCCCACTCAGCAACTTTCTTTCCCACCAGTTCATAAAGGGGTTTTCTCTCTATCAACTGATCCTGAAATTCATTACTGGAAGGATTGGAGGTTTTCACAAGGATAAATAAGCCCTTAGACTCTTCTTGACATACCTTAATAAAGGGAAGTATTCCATCGGAGCCAAGATAGGGATTTACCGTAATAAAATCTTCATCAAAGCCACGGTAAGTCTTTCCTGCGATAGTCACCTTACCTAAATGACCAGTGGCATATGCTGCTGAAGTAGAACCGATATCTCCACGTTTAATATCCCCGATTACAATCAATCCTTTTTCTTTGGCATAATCTACGGTTTGTTTAAACACCTTCAAACCCTCGATACCAAATTGCTCATACATAGCCACTTGTGGTTTTACTGCTGGAATTAAATCGTATGTAGCATCAATAATCCCTTTGTTATATTGCCAAATTGCTTCTGCGGCTCCTTCTAGGGTTTCCCCTTTTTCTTGGTATGACTGTTCTAAGATATGCTCTGGAACATATTCCAACATTGGATCCAATCCAACAACAATTGGAGATTCCAGTGACTCAATTTTACTGATTAACCTATCAATCATCCCTATCCCTCCATATATTTTATAATCTATTTTGCATCTATTTTTATGACTTTATGTATCTCATGATTCAATAATGTCACTATGATCCAATAGTGCAAACATGATCCAATATTTCTGCATTACCCAATAGCGCAAGTATTATTTAATAACGTAAGAAAAATCCTATAGGGCATGTATTATTCATTAAACGCAAGTACTATCAATAACGCAA
>DUNZ01000010.1 GCA_012839085.1 Clostridiales bacterium
ACCGTACATAAGGACGTGACGGAACGTCTGCAACAAATAAACCCCTCCCTCGCAAATAAGGCGCGGGTTGTCTTGGATCTCAATAAGTCGGAGCGCCATATCAGAGGCGGATTAGCAACAAAGGAAAAATATCTTCAAAAATCAAGATATAATCAAAGTTTTTAATTAAAATTTGAAAAAGGTAATTCCATACGCTTCATGTATGGAACTACCTTTTTTTCTGTATATAGATTTTACAGCAGTTTAAAAAAAGTAGCGAAATAATTTCTTGTAATATCCATAATTTACTAGGAAATTTTTCGACTTAAAACAAAAGAAATACTATCACTTTTGTATGAATTATGCTATAATCAACTTTGTATGCCTATTTTAGGTAACTTTGTTTTTATTTTAACGAAAACTTGAGAATTCATATTAGAAAGAAGGAAATGGAATTATGAGTAGGTCAACATTTCTGGGCGGTATCCATACATACGAGGGTAAAGATTTAACCATGGATAAGCCCACTGTGAAACTATTACCTAAAGGTGACTTAGTATTCCCGCTTACTCAGCATATCGGTGCTCCAGCAAAACCGATTGTTGCCAAGGGGGATAAGGTACTAGTTGGCCAGAAGATAGCAGAAGCTTCTGGAAAAATTTCAGCAAATATTATTAGTTCTGTGTCCGGTACTGTGAAAGTAATCGAGAAGAGATTAACAGTACATGGGGAAATGGTAGAATCAATTGTAATAGAAAATGACAACGAGTATAAGGCGATCGAAGGTTTTGGCCAAGACCGCGATTATACAAAGCTTAGTAAATCCCAAATTCGCGACATAATTAAAGAAGCAGGAATCGTTGGTTTGGGTGGAGCTGGTTTTCCTACCCATGTAAAACTAACACCAAAGGATGATAGTAAGATAGACTATGTTATTGTCAATGGTGCTGAGTGTGAACCATACTTGACTTCCGATTATCGCATGATGCTTGAAGAACCAGAAAAAATTGTTGGTGGTCTTAAGGTAATGTTAAGGCTATTTGATCGTGCCAAAGGAATTATTGCAATTGAAGATAATAAGCCAAAGGCAATCAAGATTATGAAACAATTAACTGAGAATGAGCCAAATATTGAAGTTAGACCATTAAAGACAAAATATCCTCAGGGAGCCGAGCGTCAATTGGTTTATGTTACTACAGGAAGAAAATTAAACTCCCATAAACTTCCGGCTGATGTGGGCTGTATTGTAGACAATGTTGATACTGTGATTGCTATCTATATGGCAGTGGCCAAATCTACTCCATTGATTAGAAAAATCGTCACTGTATCTGGAAATGCAGTTAAAAATCCTCAAAACTTTAATGTATGCATTGGTATTGATTATTGGGAAATCTTGCAGGCGGCAGGTGAATTTATAGAGCGACCTGAGAAAATCATATCCGGTGGACCTATGATGGGTGTTGCCATGTATTCCTGTAATGTCCCTGTTATGAAGACAAGCTCTGCCCTCTTAGGTTTCTTAAAGGATGAGGCAGCCTATGAGGAATCCCCATGTATTCGTTGTGGTAAATGCCACGAAGTTTGCCCCATGCGTCTGATGCCAACAAAATTGGCTGAGGTGGCAAAACGTTCTGACAAGGAAAGCTTTGTAAAGCTGGATGGTATGGAATGTTGTGGATGTGGCTGCTGTACTTATATTTGTCCTGCTAAGCGTAATTTGAATCAGCCAATTCTAGAAACTAGAAGAGAAATTTTAAAAGAAAGAAAAATACATCATTAAAAAATATAAACTATTTTCAATAAATCAAAAATATCCACCAATTAGTATTGGTGCATGTTCATAATATCATGTAAAAAAGTAAAATTGAAAATGTATTCGAATAAGAATAAAATCCTAGAAAGAGGTGTAAGTTTTGAGCGATTTATTTCATGTATCGGCTGCTCCCCATACAAGGAGTCCGATTACAACAAAAAGCATCATGCAGGATGTTGTGATTGCCTTAATTCCTGCTAGCTTGTTTGGTGTCTTTAATTTCGGCTTAAGAGCTTTGTTAGTAATGTTAGTTACCATATTATCCTGTACAGTAACGGAATATGCTTATTTTAGATTTGTTAAAAAAGAAGTACCCCCTGCTGATTATAGTGATGTAGTTACAGGCCTTCTTTTGGCTTTAAATTATCCAGCAGATATTCCTTTGTGGATTGCAGTTCTTGGAGGCGTGTTTGCTATCTTAGTAGTTAAGATGGTATATGGTGGACTGGGACAGAATTTTATGAACCCTGCGTTAGCGGCTCGTGCATTTTTGTTAATCAGCTTTCCCGCTAGAATGACCAGTTTTGCCGTAGAGAAGATTACTTCTCCTTCTCTTATTGATTATCTAAATCATGGTGCAATTGCAGTGGATGGAGTATCTGGAGCGACTCCTTTAGCAGCATTGAAGGCTGGAGAGACCGTAGATTTATATAAATTATTTGTAGGTAATATCGGTGGAACTATTGGTGAGACCAGTGCTCTAGCTATTTTGGTTGGTGCAGGTTACTTACTTTATCGAAGAATTATCTCTTTAAGGATACCGCTTACTTATGTGATTAGCCTTGCAGTTTTTGTGGCTATTTTCGGTGGAAATGGATTTGATACCAATTATATCCTTGGTCATGTTTTAGGTGGCGGCTTGCTGCTTGGTGCATTCTTTATGGCAACGGATTATGTTACTAGTCCTGGAACACCGGTAGGACAGATCATATTTGGTATTTGCCTTGGATTATTAACTGGACTCTTCCGTATCTTTGGTGGCTCTGCAGAAGGTGTTTCCTATGCAATTATCTTCTGTAATCTTTTGGTTCCATTAATTGAAAAGGTTACATTCCCGAAATCATTTGGAAAGGAGCGTGCTCGCAGTGGAAAATAACAAGAAGAAATCTTCCATTCTAAAGGATGCCCTAGCATTATTTATTATTACCTTGGTTTCTGGATTTGCCTTAAGTTTTGTTTATGAGATTACAAAGGATCCCATCAAAGCACAAGAAAATGCCAAGAAATTAGAAGGGTATCAGGTGGCTTTTTCAGAAGCAGAAAAAATTGAAACAGATGAAGATTTAACATTACAGTTAGAAAATATTAATCTTACAGACTTAGATGCCACTTATGCTGGTGTTACCATAGATGAAATTAATAAAGCCTATGATGGCAATGATCAAATGATTGGATATATTATAAAGGTTAGCACCACCAAGGGATATAAGGATGTAATTTCGGTTGCTATTGGATACTCCCTTGACGGTACGGTGAAAGGTTTTGAAATTTTATCCATCAATGAAACAGCAGGTCTTGGTATGAATGCTAATCAACCAGAGTTTAAAAACCAGTTTTCTAATAAGAAAGTTGAGCAATTTGTAACTACTAAGACCGGGGCTACTGCGGACAATGAGATCGATATTATTTCAGGGGCAACCATTACAACGGATGCCATTGTTTATGCAGTGAATGCTGGTATCGGTTATCTTCAAGAGTTTTCCACGGAATTAGGAGGTGGCTCCAATGAATAAATATTTGGAACGTATTTATAA
>DUNZ01000093.1 GCA_012839085.1 Clostridiales bacterium
ATCAGCTTAGACAAAAACTTACCAATCAAATGGTTCATGATTTCATATATATTTAAACCCGGAAATGATTTTATAAGCGCTATGATTACACCTGTTAGAGGGATCATTGCCAAAATTGGCCATATCGTACTTAGGTAACCACTTCTGCCCGCCTCCCTGGCTAAGGCAGTAGGAACTTGCCTAAGTATTGGTGATAACGATATAAACAGATACAAAAAGGCGATCTGTCTTAAAGAAACTTCTTTATTCATATTCCCATTGACCTCATTTCATATATTTTTCCATCAGCATAGCAATGCTTGGTAAATAAGGATTCATGATATATATGATCCCTAAGCTCATCCCTATAATAGATAACAATAGATATAAAAATAGGTTCCTTTTTTCCCTTAACAATTGATTTTTTTGTTTGATAAAAGTATAAATAATTGTAGCTCCGAAAATATATATCATCCATCTTACCTCTCATTTCCCATGATAAAGGATTTTGAAACCTTCGAATGAACATCAAATTCATATTGAACATCATAAAGATATTCTGGCCAATTTTCTTCAAAGTCCTTCCATTTTTTATGATGTTGATTTTCTACCAATCTGGCCAATTGCAAAATATCGAGGCCAGTTGCCAATGAATAATTCACTGGTTTTTCTAAGAGTTTTGTAATGTACTTATTCTGTTCTTCCGTCAGAAAAATAAGACCTTCTTTTGAAAAAATATCTGCATTTGTATTTACTTCTTTAATTAAAGTTTCAAAATCCAATATAATTGTGACTTTGATTTGATTATTCTCTAAGTGGGATTTTAATTTTGCTTTCGAGTATGAAAGAGAAAGTCCAACACCATTGTCCAAATAAATTGGAAAACTACGAGCAATATCTTTGATGAAATTAATTCCCCATGAGGTTTCACGATCCAAATAATCCTTAAGTTTTAAACGATCAAAAACCGTATATCCCTCAATTAAAAAACCACTTTCTTCGGACAACAAATATGGAATCAAAATACTAGAGTGGCTTCGTTTCATATCATTTAATATACTTACCAAGGTATTATCATTTCTTGTAAGAAACTCTTGCTGCTTTTGACTGATCGCTTCTAAATCCTCTTGGATGGTTTTCTTATCTTCTATTCCGTTTTTAATAAAATCCAAAGCATCGGAATTTCGAGTCACATAGATTAATAATTCCATTTTTACAGTTTCATCTCGAGAGAGAAAGTCTAGGCAAAGATTAAGGCCATTTTTCGCCGCTTCTTCCCCGATCAGGAGATATCCGACATGAGCAATGGATAGATTTTTTTTATGTTTATGCTTTAAATCTTCATAGGCCTCATAAGGGGTTTTTCCTGTCCCTTGGACTACTTCTTCACTACTGCTATCGCCACCCGCCTCAGAATCCGTACCTCCACCAGATTTATATAAGCCCGATAAGGTATATCCTTCTGAGGAATAATCAATTCCTAATACTTGTATTAAACTGATTTCATCCAATTCTCTTCGATTCATATCATGGCTGCAACCCCATAAAACCAAGGGTATGAATAATAGAAGTAAAATTATCTTCTTCATAGATAATCCTCTTTCCCAATTTATTTTTGTTTGATTCTATTTTTGGGTACGATTTTTTGTGGCCTTTTTGTAAAGTATTTAATTGGAAAACGCATTAAGGTATCCCTATGGTTACTTTCATCCACATCTACAAAAGGTGATAAATATGCGACTCCATAATTATCAAGGCTACATAAATGTACGATTAGTAGAATTAAGCCAACCGCAAGTCCAAAAAAACCACCAACGGCCGCTAATACCGATAGAATAAAACGATAGACCCGGATGGCACTACTTAAATCTTGATTGGGCATAATAAAGCCGCTAATTCCGGCGATGGCAATGATAACCACAACCGCTGGTGAAACTAATTTTGCAGAAACCGCTGATTGCCCTACTACTAGACCTCCAAGGATTGACATTGCTGTTCCCACAGTCTTTGGAAGCCGTAAGCCTGCTTCAATTAATATTTCAAAGGAGATTAAAAGCCCTAAGACTTCTGCGGCTGATGAAAAAGGTACATTTTGCTTGGCAGCTTGGGTAGATAAGGCCAATTCTACAGGTAACATTTGATTTTGATAGGTAGTAGCTGCAATATAGAAGGCCGGCAAAAACAAGGTTACAACCATGGACAAATATCGGATGACACGAAGGGAGGACCCAATCAAAAAATGGTTTGCATAATCTTCCGGCGATTGCATCAACATTGGAAGTTGACAGGGTAAAAGGTATACAAAGGGGATACCATCCACCACTAAGGCAATTCGTCCATCCGATAGATTGGCTGCCACCCGATCTGGCCTTTGGGTATACATAATCTGTGGAAATAGGCTTTTCTTATTTTCAATCAAATATTCTTCGATGAAGGCCGGAGTTGATATATTATCGATATCAATGCTGTTAATTTTATCTCGAATTTTATTTACGGTATCCATATTGGCTATATTACTGATATACACCAAAGACATATCCGTTTTGGAAACTTTGCCGACGTTCAGGCTTTCCACCACTAAATATTCGGAACGGATTCTCCTTCGAATGAGAGCCGTGTTAATTCTCATTACTTCAATAAAGGAATCCTTAGCACCTTTTAAGACTCCTTCTTCTGCCGGTTCTGAGATGGAACGTTTTTCAAAAGAACGAATGTCATAAATGATAGCCTTTTGCTCTTGGTCAAATATGATCCCAATCATTCCACTTAACACATAGCGAAGTAATAAGTCCATATCGGTTTCTTCCTTTGTAAATACATGATAAGCTCCTCCAGAAAGAAGATAATCCATCATTGCCCTTTCCGTTCTACAATCATTTAGATTTTTATCGAATTTAAATGATTGGAGGATTGCTCGATCAAATAATTCCGTATTTATTAATCCATCCACTCCAAAGATATGGACAGTAATATTGTTCTGTGTAATCTTAATGGGTCTTATGACCACATCAATACTTTTTGAAAAATGCTCTTTCAAGATTTTTGAATTAATAATTTTTTCCATAATATCCTCACTTCATAATCATTTTCATATCACTATATTTTCCCACTGACCATAAAAAATATACACACAAAAAAAGAGGCCATAAGCTTAGGCCTCTTTTCAACATATTTATTATGTAGTCAGTTCTTGAAATATGGATAAATATCCTTTATAATCTTTTGGAGTAACAAAAGATTATGATAATAAAGGGATTAAAAGTGAAGAATATCTTCTACAATTTCTTTGATATGTATAGGAAAAACTTTTCCCTTTGCCAATATATTGAGAAGATCTTCTGCTTCTCCTTCATCATCTGTGATATCTTCTAATAAGCAATAATTAATCGGGTTATCGTTTGTACATCCATCCTTATAGCATTCTATACTATATAAGGTGTTTCTAAAGAGTAAATTGTAAACCAGCTCTATATCCTCTGTTTTTGTTGTTCTAATTACTGTTTTTAATGACTGCCCTAACATCAGCGTGTCCCCCTCTTTGCTTGCGTAATGTAACCAACTACATAAAAAAATATGATTGTGGCATCATTATAGCATAGAACCATATAGAGTCGAAGAATGAAACCCCGATTCTATCCATGTAAATAATAGTAACTATGGTGAATAATAGAAAACTTGCCCTATTATTTGTAATTTCAAATAGGGCAAGTTTTTTTCTACTATTTTATAACATTATTAATCATCCATAAAGAAGAACATTGTTATACATCCATATTCATCTGAGCCAACCGTTTATAATTTAGATACCGTTCTTTGGCATTCTCTTCTGCCTTTTCAAAGAGTTGTTTTGCCTCATCGGGGAAAGCTTTCTCCAAGGAACTGTATCGAACCTGACCTAAGATAAATTCTTTGAAGTCTCCTTTCGGTTCTTTGGAATCAAGGATGAATGGATTCTTACCTTCTGCTTTTAGGGCAGGGTTATAACGATATAGATGCCAATATCCTGCTTCTACGGCTTTCTTAATGGTAGCCATACTTCTTCCCATTCCTTCCTTGATACCATGATTGATACATGGGGAATAGGCGATAATAATGGATGGGCCTGGATGAGCTTCTGCCTCTCGGAAGGCTTTTAATAACTGAGTATTATCCGCATGAATACCAACCTGGGCTACATAAACATTGCCATAAGTCATCATCATTCGGCCTAGATCCTTTTTGCCTTGTTTCTTTCCAGAAGCAGCAAATTTTGCGATGGCAGCTGTTGGTGTTGATTTGGAAGCCTGACCACCGGTATTGGAATAAACTTCAGTATCAAATACCAAAACATTGATATCTTCTCCGGAAGCCATGACATGATCAAGACCGCCATATCCGATATCATAAGCCCAACCGTCACCACCAACAATCCATACGGAACGTTTTGGTAGATAGTCCCGTAATTCCTTAATGTTATTTACTATTTGGACTGCTTCTACATCTGTAGAAGTAAATTCTTCTAATACATCAAGGACTTTTCTACTGGCCTCTGCGGAAGCATCCCCATCCTCTTTGTAATGGAGCCAGTCATGGCAGGCTTCCTTTATTTTCTCTTCCACATTCTTGTCAATTAATACTCGCATCATATCTTCCAGTTTGTTTCTCAACTGTTTCACTGCTAGATACATACCATATCCAAATTCAGCATTATCTTCAAATAGGGAATTGGCCCAAGCGGGTCCTTTTCCTTCTCTGTTGACGGTATATGCCATACTTGGTGCAGAAGCTCCCCAGATTGAGGAACATCCAGTAGCATTGGCAATCATCATTCGTTCGCCAAATAGCTGTGTCAACAAACGGATATAAGGAGTCTCTCCACATCCGGCACAGGCTCCATGGAATTCAAGGAGAGGTGGTTTAAACACACTATCTTTGAAGGAAGGGCCGTAAGCAAGATTCTCTTTAAAATGAACACCTTCCATTGCATATTTCCAGTTTTCAACTTCCCTAGGAATTTGAGTTCCCAGTGGTTGCATAATTAATGCCTTACCAGGGGCAGGACATACATCAGCACAGTTACCACAACCGGTACAATCCATAGGACTAATTTGGATCTTATAATGGAATCCAGCATAAGCTTTACCAGTAGCTTTCTTGGTTACAAAAGTATCTGGGGCATTCTTAACTTCCTCATCATCCAGCAGGAATGGCCGAATGACTGCATGAGGACATACATACGCACATTGGTTACATTGGATACAACGGTCTACGATCCATTCTGGCACATTGACTGCGATGCCACGTTTCTCATAAGCAGTAGTTCCAGAAGGGAAGGTTCCGTCTTCCATGCCCTGAAATGCGCTAACAGGCAAATCTCCACCTTTTAACTCGGACATAGGTCGCATAATTTTCTCGATAAAGTCTGGTTCCTTCACCGATGACTTTTTATCATCTTGAGCATGGAGCCATTCGCTTGGGATCGATACCTTATGAATGGCATTAATACCTCGATCCACTGCCTCGTGGTTCATTTTAACAATTTTTTCGCCTTTCTTACCATACATTTTACTGATTACATTCTTTAATTCAGGTAAATATATGCTTTCCGGCAATACATTAGTAAGTTTAAAGAAAGCTCCTTGCATTACCATGTTAATGCGATTTCCAAGTCCAATCTCTTCTGCTATTCCTATGGCATTGATGGTAAAGAATTGAACTTTTTTCTCTGCCAACTGCTTCTTCATAATAGCAGGAAGATTAACATCCAGTTCTGCTTCGTCCCATTGGGTATTTAGTACAAAGGTTCCTCCAGGCTTTAGGCTTTGAAGCAAATCATATTTATTTACATAGGATTGGTTGTGGCATGCCACATAATCCGCATGGCTTACCAAGTAGGTAGAACGAATGGGTTCTTTACCAAACCGCAGATGGGAAACAGTAAGACCACCAGATTTTTTGGAATCGTAATCGAAATAAGCCTGTACATTAAGGTCAGAATTTTCACCGATAATTTTTATGGCTTGTTTGTTTGCTCCAACGGTACCATCCGAACCCAATCCCCAAATTTGACAGGAAATCATATCCCTTGGCTCTACTTGAATTTCCTTCACCGGCTGTAGGGAAGTCTTTGTTATATCATCCACAATTCCAATCGTAAAGGGATGTTTAGAATTCTCCTCTTTTAGGTTTTCGTAAACAGCAGCGATATGGGATGCATTGGTGTCTTTGGAAGCAAGTCCATAACGTCCACCGATAATTTCCGGCATTTTGGTGGAATTGGTAAAACAAGAGCATACATCAAGATATAGAGGTTCTCCAGTAGCCCCTGGCTCTTTGGTTCTGTCAAGTACTGCGATCTTCTTTACCGTCTTTGGTAATACATCCAGAAAATGTTCTATGGAGAATGGACGATAGAGACGTACCTTGATCAAACCATATTTTTCACCCTGACTGTTATAATAATCAATTACCTGTTCTATGGTTTCTGTAACAGAACCCATAGCAACAATAATGTATTCTGCATCAGGAGCACCATAATAATCAAAGAGATGATACTGTCTACCAGTATATTCTCCGATTTTTTTCATATAGTGTTCTACCACTGGTATAATATCAATATAGAATGGATTGACAGCTTCTCTTTCTTGGAAATAAATATCTGAATTTTGCGCTGTTCCCCGATGCACTGGATGATTGGGAGACAGGGCTCGATTACGGAAGGTCTTTACAGCATCCATATCTAAC
>DUNZ01000011.1 GCA_012839085.1 Clostridiales bacterium
CTGTATGCCCAATACACCTAGAATGCAGAACCAAGTTACATCCTTGCTTAGCCATAAATAAGGCAATCTGATACCCTACTCCTCTACTAGAGCCAGTAATTAATGCCCATTTACCTTTTACTTTTGTCATCTAATAAATACCTCCTATGGAAAACGATGTTTTTAACTACCATTTTCCCATTAAAATATGTGAAATATTCATTTAGTAAAAACGACGGTAGATATTACCATTTTAGAGTATATTCTATAATTAATCAAGTATTTCAAGTGTTCTCTTTACTTAGCATCCCTCATCAAGTTAACACTGCTAGTTTTCTCTTTTTCAAATATCTTCCTACTATATTCTTCTGTAAGTTATCTACCACAGCTTTTCCAATACTAGTTTCCAATACAAGTTCTCTAATACAGGTGTTCCAATACAAGATTCCACTGCAAATTCTACAATACAAGGTTCCACTACAGTTCTACGCTACATGTTTCCACTATCAGTTCTACGATACAAATTTCCACTAAAACTTCTACGATACAAATTTCCACTAAAACTTCTCCGATACAAGGTTCCACTAAAACTTCTCCGATACAAATTTCCACTAAAACTTCTACGATACAAATTTCCACTAAAACTTCTCCGATACAAGGTTCCACTTCAAATTCTTCAATACAAGTTTCCGCTAAAGTTCTACGATACAAGATTCCACAAATAGTTCTACGATGCAAGTTTCCACTAAAACTTCTCTGATACAAGGTTCCACTAAAACTTCTCCAATACAAGTTTCTACGATACGAATTAGTTTCCTTGACGAACCCTTTTCCCTTATAGTAAATTCTTCCCATATTTCTTGATAAAAGAAGACCTATTACTTACTATGAATATGTAAATATCTGTAACCCTGTTTTGAAAGGACATACTTATATATAAAAAAATAATTAAAAATTTCATCATAATTTTAATTCAACATTTACTGATAATTTCATCGAATTACTTCTTAAAATACTATGGATACAAATTAAGTCCACTGGCCTATGTCTCTGTAATTTTGTATGCATTTTTTGTAGGAATATTATTTATCTTAATGCATTTTACTAGTAGAAAACTGAATATAGTTTTACCAATATATTATCTAATTTTTATACTTTCTAATATTCAATATTCTTCTTTATTCTCATATGGGCCGATATACCTTATATTTGTTTTTTTATTTGGGGAATTGTTGGTTATTATTTTTAAGGGACAAATTAAAACGACAGCTTAGACGATAACTCTAATTTATTTCATATAAGATAATATAAAGATCTGAAAACGGACTAAAAAATACCCTGTATTAGACAAGGATAGAAGGTCTCATACAGGGTAGAAGCTACTTATTTTTAAAAATGTAATTTAAAAATTGATTAATCAGGATTTAAAATATTTACTTATAATTATCAAGATACTCTTTCCGATGTTCTTGTTTTCTCTTTGTATTTTCAAAGGTTTCCTGATCCATATGGGCTGCGTTGTGGTTTAAATAACCCTCTGTATAACGTAAGCGTTTTTCCGTATTTTCCTTATGGTTGTTACTGCTATTTTCGCCATGGGCAATGATATTCTTTAAATTCTGTATCTCATTTTCCCTTTGTTTATTTATTTCCTTTGCATGTTGTATATTTTCAGGGGAAGAAGAAATATCAGAATGTTCCTCTAGATGTCGTTCTGTACGAGTCTTTCTTTCAACGAGATTTACCAGATGATCAATTCGTCTTTCATTTTCTAAACCTTTATTATCACGGTGTCGACCTTTTTCCATACTTTACCCTGCCTTTCAAATATTTATTAATATTTATTTGAGAAATGATTTCTCATCTTTATTTTTTCCTACAGTCAATCTTGTTATGCTTTTTAACACAGCTCAATGTTTTACCTTTATGGAAAATCGTTATAAAAATTATTTTAAAAATAACTTTTTCTAATGTAAAATTGTAAATGATTTACTATTGAATATAAGCTTTCCCTTATGTTAAGGTTTATATGAGGTGATATTATGAAAGAAATAAAAAACAAGAAACCTATTATTTTACTAGCACTTTTGTGTTTTTTAATTGGTAGTACACCAGCCTATGCAAGCACAATTTTAAATTCCAGTTCCTTTGAGTATCTCAAAGATTTTTTCAATACTTCTCTTCCATCTCTATTAAATCAAGTTAATTCAGAAACGAATTACATAAAAGAGAAAACCAAATCAGGAATGAATGAGTACATCAGAAAATCCACCAATCAAGTCCTTGATGATGTGGATCGCCATATTGACGATGAAATCGCCCAAGTGGAAGAGGATATCAATCTTCATATGAACGCATTATACGAAGAATTGGAAGCACAAATGGAGATCGAAAAAGAAAGACTCAAAGACGTTACATCCACTTTTATTGAAACCAGAAAAGACTCTATTAAAAAAGAATTATCCAATGACCTTACCGAAGAAATTAGAAGGTATTTCATTGAAAATGTTCAATAATTGCAATATTGCAACGATTTTTGAATGAGCGAATCGGTTTTTCATCTTTAAGGTGAAAAGCTTTTCCTGTAAAACAAAAAAAGATGTCCTAAAGCTATTGCTATAAGGGCATCTTTTTTCTCTGATATTATCTTTTCATCAAATCTTATTATATAAATTTTCAATATATTGTCTTGCTGCAACCGCATTTTCAGGATTCGTATTTTCAAGAGTACAATGGATAAAAGGTTTTCTCTTTTTTACAAACTCAATGATTGGTTGATAGTTTAAATCACCCGTACCTGCTGCTATACTCTTGATCTTATTATCCTCGATGACAAAGTCCTTCATATGGACAACGGCTACAGAATCCCCAAGCAAGTCTATGGCTTCCTCGATGGCTTCCCTCTGCTGTTCATAATTGTCTGTTTCTAGAAGATTTACTGGATCTAGAATAATTTGGAGGTTTGGTGAGTCGATTTCATCCAATACTCTTTTTGCTCTTTTTGCATCATATACGATATGCCTGCGTACAGGTTCAATCGCAAAAATTACTCCCATTTTCTCAGCGTAGCTAACGATTGGTCGTAGATTTTTGATAAATGTCTCTAGGGCTTCTTCCGTATAGCAAGCCGGCTCTGTTTTATACTGGGCATTGGGTGCACCTGTTTCCGTCCCCACTACTCCACAGCCTAAAATGGATGCAAACCGAATATGAGCCAGATAACGATCCATAATTTCCTTTAATTTCTCTGGGTCGGGATGAGCCAAATTCAAGTAACATCCAAGAACTGCGATATCGATTTCATATTTCGCAAATAACTTCTTCAAATACATAGCAAGACCTGGAGTAAGAGCCGAATTATCAACAGGAAACTCCTTAATTACTTTACTTAAGGCCACATGGGCACAAGAAAATCCCTGTTCTTTAATAAACTTAAGTCTTTCCTCTAAAGAAGCTGATATAGTATCATGTAATCGGATTCCTATCTGCATAATCTTTACCTTCCTAATCTTATTTTTTAATCTAACACATATCTTTACAAAAACTTTATCCTCTTGATAAACATATTCCATCCCATATCCCGATGTTTCGATTATACTTTCTGGCAGTAATCCATATGTGTAGATTATCCTTTCCAATGGTAATCCATTGGAGTGGATTATCCTGCCTAGCAGTAATCCAAAGTGCGGATTATCCCTTTCCTAGGGGAATCCATTGCAGTGGATCATCTCTTTCCTAGTAGAATCCTTTGGAGTGGATTATCCTTCCTGGCGGTATTCCAATGTGCGGATTATCCCTTTTTCCAAGGGTAAGCCATAAGTAATATTACTAGTAAATGACTTCCTCTATGTTATGTAAATTATAGGGTTCCCCTTCCTGCCCCTGTATAGAAACATTCTTTAATGTAAGGGAAGTAATATTTGCTGCAAAAACTCCAGTTTTTGAACAAGGCTTAATGTCCTCCATCATTGCTGGTACATCCATCTTTGGATTCTTTGCATAAGTCACATTAATATTTTCCATAATAATCATTTCAATTGGTTGCTCTGGTAGTCCATGGAAATATGCTGCAGCCACATGACTATTATGACAATCAATATTGGAGAATACTAAGTTTTTAATGGATGGGGTTCGATCATCCACAGGATACATTTCCTTGGATTGAACGTATTCTGACTTACCATCTGGGTCACAAAAGTAAAAACAGTTTACAACGAAGGGGGTCATAACCTCTTCCATAATTATATTTTCAAATACAATCTGATCGATAATGGCATCTTTCCCTCTCCCCCTTCTGGTTTTAATCCGTAAGCCTCGATCTGTGGAATGGAAAATGCATTCCTTTACATGGATATTTTTAATTCCTCCAGCCATCTCACTTCCTACGGTCACTGCCCCGTGACCATCTTCCATGTAGCATTGACGAATTGTTATATTTTCACAAGGAGTTTTATATTTTTTACCCATATATATTTTTCCTGATTTTAAGGCGATGCAATCATCTCCCAGAGAAAAGCGAACTCCAGCAATGGTCACATCTTTACAAGATTCCGGATCGATTCCATCGGTATTGGGTGAATCCTTAGGATTTTCAATGTTTAAATCTAAAAATGTTAATTGATTGCTAAAATATGGGTGAATATTCCATGCTGGACTATTTTCAAATTTTAGACCTTGAATCGTAATCTGATTACAACGATTTAAAAAGAGCAATCTTGGTCGAAAGGCACCACGCATTATTTTTGCATTTTCCCACCAATCCCCCTGGGCAGCCCGGCCGTTAATGGTTCCCTCTCCATACAAGAGAACATTCTCAACGCCTACACCAGTAATAATTCCAGTAAACATGGGTAAGGGATTTCCTTCCCAGGTACCAAGATTATATTCACTTACCTCATCATATCCTTGGATTAACCCTGGATAAATGGGATAGCGAGACCGATCTGTTTCCGCAATAATTTGTGCTCCTTTTTCTAGCTCCATGACAAGATTACTTTTTAAGAATAGACTGGTCACAAGATAATCTCCCTTTGGAAGCAAGACTCTTCCATCTTTGGGACAGGCCATAATCGCAGCCTGGATAAATGTCGTATCATCCTGTATTCCATCACCCTTAGCTCCAAAATCTTTAACATTTAAGGTTACAAACTCATATTTGGTTTTAAAATTTATCTCGCCAGTAACAGTGCCTTCCTGATTTTTTAACTCTACATGATAATTGGTTTCTGGCTTCAAACCATAGATAGAGCTTATTACCCGATTTGTCTGACTATATTCAGACCCATTAATCCATATAGTATAAGGTACCTTCGTATGGAAGGTACCCCCGTCTTTAATTTCAATAACAGCATTTCTTGCAGTTAATAATAACAATTTAATTTCCATGAATCATCCTCCATGATTTTGTTCTAAAACCTACTTAAGACCAATGAAGAGAAAGAAAATCTCTCCATCTACTATCTCTTTAATGGTTTTAGAGCTCCTCCGGATGTAGCCTTAGCCACTCAGCGTATGCCATCATAAAAGGACCCACGCCCTTAGCATCATCGCATACAACTTTTTCTGATAAATAATATTCCACACTACCATCTCTTTCATCTTTTGGACCTAGGCCAGCTACAGAACAAATTCCCTTTAATGCTAATTTACCCTCAGCCTCTATTAATTGATGCTTCACCAAATTGGTAAATATCTCTTCACCAATTGCCTGGTATTTTTCTTTTAATAAAATTCCAAGCCTACATCCCTTCAAAATAGCATAGGCTATCATAGCGGAGCCTGATGTTTCAAGATAGTTTCCCTTGACATCACTTCGATCAATAACTTGATAGAATAACTTACTGCTATCATCCTGGTAACGAAGAATACCATGAACCGCTTCTTTAAACAAATTAGCTAAGGTTGAATAATGTTCAAATATCTCTTTTGAAATTTCATCCGCTGTATCTACCAGAGCCATGAGATACCAACCCATGGATCTTAGCCAAAAGTTTGGTGATAAACCTGTTTCTTTATCTGCCCAAAATTGTATTCTAGCCTCATCGTATGCATGGTAGTAAAGGGCTTTTTCCTCATTGTATAGATACTTTCTTACATTTTCAAACTGATGGATAATATCGTTGTAATTTTCTTTTTTATTAAATTTGGTCTCATATTCCATATAAAATGGTTGCGCCATATATAATCCGTCTAACCAAATTTGGTTTGGATAAATTTTCTTATGCCAAAAGTTTCCACACTTTGTTCTTGGATGGGATCTTAACTGATCCATCACTGTTTCAATTGCCTTCCGATATTTCTCATCCTTGGTTTCCTCATATAGAAAAAACAAAAGCTTTCCAGAGTTAATACTATCAATATTGTACTTCTCTTTTTCAAAGGTATTTATACTACCATCTGAATTAACAAAGTCCTCCATGTAACGAATGATAAATTCCTTATAGGATTTATCACCGGTCACCTGATACAAGAACATGGAGCCAATAAGAACACATCCATCCTCATAGTTCCAATGATCCTTATAATTTTTATAATCACGCAAGTATGCTTCTATATATGTAGCTACCTTATTCATATCCATATATTTTTCCCCCTATTTTTCTTATAAAGTAACGCCTTTTTTGAAAATAGCCATATCACGATATCCATTCAATTCCGCTTTTACTTTCTTTCCAGATGCAACATCTATGACCTCTTGTAGCAATTCTTCCGACAAATCTTCCATGGACATTCCATCCAGTAGGCGGCCAGCATCAAAATCAATCCAGCTACGCTTCTTATTGGCTAAGGCAGAATTACTGGAAATCTTTAAGGTTGGAACTGGAGAACCGAAAGGTGTTCCCCTTCCCGTAGTGAATAAAACAATGTGGGCTCCTGAAGCTGCAAGCGCTGTGGAAGCAACCAAATCATTCCCTGGTGCACTTAATAAATTCAATCCTTTTTCTGTTATTTTCTCCCCATAGTCAAAGACACCTTTGACAAGTGAGGTACCGGATTTTTGAGTGCAGCCTAAGGATTTATCCTCTAGGGTTGATATTCCACCGCTCTTATTTCCTGGAGAAGGATTCTCATAAATGGGCTGGTTATTATCCTTATAATATTGTTTGAAATCATTAATCAGGGCTACCGTTTTTTCAAATAGCTCCTCATTGGCACAGCGATTCATGAGAATTGTTTCAGCTCCAAACATTTCCGGAACTTCCGTTAATATGGTAGTACCACCCTGGGCAACTAACAAATCAGAAAATCCTCCTACCACTGGATTGGCTGTAATTCCTGACAATCCATCGGATCCTCCGCATTTAAGACCAACGATTAATTCGCTGGCACTAATTTTCTCCCTTTGGAACTGGGAAGCATAGGATACCAATTCTTCAATCAACTGCATTCCAGACTCAATTTCATCTTCCACATCCTGACAAATTAGGAATTTAACGCGTTCTTCATCATATTCCCCAATCTGCTTTTTCATTTCTATAATATTATTATTTTCACAGCCCAATCCCAAAACTAAGATACCAGCTGCGTTGGGATGATGTATAAGACCTGTAAGAATTTTT
Organism: Clostridiales bacterium; assembly: GCA_012839085.1. Classification (GTDB taxonomy): domain Bacteria; phylum Bacillota; class Clostridia; order Lachnospirales; family Lachnospiraceae; genus Mobilitalea. The sequence continues at coordinate 7,539 of DUNZ01000011.1, forward strand.
TGGGTATTTAACTGATCATCGCCCAACTGGGAACATCCATAAGGATGGGGGAAGGCAAAAATTCCTTCTACCGCTTCACCCACAAACTCCCTGCTTCTGTTTTCTAAAACCTTGGCTACATCATTTACACAGCCTACGGTAGGAATAATCCATATCTCATTTCTGATACCAGCAAGTCCGTTCTTTCTTCGATAACCATAGAAATACTTGTCTTCTTTCTTTAAATCTTCCTCTTCCTTATAATCAATTGGTTGATAGGAATAATCCAATACTTCTCCCAATCCTGTCTTAAGGTTATGGGTATGGATCCATTCTCCTTTTTTTACAGCTTTGCTTGTTATTCCGATGGGATAGCCATATTTAATGACTGGGCTCCCTTCACTAAGGTCGGATAAGGCAATCTTATGTCCCATGGTCATCTTATCCAGGACGGTTATTGTATCCTCTCCTACTTTGATTTCTTGACCTGGAGAAAATTCTTTTAATACTACGGCTACATTGTCTTGTGGTTGCAATTTTATTATTTCCCGCATATCATTCTCCTGACTTTTAAACTTTTATTATTAAACCAGCTGATTCTTCCTTAATGCTTCTCTAACACCGAGGGATTCTATATCCTTAACATATCCTGTGATTGACTCTGTTAAGCCAGGAACTTTATTTAAATCCTGTCCCCAAAAAGATGTATTGGATAAGAAATCCAGGACAATCTGATCCGCAGCCTTATCTGCATTTGCTACAAAGAACTCTAATACTTCCTTATCATCTTTCACCTGATATTCCTGACCATTCCTATGGGCTATCAAAACACCATTTCTTATTTCATCCCCACGGTAGAAGATCATTAGAGCAGCCAATGAAAAAGATAGATGTTGAGGAAGTTTCTCAAAACGCTCTACATAACCGAATAAGCTAGGCATACATCTAGCTCTCCATTTTGAAACAGAATTCAGAGAAATGGATAAGAGCTCATGCTTAATGTATGGGTTTAGGAAACGATCCATCACTGCATTGGCAAAGGATAGTAAGTCTTCCTTTGGTAAATCCAAGGTAGGGATTATTTCATCAAAGATTGTCTTGCTCATAAAACCTCTGATATCCTCATCCTTCATAGACTCCATGACATAATCATTGCCCGCTAGATAAGATGCTAAGGAAAATGAGGTATGAGCTCCATTTAAGATACGAACCTTTCTTTGCTTATATGGTTTCTGATTATCTGTAAATATTACGGGAAGACCTGCCTGATCCAGTGGCAACTCATCCTTAATTGGTCTGTCACTTTCGATTACCCAAAGTCCAAAAGGCTCACCGGTTACTAATAGGTTATCTACGTATCCTAAGTCCTTCCACATATCTTCTGCTTCATCTCTTGGGAAACCAGTAACGATTCGGTCAACCAAAGTACTGGTAAATATACAAGCCTCCTGTAACCATGTAACAAAACCTTCTTCTAATTCCCAGAGCTTTGCTAACTGAAATACAATTTCTTTCAGGCGATGACCATTATCATCGATCAATTCTACCGGAAGAATAATAAGTCCTTTACTTAAATCTCCTTGGAAATGTTGGTATCTCTCATAAAGAAATTTTGTTAGTTTTCCAGGATAACTCTTACATGGTGTCAAGTCAAACTGATCTGTTTCATCAAAAACAATACCTGCTTCCGTGGTATTGGATACTACGAATCTTAAAGTATCTAATTTCGCTAATTCAGCATACTTATTATATTCGGAATATGTATCTACTGCATCTGCAAGGCTAGTAACAATTCGTTGTTCTGTACATTCTTCTCCATTCATATAACCCCGCAAGGATACGGTATAGAGATAATCTTGCTTATAAAAATTATCTAGATTTCCAAAATTAATCGGCTTAACAATTACAATATCTCCATCAAAAAAACCTTTATCATTGGCGATATCAATCATATAATCTACAAATGCTCTCAGAAAGTTACCCTCTCCGAATTGAACCACTTTTACTGGACGTTGAACTTTTTTAACTAAGTTTTTATTCAATTCTTTCATAATTAATCCCTCTTTTTATAATTTTCTGTAAGTGCTTACATTAACATTTTATCCTTTTCCAGATATTACGTCAATAGATTAAATCAATTTTTCTAGCAATTTAACCATTTATATTGTAAATTATAAAGGTGTTTTGTTAGTATTTTTATAATTCAATCTTTTTGCTTGCTATTTCACCTCTTACATTGTATAATTAAATATGTAAGCATTTACATTTTTTCTTTCATACACCTATTTTATTATAACATTTTTTTGTGATTTTTTCATATAAAGCAAGAAATCATTAACTTTCTCTTGATTAAATTGGTAATATATCTATTGAAATATGGTGTAATTTGTCATACTATAAATATAAAAATTAAAGTTTAGATGGGGTCAGTTTAATGAACATTTATGATATTTCAAAAAAAGCAGGAGTATCCATAGCAACTGTTTCTAGGGTGCTCAATGGGAATTCTTATGTAAGCGAAAAAACCAAAGAAAAAGTACTAAAGGTAATCGAGGAATGTAGTTATACTCCCAATGCATTTGCAAGAGGCCTAGGTCTTAACACCATGAGTACCGTTGGTATTATGTGTGCCGATTCCTCTGATCCATATATTGCCAGAGCTATTTATTTTATTGAACAAGAGCTTCGGCAGAATAATTATGATGCTCTTTTATGCTGTACTGGATTTGATTTGGAAGTTAAGGAAAAATACATGAATTTATTACTATCAAAACGGACCGATGCAATTATTTTAGTGGGTTCTAATTTTGTTGAAGCTGATAATGAGAAGAATCAGTATATTCGTGAAGCAGCCAAGAAGGTACCCATTATGATTGTAAATGGTGCCTTAGATGGGGAGAATATTTACTGCACCTTATGCGATGACTATCATGCTGTCTTTGAAGCAACAAAAACATTAAAGAATAGTGGCTGTAAAAATATTCTTTACTTATATAATTCAAAATCCTATAGTGGCAAGAAGAAATTATCCGGTTTTAAATCAGCTATGAATTTGGATAAGAGTGTTTCAGAAGAAAATTATGAATATATAAAATTCTTTAATGGCAATATTAAAGAAATCAAAGATTATCTTACCTCACTTCGGAATAACGGACTGGAGTTTGATGGAATTGTTACTGCCGATGACAACTTAGCAATCGGCGCTCTTAAATATGCAAAGGAAAATAATATTAAAGTACCTAATGAACTTTCAATTATCGGTTTTAATAATTCCATTGTAGCAGAATGTAGTGAGCCAGAATTGACATCCATCGATAATAAACTGGAAGCCGTTTGTTATAACTGTATTTCCACTCTAATGAATATCTTTGATGGTATGCATGCACCATTAAAAACTGTATTCTCAGCAGAAATTATTTATCGGGGAACCACCCGTCCCAACAGTTAGGTTGAAAAATTTTTCTATTAAACATTGTCTATGACCGGCTAGTCCGGTTAAATATAAACGAAAAGAGGTCTAGCATGAAACAATTTTTAGATCACAATTTTCTACTGTCTACAGAAACAGCAAGAAAACTGTACCATGATTATGCAAGTAAATTACCAATTATCGATTACCACTGCCACATAAATCCTAGAGAAATAGCAGAGAACCGTAAGTTTGATAATATTACTCAGGTTTGGCTGGGAGGCGATCACTATAAATGGCGTCTAATGCGTGCCAATGGCGTTGACGAAAAGTATATCACTGGAGATGCACCGGATAAGGAGAAATTTTTTAAATGGGCAGAAACCCTCTCCAAGTCCATTGGAAACCCGGTATATCATTGGAGCCATTTAGAATTACAGCGTTACTTTGATTATCACGGAATCTTAAATAAGGATACAGCAGAAGAAGTATGGAATCTTTGCAACGAAAAACTAGCAGATTCATCCCTACAAGTAAAAAACATCATTAAAAAATCCAATGTTGAGGTTATTTGTACCACAGATGATCCAGTAGACACACTGGAATGGCACGAAAAAATAGCCGCTGATCCAGATTTCGATGTTAAGGTTTATCCAGCATGGAGACCTGATAAGGCAATGAATCTGGAAAAACCCGAGTATCTGGATTATTTAAATAAACTTGAAAGCGTATCTGGTATAGGAATACATAGTTTTAAAGATTTAAAATTAGCCTTACAAAATCGAATGGAATATTTCAAAAAGAGGAACTGCAAAGTTTCCGATCACGCCTTAGACTATATTATGTATGAGCCTGCAAGTGATGAAGAAATCGAAACCATCTTTACCAAGAGGTTAGAGAATAAAGAGCTGACACAAAAAGAGATCCTTCAGTTTAAAACAGCCTTTATGTTATTTGTTTCAGAAGAATATCATAAGAATGATTGGGTATTACAACTTCATTATGGTGCGAAAAGGGATAATAATACCCCCGCATACAGAAGCCTTGGTCCAGACACAGGTTATGATTGCATCAATAATTATGCTCCATCCGCTCAAATGGCAGACTTCCTGAATGCCCTTCATAGCAAAAACGCTTTACCTAAAACGATTATATATAGTCTAAATCCTACGGATAATGCTGCCATAGACTCCGTCATTGGTTGCTTCCAGGATTCAACGGCAGTTGGTAAATTGCAGCATGGTAGCGCATGGTGGTTCAATGACCACAAAGAGGGAATGATCCGTCATATGACTTCCCTTGCGAATCTAGGATTTTTGGCAAGCTTTGTAGGAATGTTAACTGATTCTAGAAGCTTCCTCTCCTACCCAAGGCATGAATACTTCCGAAGAATTTTATGTGATTTGTTTGGTAAATGGGTAGAAAACGGAGAATATCCACAAGACTATAACACACTAAGTGAATTGGTAAGCGATATTTCTTATCACAACGCAAAAAGATATTTTAACTTTTAATAGCCAAGAAGTATATGAAACATATCAAGACTAATAAAGGTATCTAATTTAAAGGGCACTGGGATTAAAGATCCAGTGCCCTAAGATATTTATTTAATAATATTCTATGAAAAATGTTGATCCCATCCCCTTAATCCAATTAGAAATCAAACAGACTCCATTTTTCACTTCGTTCTATTTCTGTCTCAAGGATTGTAATCGATAACTCCTTCATTAAATCAATCTCAAACATCTTAACTTCATGTCCAAGATCATCGGCAATCACCCTTACAATTGGCCGAAAAGGCATACTACGATTTTGTTCCCTAACGATTCCTATATAATTGTTAGACAAGTGAACCATAGAACCATTGGGATAAATAGCAATCTGTTGAATTAGTGCTGCCACAAGATTCGTATCTAACTTTGTATCAGAACATTCAATCAAGTGATTTACAGCCCCCACTGTTGTCCATTTGTTTCGATAACATCGATTGGAAGTAAGAGCATCATATACATCGGCTACCGCAACAATTCTAGAAAATTCATGTAATTCCCCAGCCGGCAAACCATAAGGATATCCGGTTGCATCCATCCTCTCATGATGATGTAAGGCAATAACTCTGGATAACTCCGTAATTTGTCTGCACTTTTTAAGAGCTTCATATCCTAATAAGGTATGTTTTTTAATATATTCAAACTCTTCCTTGTTCAATTTTCCTTGCTTACATAAGATTCTTTTATCTATCATAACCTTTCCAATATCATGGAGCAAGGTACCAGTAGCCAGTTTTTCCAGCATTGCTTTGTTATAGCCCATTTTCTTTCCAATTAACAAGGAATAAACGGTAGCACTGACCGAATGAGAAAAGGTATAATCATCCGCGCTACAAATATCACTTAAACTAACCTGAACATCCGTAATCTTTAAAATATCATCTACAATATTATTGATGCCTTGGGATAATTCTGACATATCCAAAGTGCTATTGTTAGAGAAATTCTCAATGGCATTCCGAAGCAAACGTTTACAAGCCACCCTAGTTCCTTCCCTAATAGCATCGGATACTTCAATCCCTTCACTAAAAGCATCTTCCACATACACATATTCAATTCCTATATTCTTTAATCGATTGGCATATCGATACAATTCCGTTTGACCTTCTTTAAGAATCAGACAATCCCTATAGTATATGGATCTTGCCAATACCATATCTGGTTTTAATTTTGAAACAGATACTAACCTCATCTGGCTGCTTCTTTATCATTACGTCTCTTATTAGCTAATACGAATTGAATGTCAAAATTATCCCTCGTAATTTGTCAAATATGCTTTTAATTTGTTTTATTATGGAACAATCGAAATTATTATAACTTATTAAAAAATTTATGTAAAGAAAATTAGGACATTATTACTATTGATTCATAAAAAGTTAAAGTTGTATACATCTGCTTCTTCTCTTTGTTCATGATAATCATATCATATAAGGTTAAAAAACCATGTCCTTTACTAAGTTTTCCTTCAGTCCAATCAACTTCATGGGAAAGAAAAGGGATACAAAAAGCTGCCCTTTCAGCTAATTTTTATTAGCTGAAAGGGCAGCTCCTAAATAAATTTATTTTATTATTTTGGTTGCTTTCCAATGTAAGCTAGAATACCTCCATCAACATAGAGGATATGTCCATTAACAAAATTGGAAGCATCGGATGCCAAGAATACCGCAGGTCCCATTAAGTCCTCTGTTTCACCCCAACGAGCTGCTGGAGTCTTAGAGATAATAAAGCTATTAAACGGATGTCCATCTTCTCTTAAAGGCGCTGTCTGGGGAGTAGCGATATAGCCCGGTCCAATTCCATTACATTGAATATTAAATTCGCCATATTCGGAAGCAATATTCTTAGTCAGCATCTTCAGTCCACCTTTAGCTGCTGCATAGGCAGAAACCGTTTCTCTACCCAACTCACTCATCATAGAGCAGATATTGATGATTTTTCCATGGCCTTTCTTTATCATGTTTGGAATAACTGCCTTGGCTACGATAAAAGGTGCATTTAAGTCAACGTCAATTACCTGACGGAACTCTGCTGCAGTCATTTCACACATAGGGATTCTTTTGATAATTCCTGCATTATTCACTAGAATATCAATGATGCCTACTTCTTCTTCAATCTTTTTAACCAGTTGATTCACAGCTTCTTCATCGGTTACATCACATACATATCCATATGCTTTAATCCCCAATTCTTCGTAAGCCTTAAGACCTTTGTCAACCAACTCTTGATTTAAGTCATTAAAACAAACAGTAGCACCAGCCTTGGCTAATGCTGTGGCAATAGCAAAACCAATTCCATAAGATGCACCGGTAACCAGTGCCACCTTACCATCTAAAGAGAATTTATTTAATATACTCATAATAACCTCCACTCGCTATTATACTTGGTAAACCATTTCCAATCTCTTATCTAATATCCTTCATAGCAACATGATCCATATCATCAAAATCTTGATTTTCACCAACCATGCCCCAGATAAATGTGTAGGCTCTTGTACCACTACCGGAATGGATGGACCAACTTGGAGAAATAACTGCTTCTTCATTTCTCATAACGATATGTCTTGTTTCTGTAGGTTCTCCCATGTAATGGAATACCAAGGCATCCTCAGGCATTTCAAAATACAGATAAACTTCCATTCTTCTGTCATGAGTATGGGTAGGCATAGTATTCCATACGCTACCTGGTTTCAAACTAGTCATACCCATAACTAGCTGGCAGCTTTCCACTTGACCAGGAAGAATGTACTTTGTAATTACTCTATGGTTGGATTCCTCTAAGGAACCAAGTTCCACTTGAACACAATTTTCCGGCTTTATATATACTGTAGGATATGAAGTATGAGCAGGGGCACTATTGATATAGAACTTAGCAGGTTTTTCTTTATCAAGGCTCTTGAAAATGATTTTCTTTGCGCCCATACCAACATAGATTCCATCCTTGTATTCAAGTTCATAATCAGTACCATCGATTTCTATGATACCTTTACCTCCAATATTAATTACACCCATTTCCCTTCTCTGTAGGAAATACTCTGCACGGATTTCGTCACCTGCAGTAAGCTCAATAGGCTCTACCGGAACTGCTCCACCGGTAATAATTCGATCAATATGGCTATAAACCATTTTAATCTCACCAGGTACGAATAAATTCTGAATAAGGAATTCTTCCCTTAACTTCTCAGTAGTGTAAAATTTAACATCCTTAGGTGATACTGCTGTTCTTACTTCCATTCTGATCTTCCTTTCTTTATATATGATATAGCGGTGATTCCTCGCCGCTTGTTTCCAGTTTTACTATTATAGTATATCATACTATAATTTCATATTCTGGTCATTTGTTTACATAATTGTTGAAAATCTTGTACATTTTTGATAGAATGGTACTATGAAGAAAATTAGGCACTATCAATCACCGATTTTGAAAGGATGAAATGGATATGAAAGAATACAATTCATGTAAATCCACAATTCGGGAGTGTATTAGCAAAAAATATTTTGCAATCGCCCACCTGTACAATGAGGAAACCACCATGGATATGCACATTCATGACTGTTATGAGATGTACTATTCTATTTCAGGAGGAAAACAGTTTTTGATTGATAATAAATTCTATGACATCCATCCCGGAGACCTGTTTGTGATCAATCAATACGAGAGCCACTATCTATCTAAAATAGATCAACCAAAATTAGATAGGATTGTAATATCAATTCATCCTGATTTTATGAAGTCTGTATCTACTGATAAAACAAAACTTAGCACTTGCTTTACCGACCGTTCTGGTAATTACTCACACAAAATCTCACTGAACAAAGAACAACAGAATCGCTTTATGTATTATATAAATAAAATACTGGCAGCAAATGATTATGGTAGTGATGTCATTGAACGAGCTACTTTTGCAGAACTGATGGTTATGGTCAACGGCATATACCTAAGCAATCAGAATAACTTACTTACACAAGAAAATTACCAATATAATCAGCAGGTTGATAAAATATTGGAGTACATAAACCAACATATCCAGGAGGATATTAGTATCAAACGTCTTACAGAAGAATTTTACTTAAGCGATTCCTATATCTGTAGAATTTTTAAGGCAGCAACCGGAACAACAATTAATAAATACATAAATGCCCGAAGAATTAGCATTGCAAAATCCCTGCTTGCTGGTGGATTCAATGTTATGGAAGTCTGTGAAATGAGTGGTTTTAACGATTATAGCAATTTTTTAAAAGCCTTTACTAAGGCGGTTGGTATATCCCCCAAAAAATATGCTAAGTATAGCAATAGTCTAAATTAAAATTAGTAGGCAAATCTATACAGCAGAATATTATGTCTTAGTTTTTAAAACACTCTGAAGTAACATATTGTGCGGATCTTATTACAAGGCAAGAAAATAATGCAAGTAAAGTGAACGAACAAGTCTTGTAAATGAAACATGGAATGAAAATCATAAAGTAATGTTGAAATTACATCTATATAGATGAAATATGAAAATAAAGTCGATTAGAGGTGAAGCAGATGAAAATTGGCGGTTTAGAAGCCGGCGGCACAAAAATGGTTTGTGCCATCGGTAATGAAAATGGAGAGCTTTTAAAGAGAGTTACTATTCCTACGGAACAACCTTCCGTAACCATGCCAAAGCTAATAGATTTCTTTCAAAAGGAAGAGATAGAGGCTCTGGGAATCGGATGTTTTGGTCCCCTTGATTTAAATAAAGCATCGAATACTTATGGTTGTATCACCAGTACCCCCAAACTTCCTTGGCGTAACTATAATATTGTGAATACATTTAAGAAAGCACTGAATGTTCCCATTGGCTTTGATACCGATGTAAATGCGGCTGCTCTCGGGGAGGCCACTTGGGGGACTGCAAAAAATTGTGAGGTTTCTATTTATATTACCATAGGAACCGGTATTGGGGTGGGCCTTTGTATCCAGGGTAAGCCCCACCATGGCTTGATCCATCCGGAGGCTGGTCATATTCTTTTGGGGCGATTAGAAGGGGATAACTATAATGGGAACTGTCCATATCATTCCGACTGTTTTGAAGGTTTGGCTTCTGGCCCTGCCATCGAAGGTCGCTTTGGCAAAAAAGCCTATGAACTAGCGGATCGTTCTGATGTTTGGGAGATGGAATCCTCCTATATAGCCAAAGCCATTACTAATTATATCCTTACCTTATCCCCCAATAAAATAACCCTATGGGGTGGGGTCATGCACCAAACACAACTATTTCCCATGATAAGAGAAAAAGTCCTCTCTTATCTCAGTGGATATTTACATTCGGACATCATAGAAAACCATATAGATCATTATATCCTTCCCCCCTCCCTTGGAGATGATGCAGGAATTAAAGGTGCCATACGATTGGGTTACTTTGCTATGAACCAAAAACCCAATCCCTAATAAAAACATTAGATGATAAATCCAGAAACAGCAGATGACTAGTCCAGATAGAAAACAAAATTAAGAAACAAAGACCTTGCCACTTTTATGTGTGGAGGTCTTTGTTCTATAAAATCATAATTTATCCCAATGTTGACAAGCAATCTATCATGAATCATACACGATATCCTTAATAACAATCATGCATTTTTCTTTCTGAATTCTCCGTCTTTCTCTCATATTCATTACCATTGGTTTTTCTTTTATCCTTACAGTTTTTGATCCATGCGGATAAACCGCCCTCCACGGAACAAAATGCGAATACGCACGTAATTAATGTCTTTGGTTCACTTTCTGTTTTATAAGCAATAAATAAACATGCACAAGTAAATAGAACTAAAAAAATGAACATACCGGTTAAAATTTTTTTCATATATTTACCGTTTTTCTTCTTTATCATATATCCCCCACTCTCCCTTTGGACTTCTTAGATTAGGCTTAGGGTAGCCCCTCTTCCTTAATATAGAATATGTGGCACAACAAATTCTGACACAATTCGATAAAACTATTTATATTAAAATTTAAATTTTAGCGAAATATTCTTGACAATTGCAACAATTCATAGTAATATAAATAAGTGTTTGGAACACAAACATTAATTTAATAAAGGGGTATAGTTCAGTTGGTAGAATAACGGTCTCCAAAACCGCAGGTCGTGGGTTCGAGTCCTACTGCCCCTGTAAATAGCAACCTGAGGGTTGCATTATAAAAGCCTTGTAACTTAGTTACAAGGCTTTTGTTTTTGAGAGATTTTTATAGAGAGATTACCGATGGCAGTCTCTTTCAAATGTTTACATTCCGAAACGGGCAATTTATCTATATCGATTCTGCATTCATGGATGATAAATATGGGAAAAGGAATTATGATTCTTTCGTGAGCAGTGAGGGAGTAAGCTCTTTTAACGCATGCTATAATAAACTCTACGATGAGGGAAAAGAATTTATTGGAGTACGTATAAAATCGGTACAGATGAATAAAAATGCCTATCAATGGTTATCACTAAAGACCATGGAAGGAGAGGGCTTGACCAAGGAGAACACTACCCTAACCAGCAAAGATTCTTTGATGCCAATTATTTTAGGTCACAACTACAAGGATAAATTTAAGGTTGGTGATACATTACGCATTTATCTACCGATTATGACCACAGATCATTGTGGTTATGATGCAAAGGTAGTAGGCATCCTTGAAAAAAATTGGAATGGATGTTTTGCAAAATGAAACGGAAACAACCATTACCATGATTACCACCTTGGCATTTGAGGAGCTGGGAATTGAAGAAAAAGCAAAGGCCTATCCCAATGAGTTGTCTGGTGGTCAGCAACAAAGGGTTGCCATAGCCAGAGCCCTTGTCAAATATCCTAGATTAATCTTAGCAGATGAACCTACCGGTGCTCTTGATGAAGGGACTCAAAATGAAGTACTAGCTATTTTGAAAAAGCTCCATAAACAAGGAAAAACCATAATTATTGTAACTCATGATCCAAATGTGGCAAGCTCTTGCCAAGAAATCATTTATTTAAAAGACGGAAAAAATGTATTGGAACCATAGTTTTGCATAAAAAACCACCTTCCTAATAAGAAACCTATTGGAATCTCTTATCAAGAAGATGGTTTATTTTTTTATATACAAGCTTCCTTACAACTCTTCCATCCCAATCGCCAGTAACATTTCAGCGCAGGCTGAAATCTGATTAAGATGTTCCCTAATTAGTGAAACATAATCCTTGATATTTGTTACCGTCTTGTGCTGACAGGCTACTTCTTGTTCTATGTAATGGGTTACTTCACTGGAAGACATCCAGATACTGGCTATACTATCCATTAAGTCTCGAAGATTTTCTGTCATATCTTTTAGTTCTCTTTGGGCAAACGGATCCATAGAGCCAAAATGTTTTTGATGACAGCTTTCTAGTTCCTTTAAAACGTTCATTCCTTTACTAATTTGATAGATTACCTTGTCAGAATAATTAATAGAATCAAAAGCACTTTTTTCTAATGCTGTTTGACAGGCTTCAAGGCATTCAATATTTTCAGCAACCTTATGCAGACACTCCTGTGTCATACCAAACTGTTTTAACCTCTGGCTGATGGTATCCTTCATTTATATAACCCCCTATTATGTAAATCAATGCTGATTCAACAATCCTAGAAGCTCTCCAATATTTCTAATTCCGATTAGTTGAATCCCCTTTGTCTTTATAGTGTCTTTATTGGCCTGTGGCAGAATACAGACTTCAAATCCCATTTTAGCAGCCTCTGCTACCCTTTGCTCCGCCATATTTACCGCTCTTACCTCCCCTGTAAGGCCCACTTCCCCAAATAAGACGATTCTATTATTTAGGGCAATGTTTTTATGGCTAGATAGTATGGCATAGATTACTGCTAAATCAATGGCGGGCTCTGTAATTCTCATGCCACCAGCAACATTTACATAGGCATCGCAATCCGAAAGTTGTAGCCCAAGCCTTTTTTCTAAAACGGCCATTAATAAATTTACTCGATTATAATCGGTTCCTGCTGCCGTACGCCGTGGCATATTGAAGTTTGTTCTGCAGATTAATGCTTGTACTTCTACAAGAATTGGTCTAGTTCCCTCAATGGACGCTGCTACGACGGATCCTGCTTCTCCTTCGGGTCTACCCTTTAACATGTATTCCGATGGATTTTTAACCTCTGCTAAACCGTCTCCTCTCATTTCGAATACGCCAATTTCATTGGTTGATCCAAAACGATTCTTCACTGCCCGTAATACTCGGTATGAAGCATAATTATCACCTTCAAAATATAGAACCGTGTCCACCATATGTTCCAAAACCCTTGGTCCTGCCACAACCCCTTCTTTTGTCACATGACCAATGATAAATATGGTGATTCCATTGCTTTTTGCTATTCTCATTAAAGCTCCTGTTGCCTCTCTAACCTGGCTTACACTTCCCGGAGCAGAGGATAGCTCCTCTTTAAATATGGTTTGTATAGAATCTATGACTACGATATCGGGCTGATGTTTATGTATTACATTTTCAATCAAATCCAAATCTGTTTCACAAAGAAGCAAAAGCTCACCGTTAAAAACGCCGAGCCGATTTGCCCTCATTTTTATTTGATTTAAAGATTCTTCACCCGATATATAGAGTACCTTACTCATCTTATTGGTAATTTCACGGCACATTTGTAAAAGCAAAGTTGATTTTCCTATTCCAGGATCTCCTCCAACCAATACTAGGCTGCCTTTTACAATTCCTCCACCTAGTACACGGTCAAGTTCGCCGATCCCTGACTCCATTCGTGTTTCTACCCCAGCTACAATTTCCTGCAGTAACTGAGGCTCACTGACACTCTTTGCCCTAGTATTTATTATCTTTTTACTCACCGGTTCTTCCACAAATGTGTCCCACTGCCTACAGCCGGGGCATTGCCCCAGCCATTTGGCAGATTCATGGCCACATTCTTTGCAGAAAAATATGGTCTTATTTTTCGCCATCTTAAAGCTTTACCACCTTTATAAAAGCCTTATCTTCTTGACTAAGATCTATACTAAAGATTAGCTTTCCTCCTAGATTCGTTTTCATTTTCCCTAGAAGATCCTCATTTTTATAGATTTCATATTCTTTTTCTGCCTCAAGTTCCAAGGTAATCTGAGCGGTATCTTCGCCGGCCACATAAAAGCTAATAATATCGTCTCTTCTGTTCATATTAAAAACCGCAGTACCAGGTACCGATTCATAGACAAACATTCCGTTTCTTTCTAGCTTTGTGATTTTCTTATAGGTTTTTACTTTGTATAAATCTCCTTCATGCTCAAAGTCTGATGCCTTTGATTTTACATCCAACGTATAATTCCCAAAGCTTATGGTCCCATCATTTTCTTTGCGTATTAACTCTTCAATAACTGCCATTTTATGACCCTCCTAATTGTATTGATTCAAGTAGGCTCAAGGCCTACTTGACTTTAAATCTCATACCTGGCTTAGTTTGATCCGTGGAAATCATTTTCCGACTTTGATAACTAAACATCACAGATGGTTTAAGGAATGCTACTTCATTATATTATAAATATCGGTATTTTTCTACTATTTCTATATTTCTTTTACATTATTTTGCACGAACTACTATTTCATTGTCCGCAAGATCAATTTGTACGGTATCTCCCTCTTTAATGATGCCCGCTAAGATAGCCTCAGCAAGTTTGTCTTCTATATTGGTCTGAATTGCCCGGCGAAGTGGTCTAGCTCCATACTTCTCGTCAAATCCTACCTCTGCCAAATGCTCAAGTACCTTCTCATCGGTATCCAAAGTGATATTCATCTGGGCTTTACTTCTCTTACCAATGGTTTTTACCATAATGTGTACAATCTTCTTAATATCTTCTTTGCTTAAAGAATGGAATACAATAATCTCATCGATTCGGTTAATGAATTCTGGTTTAAAGATTCTCTTTACCTCATCCATAACCCCTTCTTTCATTCGTTTGTAATCTTCTGTTTCATCAACTACAGAAGCAAATCCTAAACGCTTTGGTGAAATAATATTCTGAGCACCAGCATTGGAAGTCATAATAATAATTGTATTTTTAAAACTTACTTTTCTTCCTTGTGAATCTGTGATATGGCCATCATCCAATACCTGCAATAAGATATTGAATACATCTGGATGAGCCTTTTCCACTTCGTCAAAAAGGATTACCGAATAAGGGTTTTGTCTTACTTTTTCACTTAATTGCCCACCCTCATCATAACCTATATATCCAGGAGGTGAACCAATGAGCTTACTTACGCTATGCTTCTCCATATATTCCGACATATCTACTCGAATAATAGAGTTTTCACTGCCAAACATAGCTTCTGCCAGGGCTTTTGATAGCTCTGTCTTACCTACACCCGTAGGCCCTAGGAATAGGAAGGAACCAATCGGACGATTTGGATCTTTTAGACCAACCCTTCCACGGCGAATTGCTTTGGAAACTGCGGTCACCGCCTCTTCCTGCCCAACAACTCTTTGATGTAAAATACTTTCTAGATTTTGTAATCGTTCTGTTTCTTCTTCTTCCAGTTTTTTTACTGGAATCTTGGTCCAGCTAGAAATAATTTCAGCTATTTCATTTTCGCTCACTACTAGCTGCTTCTCTTTTCTTTCTTTTTCATCCTGGAC
>DUNZ01000094.1 GCA_012839085.1 Clostridiales bacterium
GACGTATGTTACTTGAAGGAAAAGTAGTTGTAGCACAAGGTGGAGGACCAACCGCTGTTATTAATCAATCCTTGGTGGGAGTAGTTCTCGAGTCCAGAAAGTTTTCTCAGATCACTAAGGTATATGGAGCAATCAATGGTGTTAGCGGAATCATCAATGAGGACTTTATGGATTTGACCCAGGAGACCACCCACAATTTGGAACAGGTGGCCATTACCCCATCTTCTGCTTTGTTTTCTACTAGAGATAAGCCGGACAGAGCCTATTGTCAGGAAATATTTAAAGTTTTTAAAGCTCATGATGTAAGATATTTCTTTTATATCGGTGGAAATGATTCTGCTGATACAGTAAGAATTGTTAATGAGGAAGCGGAATCATCCAATTACGAATTCAGAGCCATTCATATCCCTAAGACCATTGATAATGACTTAATGGGAAATGATCATACTCCAGGATATCCATCTGCTGCTAGGTTTGTGGCTCAATCATTTATAGGATTAAACTTGGATAATCGCGCCCTGCCCGGTGTACATATAGGAGTCGTTATGGGACGCCATGCCGGATTTTTAACGGCGGCTGCATCCATCGCTAAAAAGTATCCGGATGATGGACCTCATTTAATTTATCTTCCGGAAAGACCATTTTATGTAGAGAAATTTTTACGGGACGTTAAGAATGTCTATGATAAATATGGTCGATGTATTATAGCGGTATCAGAGGGGATCCAGGATGAAAACGGTGTTCCAATTGTTACGAAATTTGTGCAAAATGAAAAAGATGCCCATGGTAATATTCAGCTCTCGGGTACTGGAGCCTTGGGTGATATATTGACTAATTATATCAAACAACAATTGGGCATACAACGAGTTCGTGCCGATACCTTGGGATATCTACAACGTTCCTTTATGGGTTGTGTTTCCGATGTCGATCAGCATGAAGCCAGGGAAGTTGGAGAAAAAGCGGCTCAATTTGCTATTTGGCACAATATTGATGGATCCATTGCAATTAATCGAACCGGATATTATTCCGTAGATTATTCCATTATAGATTTGCAAACCGTAGCTGGAAAAACAAAATTGATGCCAGATGAATTTATCAATGCCGAGGGTAACAATGTAACGGATGCATTTAAATATTATCTGCAGCCACTTCTTGGATCTCATATGCCAGAGGCTAGTATGCTAAGGGCTCCTAGGGCAAAGAAAATACTTCGGGTCTAAGGTTATTTTGAGATTTTGTTTATATTATCGTACACACTGTTGTTAATATCATAATCATATTAAAATCTTAAGGATATATTATAGATTATAGTAGAAAGAGGGGAGATTCACCCCC
The DNA here is from genome assembly GCA_012839085.1 of Clostridiales bacterium. GTDB lineage: Bacteria > Bacillota > Clostridia > Lachnospirales > Lachnospiraceae > Mobilitalea. The sequence goes on from DUNZ01000094.1 coordinate 1,336, forward strand.
TCTTTTATATTATTCTTCTTATTATTTTACATAAGAGAGTCCTCGGAACGAACCTTTATAATAAAGCACTTCCTCTAGTATAAAATTATCTAGCAGATAAAAGGTGCTATCAATTGATTTTCAGGGATAGAAATGATACAACTATAATTAAGATAGATTTTTGAAAGACTTTTATTAAGTATTGTGAAGCAATTGAGTAGAGGAAAAATCAAGTGTAATTATTCAAGTTTTTAATGCATAAGAAAGTGAACTTTATACACTAGAATATGAAAAAAGTTTTAAATAGCTAGTATATAAAGAAAGTTATTAAGTAAAATACAGAACAATTTTAGCGTTATCATGGAGATGTTATGGACACAAGCAAGATTAAGAAAAAGTATTTAAAAAAACAAGGGAAGCAAATTCCCACTAATATTAAGAATCCAAGGTTAAGAACCATTGCCCGTATTCATACGGACTTTACGACCAAGTTTGGAATTCCACGTCAAAGTGGTCTTGTGGATGATCTGAAGGCAGTGATTATTTTTGAGCCTGAATATCGTAATCCCGATGCCCTTCGGGGACTGGAGGAGTTTACACATATTTGGCTTATATGGCAGTTTTCTGAGAATATAAGAGATACCTGGTCCCCCATGGTGAAACCCCCTCGCCTTGGAGGAAATAAAAGAATGGGGGTCTTTGCTACTCGCTCACCCTTTCGCCCAAATCCTATCGGGCTGTCCTGTGTGAAACTTGAGGGGATTGAAAGGTTTCCTGATTTTGGTCCCCTTTTGATTGTATCTGGTGCGGATTTGATGGACAATACCCCTATCTATGACATCAAACCTTATCTTCCTTATACAGATAGCCATCCGGAGGCGATTGGAGGTTTTGCCGAAGCTTATAAGGATGAGAAACTGAAGGTGGAATTTCCTGAAAAATGGCTCAATATGATTCCAGAGGAAGATAAGAAAGCACTATACGGTGTATTAGAACAGGATCCTAGACCAGGATATCAAAATGATCCCAATCGAATCTACGGTTTCGAATATGCAGGATTTGACATACGATTTCGTGTTAAGAATCAGGTATTAACCGTTTGTGAGGTTGTAATCTTGGACGAATAAAGAGTTACGAAACATAAATTGGATATGTTCCCTCTTAAGTGGATAGGTAATCAACAATCTACTTAAGGGGGATTTTTATTTTAATCGAATAATTCAAACCATTGGGATAGCTCATAACTTGTAATGATAGAAATGAAAGTTACCAAATCATAAAATAAAAAATGTGAAGGAATTAACGAAAAACCAATTTATTGATAATAATTATCAATAACACCATTGACTTCCAATAATTTGAACAGTATACTTGAAGTAAATGAAAGTCATTATCAATAAAGACAATATGAATAAAGGAGGTTGCTATATGGCTTTAACAATGGTAGCACCTGGAGAAACTAGAGTGTTTCGGGAATATCGGGGGAAAGAAGAAACCAAAAGACACCTTCAAAATCTTGGGCTTGTTAAAGGTGGAAAAGTAACCGTTGTTGGGGAAAATCACAGTGGAATTATTCTACAGATTAAAGATACAAAGATAGCTATAAATTATGGTATAGCATCCTTAATCATGGTAGACTAAGAAGTTTAGGAGGTTTTGTAAAATGACATTAAATGATTTAAAGCCTGGTCAGGAAGGAAAGGTAATCTCTATCCGAGAAAAGGGAACCTTACGAAGAAGAATTATGGATATGGGGGTAACTCCTGGGGTATCCGTTAAGGTAATCAAGGTAGCTCCCCTAGGAGATCCTATGGAAATTAATGTTCGGGGATATGAGTTAAGTCTACGTAAAGACGAAGCAAAACAAATTCGAGTAGAGATGAAATAGTTAAACAATCTAGGAAGTTCATAGTAAATTGTGGGAGGTTATCATGTCACATATCATTGCACTGGCAGGAAATCCAAACTGCGGTAAAACAACATTGTTTAATGAATTGACTGGGTCAAAACAACATGTAGGTAACTGGCCTGGTGTTACTGTTGATAAAAAAGAAGGAATATATCGTAATAATAAAAACATCACCATTCTAGATCTACCCGGTACCTATTCCTTGTCTCCGTACTCAGCGGAAGAAATCATAGCTAGAGATTACATAGTAAAAGAAAAGCCGGATGCGGTAATCAATATTGTTGATGGTACCAGTATTGAACGAAATTTATACCTTACCTTACAGATAGCAGAAACAAGAATACCTATGGTTGTCGCTGTCAATATGATGGACGAAGTAGAAAGCCGTGGAGACCGAATTGATTGTTCTAAATTGTCCCAGGAGCTAGGAGTTCCTGTTATCCCTATTGTAGCAAGAAGTGGAAAAGGGATTCATGAACTGATGGAAGCTGCCATTACCGTAGCCAAAGATCATAAGGTTGGCAAGAAACTCCCAGTATATGACGATCAAATTATTACAGCCATGGAAGACATCTCTGAATATCTAAAAGATAAACAGATGGAGGACAGAGAGTGGAAAGCTTTAAAATTAATTGAAGGGGACGAAATTATAACAGAGTCTTTAACCAATGAAAAAAATGCTGTAGAAGAGATTATTAAAAAATTGCAAGAGTCTGAGGGTGAAGATTTGGAAGCAAAGATTGCAGATCTGCGCTATCATTATATTGGAAAACTAGTAAAGAAGGCAGTAAAAAAAGCCAAGCTTGGTCATGTGGAAACAAAATCCGATAAATTAGATAAAATTCTAACCAATCGTTTTCTTGCCTTACCAATCTTTGCGATTGTAATGTACATTTTATTTGCCTGTACCTTTAGTGAAAACTTTTTATTTATTGATGGTCTTCCCAGTCCAGGTGTCTGGTTAGCTGGTCTCGTTGAGGATGGGTGGGCTGCGCTTTCTGCTGCTCTTGAAAATTTCCTAGTATCAGCAGGAGCATCGGATTGGATCCAGTCCCTAGTTATCAGTGGTATCATGGATGGAATTGGAGCAGTTGCTGGATTTTTACCACTAGTTTTAGTTTTATTCCTACTCTTATCCTTCTTAGAGGATAGTGGATATATGGCACGTATTGCCTTTGTAATGGATCGCATCTTCCGTCGCTTTGGTTTATCAGGAAGATCCTTTATCCCCTTGCTCATGGGATTTGGTTGCTCTGTACCAGCCTTAATGGCATCCAGAACCTTGGAAAATGATAAAGATCGAAAAATCACCATGATGATAACACCATTTATGTCTTGTGGTGCTAAGCTTCCAATTTATGCAATGTTTGCTGTAACTTTATTTGTCAACCAGAATAAAACCTGGATTGTATTCAGTATCTATATGTTAGGACTGGTAGTAGCGGTAATCAGCGCATTAATCCTGAATAAGTTTTTATTTAAGGATGAATCATCTAATTTTATTATGGAATTACCCCAATATCGTATTCCAACATTAAAAAGTGTTATGATACATGCTTGGGAGAAGATTAAAGGCTTTGCAATAAAAGCTGGTACCATTATCTTTGCATCTACAGTACTGATTTGGTTCCTATCCAACTTTAATTTTACTGGAATGGTGGATATGGAAGAAAGCTTCCTGGCATATATAGGAAATGCCATTAAATTTATATTTGCTCCTCTTGGATTTGCTGATTGGAGAGCTTCTGTAGGTGTGGTGACTGGCTGGATTGCTAAAGAAAATATTGTTGCAACCTTTGGTCAGCTTTTCGCAGGAATTGATGATGAAACCATGATTGAAGCAATCAGTGCTGGAGAGCAGGCATTACCACAGATCACATCTGTATTTAATGGTGTCACAGCCTATGCCTATATGGCCTTTAATCTCTTGTGTATGCCTTGTTTTGCAGCAGTGGGCGCTATCCGTAGAGAGATGGGATCTATGAAATGGACCTTACGAGCAGTGGCTTTCCAAATGATTACTGCCTATATAGTTGCACTTTTAATCAATGTGATTGGTAATCTGATTTTTTAATAAAATGATAGTAAGTAAAGGATAGAATTGAGGGAACAAACTTGAAGCGTAATTGTAATCATCAGAGCATGGATAGATTATCAAATCACAAAAAAATGATTATGGAGGAATTGCGAAAAAAAGACTTTCGTATTACTAAGCAAAGAAAAATCATTTTAGACATTATTATAGATAAGGAGTGCACCTGCTGTAAAGAAATCTATTTCACAGCAACTCAAATTGATCCTACCATTGGCATTGCTACTGTATACCGTATGGTAAATATCTTGGAGGAAATCGGAGTGATTGATCGAAAGAACCTGTATCGTATTGATTATCAAAATTATCTGTTACAGGATGGCTGCACGATAACCTTTTCCAATCGAGAGACCATATCGATTTCCCATGAAGAATTGCTTCAGATACTGGAAAAGCATTATGAAACCATTCACCAGGAGAAACATATCATAGCATCTGCTGTTATTAAGAAAAAGGATAAAGTGATAAAGCTGAAATAACTTGTTTAAAAGCCATGGAATGGTTATGGAAAGGAAAGGTGATCCTATGCTGATTGATATCTTGGTAATTGCAATTATCGCTGCTGGATTGGTAGCCATTGCATTATACTATATAAGAAATAAGAAATCCGGTAAAAGTTCCGCTTGTGGGTACGGCTGTAATGGCTGCCCCTCAGTTATGAATTGCCCCGGTAAAATAAAACCGTCAGAAAATGATTGAAAGATTGATTGAAACATTTTAGAATCATTAAATGTTTTCTTGGTCACTAACTTTATGTCACATATATACCTATAAAAAAGAGCGCTTTATAAGCGCTTTTTTTATGTCACGAGATTGTAAGAAGTCATTGATATAATTTAAAAATGTAATAGCTCGGATAAAGCTAGTACGATATCAATTCAGAAAGGTAAGGTTAATATGAAAATATTAAGAGCAGAAAATCTGATAAAAACATATGGAGAAGGGGAAAGTGCGGTAGAAGCTCTAGCAGGGGTATCTCTTGAGGTTGAAGAAGGGGAATTTGTTGCAGTTGTTGGAACTTCCGGTAGTGGAAAATCTACCTTACTTCATATGCTGGGAGGACTTGATCGGCCAGATTCCGGGAAAGTCTACATAAGGAATCAAGATATTCTTAGCTTTAGAGATGAGGATTTGACCGTATATCGACGAAGAAACATTGGCTTTATTTTTCAAAATTATAATCTAGTTCCCATACTGAATGTTTATGAAAATATTACTTTTCCAATAGAGTTGGATGGGACAAAACCAGATGAAAGCTTTATAGATGAGATTATCCATACCCTTAGGCTAGACAAGATGTCTAAGAGATTGCCCAACACTTTATCGGGAGGGCAGCAGCAGAGAGTGGCAATTGCTAGGGCCTTATCCACCAAACCAGCCATTGTACTGGCAGATGAACCAACAGGAAACTTAGATAGTAAGACAAGTATGGAAGTACTTATGCTCATGCAAACCATTAGTCGTAGATTTAATCAGACAACAATGATGATTACCCATAATACGGAAATAGCCCAGATGGCAGATAGAATTATCCGTATTGAAGATGGTCGTATTATATAAGGGGGGGCAGATCAATGCATTCAATAAAAAATAAAAAAGTGATTGCAAGAGTGTCCAATCGAATGATTATGACGGATCGAATTCGGAATCTGTTTTCCGTCATAGCCATTATTCTTACAAGCTTTATGATATCCGTTGTATTCAGCATTGGTATTAGTTTTTCTCAAAACTACAGTACTTACAAGTTAAGAGCCAAGGGAACCTTGGCTGAGATTACTCTGGATCATCCCACATCAAATCAACATAATGCAATATTGGGCTTAGATTATATAGAAAGTGTTGGCCTTAGCATTTATGCTGGCAGTGCGACGATTGCTACCGAAGATGGGCAGACCGCTGAGATAGCCATGACATATTTTGATGAAAATGAATGGAAGGAGCATTATCAACCAGCCATCAGTGAGATCCATGGTAGCTATCCCATGGAGGAAGAGGAAATCATGCTTTCCATTAAGGCTTTGGAATATCTAGACATAAAGGAGCCCCAGGTGGGGGATTGTGTTACTTTAAATTATAAAATTGCAGGTCAAGAGTTCACCAAGGATTTTATTCTTACAGGCTGGTTTCGCAATTTTAGCATTACCGATATTGATGGAAGTGCTCAAGTATTGGTGTCTGAAAAATTCTGTAACAAATATGGCTTAGGAATGGAGGACTATGGAACTTTAAGCATATCGGCACCGAAAGGGAAGATTGAAGCGACACACATACGGTTGTACAATGATATTTCCCTTAGTGAGGAACAAAAGTTTTTGGCAATCTATGATACAACCAGGTCGTCATCGGATGTTTTAATAGGCTCTATGGCAATCATCATAATGCTTGCCTTATTTATTGTCCTAAGTGGATATTTGTTAATATACAATATTATGTACATCTCCATATCGAAAGATATCCGTTTCTATGGAATGTTAAAAACCTTGGGGACAACTCCCAAGCAGATTAAGAGCATTGTTAGAAGACAATTATATCTCCTGGCAGTGGTAGGAATACCGGTAGGACTTTTGGCAGGAGCCGCAGTATCCTTTGCCATCGTTCCGGCTGTGATGAAAGGTATGGGGGGGACATCCAAGAATCCCATTATGCCTTACGATATTTCCTTTCATCCAATCATATTTATTGGTACAGCCTTATTTACCTTATTAACCATAGCAATTAGTATAAGAAAACCGGCTAAGCTAGCGGGTAATGTATCACCCATAGATGCCCTAAGATATACGGAAGGAAAGGAAAGAAAGAAAAGAATTGAAAAGAGAGGGACCAAGGGGAACAAAATTTTCAGAATGGCTTTTCGTAATGTAATGAGGGATAGGAAGAAAGCCCTTGTAGTCTTTGTTTCACTATTTATGGGATGTATTACTTTGTTATCGATCAATAGTTTTCTTGGAAGCATTGATTTAGAGAAGTACCTTGAGAGATATGTTCCCTATAATTTTGCATATAGCAGCTATGCTCCTTATTCAAAAGATCGATTCGACATGGATTTCGTTGAAAAAATAAAATCCATGGATGGGGTAGAATCCGTTGAAACCATGCATGCTGTATATGCCCTAGTGGAATTCGATGAAGAAGTTTTGGAAGGGGTATTGAAACATGATTATGATCAACATGCTGCACAGGGAACAACATATGAGAATTTCGTAAAAAGTATGTACGATTTGAGTAGAAATGAAGGCTTTTATTCCGAACAGGAGCTTTCCTATGGTACCTGGCTACTAGCCGTTGACGATGATTATGTGGAAGAGTATAATAAAACCAATAAAAACAAAATTAATTTTTCTGATTTTCGTGAAGGTAAATCGGTATTGATGGCTGGGTCTAGTGGTGGATACCTGGATAGCATGATTGGTAAAACAATTACCATTATGAAAGATGAAGTCTCAGAAATCTATGATATTACCATAGGAGGTCTGATTGGATCGGATCTGCTCAGTGAAGCTGGATTTATGTCCCATTTAGTGGGAGCGCCTCCAGTACTTGTAGTAAGTAAAGACTTTATGGAGAAATTTTCAGGCGGAGATTATTACATCAACCATATCTATATCAATTGTAGTAGAAATCAAGAGGAGCTTCTTCTTGAAAAGCTACAGCAGCTAAATCGCACTCGACTGGATACCACATTTAACTTTTCATCTAGGCTAGAAGAGGGAGAAGGATTTACTTCCTCCATTGCGACTTGGAAAGTGATCACCAATGGAATATCAGCAATCCTTTTCATGGTAGGTATCCTTAATTTTATCAATGTCATGATCACAGGTGTTGATTCTAGAAAGCGAGAACTGGCGGTCATGGAGAGTATTGGAATGACCAAGAGGCAAATCGGTAGAATGTTATCCTTGGAGGGACTTACTTATGCCACGGTGATAACAGGAATGCTTCTAACGATAGGAAATATAATTCTATGGTTTATATCTAAAAATGTAAATGCAGTAGCAGACTATGCTGTATTTGAATACCCCCTTACTCTTCTATTATTACTATCCATAGTTCAATATGGAATATGCTTTCTAGTACCTGCCATTGTTTACAATACCAGCTCAAAGGAAGTATTAACAGATCGATTACGGACGGTAGTTAGTTAATTATGATAATAAATTCTTGTAAAAATGCTAACGAAGGAGAAGTAATTCCATGGGTAATATCCTATTAATAGAAGATGACAAAACACTCAATCGAGGAATCAAAATCTCACTGGAAAAGGATCATCATATAGTAACATCTGTATACGGATATACGGCAGCAATGAATGAGGTATGGAAAAGGACTTATGATCTTATATTGATGGATATTAATTTGCCAGATGGGAATGGCTATAGTCTATGTGAAAAAATGCATCAAGAATCAATTACGACTCCAGTAATATTTATTACAGCCAATGACACCGAAGCAGATATGCTTCGGGGGTTTAAGGCAGGATGTGATGATTACATTACTAAACCATTTTCGGTGGAAGTTCTAAGAAGAAAAGTAATGGTGATCTTAAAGAGAGTTTCCAAACAAAGCAGGGAGAATGTAATCAGATATAAAGATCTTACAATGGATATGGATAAAAAACTTGTAACAGTAAAGGGGGAGCCATGTCATCTAACTCCAGCAGAGTATAAACTACTGGAATATATGATACAAAATAAGGGAAGAGTGCTTACAAGGGATATGCTCCTAAGTAATCTTTGGGATGCTTATGGGAATTTTGTCGATGAAAACACCTTAAGGGTTCAGATTAAACGCTTGAGGCAGAAGATTGAAGCAGATCCCAAGTCTCCTGAATATGTGATTACTGTTTTTGGGATTGGATATACCTTTGGAAGCAGGATTGAAAAAAATAATTGAAGGCAGATAAGTAAGATTCATATTATGTTTGAAAGCAGAGAAATTAAAATTCATAATATATGATAGAAAACAGAAGATTAAACTTTAATACTGATTCATAAGAAATGGTTCAAAATTAGGAATAACATTTGGTAAGATATATCGAGGTACTATTATGGAGAAGACCAGAAGTACAATAAGATTAAGAAGAGTAATCTATGTAAGTGGATTCCTACTTTCCACTTTGTTACTTTTATCTGCTTTTTTCCTTACGGAAACTTTAATATTACGATTGTTAATGACTGCCGGTGCGGTTTTTATTCCAGCATCGGCATTTGCCATGGATATGGTACATAAAAGATATATTGACGGCTTATTGATTAAGCTTTCAGAACTAATTAGTACATTAATTAATAGGAAGGAAGAACCGATATTTTCCGAAATAGAGGACAATCTGCTTTCTAAACTTCAGGCTCAGATGATAAAACTTACCAGTATACTGAAAGCCCAGAACTGGGCAATAGAAAGTGAAAAACATGAGATACAATCACTTATTTCCGATATATCCCATCAGCTTAAGACACCCATTGCCACGGTTAAGATGTTCGGTGAACTGCTGACAGAAGCTGAGCTTACAGAAGAAGAGCGAAAGGATTACTGTTTGATCCTAAATCAATCACTAGAGAAACTGACATTTTTAACAGAAAGTATGATAAAAATGTCTAAACTGGAGAGTGGTATCATACAGCTTAAGCCCATTCCTGTTGATCTAAACCTACTGATTCTTGAAGCAGTGAAACAGATCTATTATAAAGCGGTAAATGAAAATGTTACCCTTGATTTTATCCCGGAAGGGGAAAAGTGGATTACTATTGATATCAACTGGACAAGAGAAGCTATCTTTAATATCCTTGACAATGCGGTGAAGTATTCAATACCTGGTGCAACCGTAAGAATTCAAGTACTAGAATACAATATTTATTACAGGATTGATATTAAGGATCAAGGGCCTGGAATAGAGGAAAAGGAACAGAATAAAATATTCCAACGTTTTTATCGGGGAAGAGGAAGCGAGGATAAAGAGGGGGTTGGCTTGGGATTGTACCTTGCAAGAAAAGTAATAGTACAAGAGAATGGTTATATTAAGGTAAGCTCGGATGGGAAGTCAGGTAGTACTTTTTCCATATTTCTTCCCAAATAGAGCAGTATGGAAATGATTTTTTACAGTGGATAGTTCTCTATAACTTAATATAACTTGACTATAATTAACACGAATGAATAGATAGGAAGGGATAGATATGAAAATACTAATAGCACGACATGGAGAGACGGAATGGAATAAAGAAAATCGTATCCTTGGGAGAACGGATATCCCTTTAAATGATACTGGTATTATGCAGGCTAAGACATTAAAAGAGAATATTATGTATCCTTTTCGGTATGTCATAGCTTCCCCCTTACAAAGAGCTGAATTGACTGCTAAAATTATATGTGAGGAAAGGGATATAGATATCATATATGACAAACGTCTTATGGAAATGGATTTTGGAATCTATGAAGGAAAAGACAGAGAAGATGAAAGTTACCAGAAGGCAAAAAGAAATTTTTTCACCAAGTATCCACAAGGAGAGTCGTATTTTCAGCTGGCTCAGAGAGTTTATAATTGTTTGGATGAAATCATTGAGAAATATAAGGATGGAAATGTTTTAATGGTAACGCATAATGGTATTTGTAGAGTGATTCGTACTTATTTTCATGATCTTGAGAATGAGGAGTTTGTTCAATATAGCGTGGAGAATTGTGGTGTAGAAGTTTATGATTTAGAAGATAAGCGAAAAAACTAGGATACTTGAATGGATATGTATGGATTTTATAAAAATGCACTTTGAAATAATCCAAAGTGGTAAATATAAAGAAAGATTTTAAAAAAATAATGATAGAAAGAGCCCCTGGGATAAGAATGTAACGACCCTCAACTGTTAGATTTTGGTCTAACTTTTTGGGGTCACTTCAGAGTTCTAGGGGTGTTTTTATGGATTACCATACAATACATTTATAATATTAAAATCAAATCTAAAGAATAAATTTTACATTTACGATTGACAAATATTTATAATAATTGTAAAATAAATACAGGACAAGCCCCTTAAAATAGGGGATATATTTGTCCAAATAAAAATATAGGAGGTAAAATTGTTATGAAGAGTATCAGATGTCTAAAAACCAGTATCTTATGTGTAGTGATGGCTTTCGTGTTACTTTTTTCTGGACCTGCAATGATACCTACCAGTGCTGCAACAACAGTAGTACATAATTTTACCACCAACGGAAAAAACAGTTCTTTCTTTAACATTGTAGGAAATCTATCTACAACGAAGGGTACGGTGACTTACAATGGAATGACATTAACACAGTGTCTGAAGATTGAAACATCGACCAGTATTGAATTTACTACCAATGGAACATCAACCTTAACCTTAGTATTTAATAACGGCGAGAACAAAAGAATAAAGATAGATGGACAAGATTATACCATGGTGAATGGAATTGTTACCACTTCCCTTGGAGCAGGTACTCATAGAATTACCAAGAGAGATGTAGCCAATCTTTACTACATTGAATTGGTTACCAATGGGGAAAATCCCAATCCTACACCAACACCTACTCCGACACCGGGAGAAGATCCAAACCCTGGAACCGGTGATATTATCCTTACGTCCAATGGTTCTATGACATTGCAACAAGCGATTAATAGCATCCAAGCAGGAAAGACTATATATTTAAAAGCAGGAACCTATTCCTATTCCCAAACAATTTTGATTCCAGAAGGAAATAATGGTTCAGCCAATGCTTATAAAAGTGTAGTTGCTTATGGGGATGGGACAGTAACGATTGATTTTTCTTCCATGTCAGAAAATTCTTCCAATAGAGGAATCGTATTGGCAGGGAACTACTGGAAGTTCAAGGGCGTTACGATCAAAGGTGCAGGTGACAATGGAATGTTGCTGGCTGGACATAACAACATAATCCAAGAATGTGTATTTAGAGAGAATCATGATTCCGGTCTACAATTATCTAGATACAATACATCCTATAAATCCATTAGTCAATGGCCAAGCAATAATCTGATTATTGATTGTTTATCTACAGAAAACATGGATTCTGGTAGAGAAGATGCCGATGGTTTCGCTGCAAAACTTACATGTGGCGTAGGCAATCGGTTTGTAAACTGTACCGCCACTTATAATTGTGACGACGGCTGGGATCTATATACCAAGTCTGACACAGGCCCCATTGGTGTAGTAGTGATGGAAGGTTGTGTCGCAATGTATAACGGTAAATTCCCTGATGGTTCAAAAACTGGAGGGGATGGCAATGGATTTAAACTCGGTGACGATACCGCATCCGTGCCACATAAATTAAAAGACTGTGTAGCCAGTTATAACGCAAAACATGGATATACAGGCAATGGTAATCCTGCGACCTTTGTTATGATTAATTGTACTGGAACCGGCAATGGACAGAAGCTATTTGATAGAATTACCAGTACAACATCTGGCTGGTAAGTTGACTCTATATTCAAATTTTCTTAGATGAATAAAAATAATTTATAATTAATAAAAACAACGCATTCTGGAATTGCCTGAATGCGTTGTTTTTAGGTGCCAGTAATATAATGTATTAATTTGAAAAAATATGTTTGTTTAAAAAAATTATGGTAGAATATGTATATATGTAAAAACATAGTAATAAATATATAAAAACTCTGAAGAACGTATCGATATAATAATTGGAGGAGCTATGTACAAAGGTAATACTGGGAAAATAAATGAATTTATTGCACATAAAACTGAAGATGGAAGAGTACAGACAATGACAGCACTTGGAAAATACTGCTGAATTAGCTGAAGGTTTCGCATTAGTACCTTTTAAGTCAATTGCACGTGAAATAGGTATAGGACATGATATCGGAAAAAATTCGCAAGCTTTCAGAAACATATCTTATTTTATAATGTATTGTATCGCTAGACATCACTCTGGCTTGCCAGATGGGGGTACAGAGGCAGATTTGGAAGATAAACCATCACTTGCAGGGCGTTTAAAGAGAAGAACAGAAGATTATTATGAATATCAAAACCAGATTACTCTTGAAAAACTAGAAACAAGTGCTCTTTTAGAATTTTTTTAAGCAGATTCTTTAATGATTTATAAACATACAAGATAATTACCCTTAGATAAAGAAATCTAAGGGTAATTTTTGCGTAGTAATTTCTATACAAATCAGTTTGTCATTTTTAATTAATTATAAAATGACGAAACATATTAAAAAAACAAATAATCACTGGAATATTGTTAATATATGGTTGAAATGACCTGCTAAAGATGTTATCATTTTACCAAGAGATGTTAAAATTAACTGGTTACAAGATATGAACTATCTCCACTGTATGGTTTGAGAACCTTGTAAATTTAAATAGAAGTAAGTAATACGAGCTTTAATAATTTAGGTAATATATGTATGTAAAAGAAAAATAGACCTAAGATCAGGTCTATGAAAAATTCTGCACCATGCAGAGCCATATGGCGATTTCGGATAAATCCTTATTTGCACTCACCTTGTAAGTTTGTAATTAAATTTTATCACAATTAGGATATTTTGTCAATAGATGAAAATAATTAATATTATTTATTATATACGAAGGGGAAATGGTTATGGCTGATGTAGGAAATTACTATTTAGGTCTTGATATGGGAACTTCATCTGTTGGTTGGGCAGTAACTGATATGAAGTATAATTTATTAAAGGTAAAGGGAAAAGACCTATGGGGTGTTCGATTATTTGATGAGGCAAAAACGTCTGCAGAAAGACGATTTCACAGAACATCACGTAGAAGAAGACAACGTGAAAAGGTAAGAATTGGTATGTTAAAAGAACTTTTTGCAGAAGAAATTGATAAAATTGATCCAGGATTTTATCAAAGATTGGAAGAAAGTAAATATCATTTTGAAGATAAAATTATTAAAAGTAAATATTCTATTTTTGCAGATAAAAACTATACAGATAAAGATTACTTTAGGGAATATCCAACCATCTTTCATTTAAGAAAAAGTTTAATAGTATCTAGTGAATCGTTTGATATTAGGCTTGTATTTCTTGCGATTTTAAATATGTTTAAACATAGAGGCCATTTTCTTAATGTGAGTCTTTCCTCGGATGGTGGTAATATTGGCATGTCCGAATTATACACATCTTTATGTGATCTTGCACTGGAACGGTTAAATATTTCATTACCACAAAATATCATTGCTAATAAATTAGAGGAAATATTATCAAGTAAAGATTTGTCAAGAAGTAAAAAGGCGGAGGAAATAGCCACACTATGGGATATACGTAAAAGTAAGCAAAAAATCGAGTATGAGATTATAAAAGGAATATGCGGACTGGAAATCAAACTGGTTACTTTATTTGGAGAAGAGATTATTGACAAAGAAAATAGTAAGCTCACTATTGGTTTCAAAAAATATGACGATGAAAAAGTTCTTCATGTAAGTAGTATTATTGGTGACAATAATTTTGAATTAATTGAAGCTATGAAACAGATTCATGATAAAGGATTACTTGCAAATATAATGAAGGGGAGTACTTATCTTTCCGAGGCTAGAGTGAAGGAGTATGAAAAACATAAAAAAGATTTGAAAATTTTAAAAAGAGTAATTCGAGAATTTGCAGATGAAAGTTTTGATGACATGTTCCGTATCATGAAAAACGGGAATTATAGTGCCTATGTTAAAACTGTAAATTCGGGAAAGAAGCATCGTAGAAATGTTAAGGAACGAAAACAAGAGGAACTTTATTCCACAATCAATAATTTATTAAAAAACATGCCATCTGACAATGATGATGTCATGTATATTAAGAAGGAGATTGAAAACGAAACATTTTTACCAAAACAATTGACCTCAGCAAACGGGATTATACCAAATCAAGTTCATCTGACAGAAATGAAAGTAATTTTAAAAAATGCTGAAGAATATTTACCTTTTTTAAAAGAAAAAGATAACACTAGTTTAACTGTATCGGAGAAAATTATAGAATTATTTAAATTTCAAATTCCTTATTATATCGGACCTGTAAATGCTCAACATAAGGGGTCTATAGGTAATGCATGGGTAGTCCGTAAAGAGAAAGGTAAAATATATCCTTGGAACTTTGAACAAAAAATTGATATAAAGAGTACAGCAGAAGAATTTATATCTAGAATGGTTCGCCATTGTACATATATATGTAACGAAAGAGTTTTGCCGAAACAATCATTGTTATATGAGCGTTTTAGAGTACTAAATGAATTGAATAATTTAAAAATACGTGGAGAAAAACCTAGCGTTAGATTAAAACAGGAAATATTTAGAGACCTATTTACAGCAGGTAAAAAGATTAGCAAGAAACAGTTGCATCAATATTTGGTAGGGAAAGGATTGGTGCATATTGACGAACTAGACGCTATTTCAGGAATAGATGGAGACTTTCAGAATACATTATCTTCATTAGCTAAATTTAGAAGTATCTTTGGTGATGAAGCTGATAATGACGACAAAAAGGATATGATCGAAAAAATAATTTTCTGGAGTACAATTTATTCAGAAGACAAGAAATTTTTAAAGCAACGTATTTATGAAACTTATGGCACCCATTTATCAGAAGATAAGGTTAAAAGAATTTTAGGATTCAAATTTAATGATTGGGGAAGATTATCAAAGGAATTTTTAGAGATGACAGGATGCGATAAGTCAACTGGAGAAACCTTACCTCTCATCTGTATGATGTGGGAAAGAAACGACAATTTAATGGAGTTGTTAAGTGACCGATATACCTATATTGATGAGCTGAAAGAAAGAAGCCGTATTGCTGAAAAAACCTTATTAGAATTTGAGTATGAAGATTTAGATGATTTATATTTATCAGCACCTGTAAAGCGTATGGTATGGCAAACCCTACTTATTATTAAAGAATTAGATAAGGTTCTTGGAGGTAAACCAAAAAGAATTTTTGTGGAAATGGCTAGAGAAGAAGGAGAAAAAGGGAAAAGAACTGATTCACGAAAGCAAAAATTATTAGAATTATACAAAGGTTGTAAAGAAGATGGGAGGGATTGGTGGAAGGAAATAAAAGATACGGATGATAACAATTTAAGATCAAAAAAACTTTATTTATATTATATTCAAAAAGGTAAATGTATGTATTCTGGACGTGATATCGACCTTTATGAGTTATTTAATGATAATAAGTATGATATTGATCATATTTATCCAAGACACTTTGTAAAAGATGATAGCATAGAAAACAATTTGGTTTTAGTTGAAAAGACATATAATGCACATAAAAGTGATACTTACCCTATTGAAGATAGTATTTATAAAGCACAGCGTAATATGTGGAGATCTTTACTAACTCATGACATGAAGGATCATTTTATTACCAGAGAGAAATACAATCGTCTTGTAAATCGTTCGAAATTTACTGACGAGCAATTGGCTGGTTTTATAAGTAGGCAGATAGTGGAAACACGACAGGGAACGAAGGCAATCACTCAAATTCTGGAGCAAGCATTACCAAAAACAGAAATTGTTTATGTGAAAGCAGGGAATGTTTCTGACTTTCGTCAACAAAGAGATTTGTTAAAGTCTAGGCTAGTGAATGATTTTCATCATGCTCAGGATGCTTATCTAAACATAGTTGTAGGAAATACATATTATGTTAAATTTACTAAAAATCCAAAAAACTTTATTAAAGAATATAGAAAAAATCCAATTGTTAATAAATATCACATGAATCAAATATTCTATCATACAGTAAAACGAGGCAATGAAGTGGCTTGGATTGCAGCAGAGAAAAATTCAGATGCTGGTACTATAGCAACGATAAGAAAAGTAATGAAAAAAAACACGCCACTTATTACTCGTATGAATTTTGAAGCTCATGGAGGCTTGGCAGACCAAACGATATATGGAGCAATCAAGGCGAAGGAAATTGGTTATATTCCGTTGAAGACAAAGGATAGTAGAATGCTTGATGTTAAAAAATATGGCGGATTTAGTAGCATTACAGTATCATATTTTTTCCTTGTTGAATATGAGAAAAAAGGAAAAAGAATAAGGTCTTTAGAGGCAATGCCATTGTACTTAAAGGATAAGATTGGGGATGATAAAGTAGCTCTTGAAAATTACTGTAAAATTGAACTAGGCCTTAAGGATCCCTCTATTCGTATGAATAGAATTAAAATACAATCTTTGGTTATAAAAGATGGTTTTTATATGCATATTTCGGGAAAGTCAGGTGATCGAATTATAATGCGAAATGCAGTTTCTTTATGTTTAAATCCTATTTGGGTTAATTATATCAAAAAAATCGAGAAAAGTAATAATTCGAGCTTAGACAAAGAGATCACTTATGATATGAATATGAAATTATATCAGCTATTAGTAGACAAACACATAAATACTATTTATGCTAAACGTCCCAATCCGGTAGGAGAAAAGATAAAGGAAGGTAAAAAAACTTTCTCAGAACTTTCTTTACAAAATCAGTGTTATGTATTAGGCCAAATTTTACAATTAACCCAGCTAGGGAATTATGGGGCGGATTTAACACTTATTGGAGAATCAAAAAAATCTGGCTTAACACTTATAAGTAAAATTATTTCTGGTTGCAAAGAGTTTAAATTAGTCAATCAATCTGTTACAGGTATATTTAAATCTGAGATTGATTTGTTAACAGTATGAGTTGGCGAACCGTTGTGGTATCCAAGAGTGCTAAATTGGATTACCAGTTAGGTTATCTTGTAGTACGGAGGGATACCACAACTAAGATTCATCTGAGTGAAATATCGATATTAATGATAGAAACCACTGCAGTTTCTTTGACAGCTAGTTTATTATGTGAGTTAATTAAAAGAAAAATTAAAGTAATTTTCTGTGATGAAAAAAGAAATCCTTCTTCTGAACTTGTTCCATACTATGGATGTCACGACACAAGTATAAAAATTAGAAAGCAAATAGAATGGAAAGCTGAAGAAAAAAGTTTGATATGGACTGAAATTGTTGCAGAAAAAATACGTAAACAGGCTGACTTGTTAAAAAGTTTAAGAAAACTAGAATATAAGATGTTAAATCAGTATCTTATGGAATTAGAACCTGGTGA
>DUNZ01000095.1 GCA_012839085.1 Clostridiales bacterium
GATATAATTTCAAATTAGCTTAGCTATAGGAAATTTAAGTATAGAAAATGAATGGACTAGAAGTTACTATATCAAATGCAGAACAAAATAATACCTACCAAGAGTTAAATATTCTGAAATGAACCAAGGAGGATCAATATGGCACTAAAAATAATAACAGATTCCGCTTCGGATATGCCAAGGTGTGTAATCGATGAGTACAATCTTCATGTAATCCCAACACCGGTGGTGATAGAAGATAAAGATTATTTTGATGGAAAGACGATCTTTCCGGAAGAGTTCTATGAGATATTAAGATCTGGTAAAGATATAAAAACCTATCATATTAATGCCCATATGTTTTATGAAAACTTCCTTCCTTATGCTCAGAATGGGGATGAAGTAATCTATATCTGCTTTTCCACTGGAATAGCAGGTACATATAACGCAGCTAATATTGCAAAAACAGAAATTCTGGAGAAATATCCAGATTTTGACCTTACCATTATTGATTCCAAATGTGCATCCATGGGATTTGGTTTAGTTACCTATTACGCTCTACAGATGCAAAAAAATGGTGCTTCAAAGGAGGAAATCATAGATGGAATCCACTGGCACTGTGAGCATATGGAACAAATATTTACCGTAAGTACCTTGGAATATCTCTTAAAAGGAGGGCGACTAAGCAAGGCATCAGCCATTGCTGGAGGTCTTCTAGATATCAAACCCATCATTCAAGTAAATGATAATGGAGCCTTGGAATCCATCGAGAAGGTGAGAGGAAGGCAAAAATCATTAAAAAGACTAATTGAGATGGTAGGAGAAAGAGGGAAAGGGTTCCAGTCTCAAACCCTTGGAATTGTCCATGGAGACGATGCAAAGACCATGGAGGCAGTCAAAGAACAGTTAAAGGAAAAATACCTATGTAATAAATTTATGGATAATTATGTGGGATGTGCCATTGGAGCTCATACCGGACCTGGAATCATAGGGATTATATTTTTAAACGAAGTTTCCCCTTATCATAAATATTTCTAGACTACAAATGAGAATGCTGTAAAGCCTATCGAGGTTTAGACTTTACAGCATTCTGGGATGGTGCTATGTAAGTATGGTTACGGTATTTGCTTAACTTTAGCTTTTTCCAATGCAACCCTAATTCCATCGAGTAATAAAGTTTGGGTAAACTTACTATTCTCCTCTAGTTCTACTTCATCAATAGGTACATCGTTGCAAAGTTGAACGGCGATTGCTTCTAAAGAAGGCTTCATCAGAGGATACATAGTGGTAATTGTTTCATCGATGTTTTTGATATTGATAGAGTTAATATGATTTTCATCTACTACGACCTCCAGATCAATGGAAGTATCCTGTAAGGTGATGGAGGTGTTATATTTACCAGCGGTGTAAAGTTTAGTACTAGTAGGAGCCACTTCATCATCCTTGTCTGTGAACATATATATCAGGAGTAGAATCAGTAGAATACCTAAGGCAGCAAATATTACCGTATATATGATTTCTTTTAATTGGATAACGACTATTTTCGTCTTTGCCATTTCTATCCTCCAGAGCGTGATGCTTCATCGTCTTAATCTTAATATATATTATTAGTGATATGCATAAATTATGCAGATAAAATCTAGGATGGAGGGATATTTTATGTCCTTACAGCTTTTTCTCGGAAGTTCCGGTTCGGGTAAGTCCTATGGACTATACCGGGAAGTGATCAGTCAATCAAAATTAAATCCACAGACGAATTTTTTGGTTATCGTACCAGAGCAATTTACCTTACAAACCCAAAAGGATATCGTTTCCTTACATCCCGATCACGGTGTAATGAATGTAGATATTCTTAGTTTTTTGCGCTTTGCTTTTCGTATTTTTGATGAAGTGGGTGGCAATGAATATCCTGTCCTTGAAGATACGGGGAAAAGTATGGTAATTCGAAAGGTAGTGGCGGAAAAGAAGAAGGATTTAATCTTATTTGGTTCCAATGTAAATAAGTCAGGTTTTATTAATGAATTGAAATCATTATTGTCTGAAATGTTTCAATATAACATAGAAAAGCAGGATTTTAATAAAATGCTTGAGATTGCCCAGGAGAAGCCAATCCTTAAGGCCAAGATCAAGGACCTTTTCACTGTTTATGAAGGCTTTCAAGCTTTTATGAAGGAGAGATATATTACAGCAGAAGAAGTACTTAACTTGTTAAACCAGGTAATTGATAAATCCCAATGGTTAAAAGATTCGGTAATTTGTTTGGATGGATATACCGGTTTTACACCATCCCAGTATCGTGTCTTGGAGAACATGATGAAGTATTCCAAAAAGGTTATGGTGACTCTTACCATAGATCCAAGGGAATCCATTGATAAGGAAGAGTCCTATGAGCATCAATTATTTGGTTTAAGTAAGAAGACCATTCATAAGCTTTATAAAATTGCAGAGGAAAATAATATAGAAATTTTAGATCCCATATATGCAGAAGGATTTCAGAAAAGTCCTGTTCCTTATCGTTTCAAAAACTCCCCATCTTTAGCACATTTGGAGCGTAATTTGTTTCGATATCCCTATGAAATCTATGAAATGGAACCGAAAGAAATTTCTATCCATGCCACGGTGGATATCAAGGAAGAGGTAGCTTTCGTGACTAGGGAAATAAAAAGACTAGTGCGAGAGGAACATTATCGTTATCGTGATATTGCAGTGGTTACTGGTGATATTGAGCAGTACGGAGAAATTATAAAAAGAAAGTTTATCGAAGCCAAGATTCCTTGTTTTATTGATTATAAAAAAGATATCTTAAACAATCCCTTTGTAGAACTACTTCGATCTGCCCTGTCTGTAGTTAGTGAAGATTTCAATTATGAAAGTGTTTTTCGATATCTAAGAACTGGCTTAACTGGCCTGAGTACAGAAGAGATTGACCTCTTGGAAAACTATTGTCTGGCCACTGGAATTCGTGGATATAAAAGATGGCAGGAGAGTTTTACTAGAAGATATAAAAGTAGAGAAACCATTGATTTAGAGAAGATAAATGAGATTAGGGCACATTTTATGGAAGAGATAGATCCCTTGTACCAGGTTCTCAAATCCAAGGAGAAAACCATTCAGGATTATATCACTGCCCTTTATGATCTGGGAATACGATTGGATATAGAAAAAAAACTTTTGGAATATCAACAGCTATTTGATGAGAAGAATCAGCCCTCCAAAAAGAAGGAGTATGAGCAAATCTATCGCATCGTTATGGAAATCTATGATCAGATTGTCCTCCTTCTTGGGGCGGAGAACTGTAGCCTGAAGGAATTTACGGATATTTTAGAGACCGGTTTTATGGAGGCAAAGGTAGGATTAATTCCGCCTGGTGTAGATGAAGTGGTTGTGGGAGATACCCAGCGAACAAGATTAAAGGACATTCGGACTCTCTTTTTTGTTGGAGTGAATGAAGGAATTGTCCCAGCATCCATGGGAACTGGTGGGATTCTTTCCGATATGGACAGAGAACTCTTGGTTGAACATGATATTGAGTTAGCCCCTACCAAGAGACAACAAGCCTTTACAGAACAATTCTATATTTACCTGAACATGACAAAACCTAAGGAACGCTTATACATATCCTTTCACAAGGTAAATGGAGAAGGGAAATCTATAAATCCATCCTTCTTAGTAGGAAAACTCTTGCAAATATTCAAAGGATTAAAGATTCAAAATGAAGATGAAGAAAAAGAGGATGCAGAATATATTCTAAGGGATGAAGGGATGACTTATTTATCCGAAGGGCTAAGGAAGCTTTATGACAAGGAGTTTTCGGACTTTTGGAGGGAACTTTTTGTTTATTATAAAGCTTCTGAGGAAAAAAGCCCAGTGCTTCATCAAATGCTTCAGGGAGCCTTTTATGTTAACAAGGAGCATGGGATCTCCAAGGAAGCAGCAAGACTCCTGTATGGTAGGGAATTAAGGGGAAGTATCACAAGATTGGAGCGTTATGCTGGATGTGCCTTTGCTCATTTTCTATCCTATGGATTGGCCTTAGAAGAACGACAGGAATATAAATTGGCAATACCGGATATCGGAAATATATTTCACAATGCCCTTGATGAATTTTCCAAGCGCTTGGATACGGGACCCTATAACTGGCATACCATACCCGATGATCTTAGGGATCAGTGGGCTATGGAATGTGTGGAGGCGGCAGTGGAAGCCTATGAGAATTCATTTTTAAGGAGTACAAAAAGAAATGAGTATATGATTGCCCGAATGCAAAGAATTACGGTACGGACTTTATGGGCTTTGTGCAATCAGATTAGACAAGGGGCCTTTGAGCCAATCGGTTATGAGTTGCCCTTCTATCATGTACCAGATGTCTCCTTGACTTTAACCGGTAGAATCGACCGCTTAGATATATATGAAGATGAGGAAAAGGTATACGTTAGAGTTGTGGATTATAAATCTGGTAACACATTTTTTGATATTGGTAGTATCTATTATGGTTTACAGCAGCAATTATCGGTGTATTTAAGTGCAGCCATGGAGTTCTTGAAAAAGGAGAAACAAGATAAGGAAATTGTACCAGCTGGAATCTTTTATTATCATATCGATGATCCCCTTGTAGCCAAATCACCGCAATCTGAGGAAGAAATTTATAAAAGTCTTAAGATGAATGGCTTAGTCAACAAGGATAAGAAGGTTCTTTCATTAATGGATCAAAAGATCGCAGGTCCTGATGGTAGCCTTAGGGCTTCGGTAAAATCCGATATTATTCCTGTAGAAATCAATAAGGATGGAGAACCAAACAAGAGATCCTCCGTGGCAGAAGAAAAGGAAATCTATGGACTACTTGAATATGTCAACAAAAAACTGTTTGAAGATGGGAAACAAGTATTAGAAGGGGATACCAAGCTAAGTCCTTATCGTTTGAAGAATAGAACGGCATGTGATTATTGTGAATATCGGACGGTCTGTGGCTTTGACAGTAGGTTGCCGGGATTTGCATATCGTAACCTTGGTGGAAAATCCATAGAAGAGATGAAAGAAGAAATCTGGGGAAGGAGGGGTCAGGTATGAAGTGGACCAGTGCCCAGCAAAAGGTAATTGATACAAGAAATAAAAATGTTTTGGTCAGTGCGGCAGCAGGTTCCGGTAAAACGGCAGTACTGGTGGAACGAATTATTTCGATGATTACTCAAGGGGAAAATCCCTTAGACATTGACCATTTATTAGTCGTAACTTTTACCAATGCAGCGGCTGCTGAAATGCGTACAAGAATTGGTAAGGCCATAGATGAAAAGTTAAGAAATGAGCCAGATAATACCCATTTACAAAGGCAAATGTCCTTGCTTCAAAGTGCACAAATTACAACCATTCATAGCTTTTGTTTAAATGTCATACGAAATTATTTTTATCGTATTGATCTGGATCCTTCCTTTAAAATAGCCGAGGAATCGGAAATCACCCTAATGAAATCCGATGTCATTGCAGATGTCTTAGAACGATGGTATGAAGAGGGAAGAGAGGATTTTCACGAATTTATTGAAAGTTATTCTCGCTCCAAATCCGATGAACCAATCGAAGATTTAATTCTAAAATTATATGATTTTTCTATGAGTAATCCTTGGCCGAAAAAGTGGCTTAGGGATATGGAAGAGTTTTTTAGCGTTGATTCCATGGAGGATTTAACCTCTACCATTTGGATGAAGGAACTGATTCAATATGTGGGGGTTATCGTAAAGGATTTAAAGAAAATCAATCAAAGAGCCTTGGAGATCTGTGGGGAAGCTGGAGGACCTTCGGCTTATAGTACGGCTCTACTTTCCGATCGAAATATTTTGCAAGGGTTAGAAGAAGCTAGTTCTTACCATGAGTATGCTGAGATTTTTCAGGGAATTAGCTATGCAAGATTATCCAATAAAAGAGATGATACCGTACTTGGATGGAAAAAAGACCAAGTAAAAGCCCTTAGAGAGGTGGTTAAGAAGGGAATTAAGGATTTAACCAACCAGTATTTTTACCAGGCACCAGATGAAATGCTAAAGGATCTTATGGCAGTCCGTAAAGTAATGAGGGTTTTATTTGAACTGACCCTAGACTTTATGGAGGAATTCGCCAAGAAAAAAGAAGAGAAAAATTTGATTGACTTTAATGATTTAGAGCACTTTTCCTTAGAGATTCTGGTGGAAGAAAAAGATGGGCAATTAGACTCTCCAACCCAAGCGGCCTTGGAGATCAGTGAACAATTTGATGAAATCTTAATCGATGAATATCAAGATAGTAATCTTGTTCAGGAAACAATTTTAAAGAGTATTTCCAGAGAACGGCTTGGGAAACCAAATCGGTTTATGGTAGGGGATGTAAAGCAAAGCATCTATAAATTTCGTCTTGCTATGCCGGAATTATTCATGGACAAGTATAACAATTATGCAATCTCTGATTATACGGAGGATGGCCAGGGGAATCTATATCAGAGGATTGATTTGGATCGAAACTTTCGTAGTCGTAAAAGTGTTCTGGATTATGTGAATCTAATCTTTAAGCAAATTATGACACAGCCGGTGGGGGGAATCGTTTATGATGAGGCGGCCTCTCTAAAATATGGAGAATTGTTTGAAGAAACCCTTGACCAGAAGGAAAAAGAGGTAGATGGAAAAGAAGAAGAGGATATTCTTCTTGCTCAGGATGTGGAGCTTTTATTGGTGACGGAAGAAGAATCCTTATCAGAGGATGATTTTTCTGAAATCATAGGGCAAGAATTTTCTTCAGAAGCAGAGGAAATAGAAAACGAAGACTTGGATGAGGCTCTATATACCAAAAAAGAATTAGAGGCTAGAGCCATTGCCAGGAAGATCAGAGAATTAACGGATTCTAAAAAAGGTTTATATATACTTGATAAATCCTCAAGGAAACATCGTCCTGTGGAATACAAAGACATTGTAATTCTGCTTCGGAGCATGGCTGGTTGGGCTGAGGTATTTGTAAATACCTTAATGCAAGAAGGAATTCCGGCATATGCCGAGACGGGGACAGGATATTTTCGAACTGTTGAGATTATGACTCTTCTTAATATGCTTAAAATCATCGATAATCCTATACAAGATATCCCTCTTTTTGGTGTCTTGTATTCACCCATCGTAGGTTTAACTACTACAGAACTAGCTATGATACGGGTCCATAAGAAGAATTGTAGTATATATACTGCTGTGACCTCCTATATAAAGGAGGGACAGGATGAGGAGATTCGTGGTAAGCTGATTGGATTTTTTGATCTGCTGGAAAACTTTCGATCCATGGTAAATCATGTTCCCATCAATGAACTTTTATTAGAAGTGCTGGAACAAACGGGATATTACTATTATGTTTGTGCTATGCCCGGAGGGGATCGAAGAAAGGCCAATATTGATATGTTGGTTTCCCTTGCGACCCGCTTTGAGAAAGGAAGTTACCGGGGGTTATTTCATTTTATCCGTTATATTGAAAAACTTCATAAGTATGAGGTGGATTTTGGAGAAGCCTCAACTTCTGGGGAACAAGATAATACGGTTCGAATTATGAGTATTCATAAAAGTAAGGGTCTAGAATTCCCTGTGGTTTTTGTGGCAGGGATGAGCAAACAATTTAATACGCAAGACTTAAGAAATAGCATTGTTCTTCACAATGAATATGGAGTTGGGCCCGACTATATCGATATTAAACTTCGTACTAAGGTACCCACTCTCTTAAAAAAGGTAATCCAAAAGAAGATTCAGATTGAAAATCTTGGGGAAGAATTAAGGGTGCTTTATGTTGCCTTGACCAGGGCTAGAGAGAAATTAATCCTCACAGGATATCTAAAATCGAGGGAAGATATCCATAAGAAAGATTTCACCTTTTTTGATATTCTATCAGCCAAGTCATATTTAGACTGGGTCTTACCAGCGATGGTGAATTACATGGATTTCAATAGGATAAAAGAAGATAGGGGCATCTCCAATGAGGAAATTTCAGTGGAAACTTCCAAGGAACTGTGGATAAACCATGAAAATAAAGAGGATCTGGTGGATAAAGACCTTCCTCCTATGGGCATAACCATAATCGGGAAAGATATTTTACTCAAGGAGGAGATTAAAAAGCAGATATTTTTACAAAATGACAAAGAATGCTTACGAAGTTTAGACCCAACCATGGTATACAATAAAGAACTTCGGGAGGAGATTAATACTCGGCTGAAATTTACTTATCCCTATGAAGCGGAAGCCAATTTAAGAGTGAAAATGACGGTATCGGAATTAAAGAAACTGGGTCAGTTTTTTGATGAAGAAGAAAGTGTTTTTCTTTTTGAAGATGACAGGAATTCTGACCATCACTTTATTTCTGGAATAGATGAGCCTAGGTTAAA
>DUNZ01000096.1 GCA_012839085.1 Clostridiales bacterium
AGACTATTTTTAGGCAAAAAGGAAGCTACCGCTTCATGATTTTTCAATCGTTAAAGCGACAGCCCTATTCCTCTATCATTTGCAAAATATATATTGGCTAATAATCTTTTCTTTTTATATTATAAAATATTATCCTATAGTTCTATCATTTAGTTCTATCATTCTGGAATAAAAACAATTGAATCATCTACATAATATTCTTTCCCTTGTTAAAATCACTAATAAAACGTTCTATTTCTTCCTCGGATTGAAATTCATTTGCATGTTTTTTTAATGCTTCTCTTGTTTCACCATCAAGATCTGTATAACGTTCATCGATTGTAGGCTCTGTACCATGCATTAGAAGCATGGCAAGTCCTGGATTGGACATAACACCACTTTCTGTTGGTCCTCCCAAATTAAACATAACATCACTGACCTTTCTAAGAAAATTGTATTCAGTTACATAAAAAGTATTTGTAATGAAAAATCATTTATACTGAATCGGGCTTGTATAATGATACCAAAGAAATGTGTATGAAAAAGTTTATAAAAATTTTATAATTATAAAAAATGATTGAAGAATAAAGTTATCTATGATAGGATAGAACTAGTAGTTTATACCAAAAGCAATTATAAATTAATATAAGGGGGTTAATTTTATGGGAGATCAAGAAGATAAAAGATTTGATAATCCAACCAATGAAAATAATCAGTATGATAATCAGGCGCAGTATCAACAACCTCAGTATGTGCAAAATAATCAACCCTATCAAGAGCAGCAGAACGATCCTTATCAACAACCATATAATCAGCCGTACCAACAACCCTATCAGCAACAGTATAATTATCAACAGCAATACCAACAACCTGCTCAAAAATCGGGGAGTGGTTTAGCCATTGCTTCTATGATTCTTGGTATTGTTAGTTTGGTTCTCAGTTGTATTTTTTACTTATCCGTTCCTGCAGCTATTGTATCTTTGGTTCTTGGTATTATCAGTCTTAAAAATCGTAAGCCAGGAAAGGGTATGGCAATTGCAGGTATCATAACATCTGCTATTACCTTGATTTTAGTAATATTAATAATAGTTGGTGTTACGACATTTACATCACAATTATCCAATAGTCCTTTCTTTGAGGATTTTATGGATGAATTCTATAATGAATTTAATAGCGAAATCTATAAATATTATTAAGATATAAGCGATACTATTTTAAACCTTTCAATAAAAGCAGCAATAACAATCGTATGATAAGTAAGAAAGGATTTATCATGCGTTTTGTTATTGCTACTTTTATTATTTTCCTACTACAGTGATGGAAATAGCAAAGGAATAAAATTTCTGAGAATGAGATAGATTAGAAGGATACTTCCGGTGATAAGATAAAAATTCTTTGATCTAGGAAGTATTTTTTTCTTTTTTCCAAAGCTATAGAAAGCTAGTTCTATATATCCTAGCATCAAGGTAAGAATTAACAGTATGGGGATAATATTATAATGAAGAGACAGAAGAATATCTCCCTGGAGTAAGGCATTTACACTTCGAGTATTCCCACATGCAGGACAATAAAGGTTGTAAATGGTGTAAAAAGGACAAGGGGGAAGGGAAAACATGAAATGAACCAGCTGTTTTTTAAAGGCGTATATGATAGCGCCTATGATTGGTATCAATATGCTTATTATTTTGAAATGTTTCTTTTCATTCATGGGCTCACCAATCCTCCATGCTTTGGTAGATTTTATCTAAACTATGACACTTAGTTTACTATATTCATAAATTTATATCAAGTTGCGCTTGTACAATCCTAAGTGTTCCGATATAATAAGCCCTAACATAAAAAATGTTATGACATAATAAATATTACAATAATTAAAAAGAAATATGTGAAGAAGAAAAATTATAATAGTATGAAATGTAACTAGTAATAGATAAGGTGAAATATAGATACTTGATATAGAGAAGCATGATATTTAGATAGTTGATATAGAGAAGCTAGATAATAGATACTTGATATAGAGAAGCT
>DUNZ01000097.1 GCA_012839085.1 Clostridiales bacterium
TTGAAAAACAAAATCAATTATGATAAAATTATCAAAGTTGCTAAGCGGATGTGGCGGAATGGCAGACGCAGTAGACTCAAAATCTACCGCTCGCGAGGGTGTGAGGGTTCGAGTCCCTCCATCCGCATTGATATAAGGGTTTCAAGGCTTTTATCCATTTTACAATTTATTTACACTCGTAAGATTATTTGATACTTTTCACTTAGTCTTACGAGTATTTTTATGTCCAAAAGGAGGATTCAAAATGGGTAAAAAGATTACAATGTTAATGCAAAATGAAATAACTACAGTATCAGAATGTTTCCAACTTTATATCCGTAAATGCGAAGTCAGAAATTTGTCTAGTAAAACATTAAGGGTTTATAAAGCACATCACAAAGATTTACTGTTATATTGTGGACAGCAACTGGAATCTATAACGGATATCACTTCCAATACTATTGATAATTATATCTTAAACAAACGTTCAATGCAATCTTGCAATCAAATAACTATTAACTCCTATCTAAGAAGTACAAGAGCCTTTTTATATTGGTGTATGGAAGAAAGATATTTACCACCCTTTTCAATTCCAATTCCAAAGGTAGAGAAAAAGATTAAAGAAACTTATACAGATGCAGAACTAAAGTTATTATTAAAGAAACCTAATATTAAATCTGTTTCATTTACACATTATAAAATTTGGGTTCTTTCTAATTACTTGCTTGCAACTGGAAACCGTATATCATCAGCACTAAATCTTAAAATAGGTAATCTTGATTTTGATGATGAAGTAATATTGATTGAAAAAACCAAAAATCGTAAGCAACAAATAATACCTATGAGTAAAACTTTAAAAGATATATTACTTGAGTATCTTAATTATCGTAATGGTAGTCCAAATGATTATGTGTTTTGTAACAATTATGGTGGTAAACCAGATGAACGTACCACTCAGCAATCAATAGCAGATTATAATAAATCTCGTGGTGTATTAAAAACCTCTGCTCACTTATATCGTCATACATTTGCTAAAAAGTGGATTCTTAACGGTGGTGATATATTCAGATTACAAAAGATACTAGGTCATTCTGATCTAACTGTTGTTAAGGAATATGTCAATATGTTCTCTAATGATGTAGCCATAGACTTTGACAAATTTAATCCACTAGATAATATGAAGTATAGAATCAAGCAGAATAAAATTCAGATGAAGTAGGAAGATAAGCACTCTAGCAAGTTGTTAGGGTGCTTTCTTTTTGCATCAAAAAAGCACCTACCGTAGTAAGTGCCTTAAGGTGTTGATTATTTATTTGATTGGTTATTTAGTTATAAAGTTAGTACATATTGTGTCTACACCTTTTTCAAGAAATTCTTGTGCAACCTCTTCATCATCAATCGTAAATGCTAATAAGTAAAATCCATTATCCTTAATAGTATTAATCATATCATTAGTTAATACTGTGTGGTTAACTGCTATTGATGTTACTTTATTATCCTTACAAAACTTAATCACATCATCTAACTCATCTGCAATTCTACTCTTATAGGTAAAGTACTGATAATACTTAAACTGGTATATTTCTTCAATGGCAAAATAAGCATTTTCTGATGTAAACTGCATTAGTATTCTATCAAGGATAGTATCATCATGGTCTGCTAATTCAACTAACTGATTAATCATTATTTTGGTTTTCTTAGCATTAAATTTCTTTAGGTCAACCTCTATTAGTAGGTCTGGATATTCTTTCATATAATCTATAATCGTACTGACATCTATTGTGTTGTATTTGCCTTGTATTTTCCAACTCATAAACTCGTCATATGTTGGAGTTTTGCTAGTGTATTCAATCCCTGTGGCTTCGCACGTTGCCTTATCCCATCCGTGGGAGCATACTAGTTTATTATCTGCGGTCAAGGTTAAGTCTATTTCAATGA
Organism: Clostridiales bacterium; assembly: GCA_012839085.1. Classification (GTDB taxonomy): domain Bacteria; phylum Bacillota; class Clostridia; order Lachnospirales; family Lachnospiraceae; genus Mobilitalea. The sequence continues at coordinate 1,918 of DUNZ01000097.1, forward strand.
ATATATATCCATTCTCGATAGAGTTTATCAAGGCTTCTTCTGTATTGTTATAAATATTTCCTTCATATCCACCTGTTGCATGAGCCATATATTTATGCTCAAAGAATTTGGGGTTGTCTACTTCGACTTTGCATGATAATACAATTTCTGTTTCACCTTTGGTAATCTGGCAATATACCTTTGTTATGCCTTGACTTATGGCTGTTACATATCCGTTGCTTTTATTAACTATGGCAATATCCTCATTATCAGACCACCAATGATATTTACTGCCTTTTGTTTTATGTTTTATGTTTATATTATATCTCTCACCACTAGATAAGGTGAGGTTATCCGCTGTCAAAGTAGGCAACTCACTTGCCTGTGCCGAGGATGGAAACATCAATATAATTATTATTAGTATTATTAATTTCTTCATAATATCACCCCTTATAGGTAAATTATACCATTGTTGTTGTATTTTGTAAATGCACTATGCGTAAGTTATTATAGTATCTCCTATTTGGGTTATGTCACCGTTTGCGTTGTACAAAATGTCAACGTCTGCCGATGTATTATCAGCATAGGTAACAATTAAATTTGTAATATTGTCATTTGTTTTGGTTACGTCAATGCTTGTTATTGGTTTATCAATATCATCCGATTCAATATGCACTTTTCCATTTGTGCCATCTAAACCTTTTTCACCTTGTTCTCTAGTATCACCTTTAGCACCTTTAATATTACCTAAATTGATTTTAGTAATTGCATTTGATTCGTATATCTTAGGAGAATAAGAAACCCTATTATTTCCTAGTATACATTAAACTAAATGGTGAATATTCTTCCTCTTCAATAAGCATGGCTGCAATCCTATCTTTTAACTTCTGTATTCTCTTTTCTAAATGCTTATAGGCATCTGATATTGTAGCAAATTCAGTTTCTACTTTACGCATAATATCTACATCATTAGATACTGCTTCAAGTATATCTAGTGCAGATAATAGTAATGATTTTTGCATGGTATCTTTATCATATGTATCTGTAGGTGTTAAGTCATTCTCTTCTATGAATACTTGATACTCTTCATCTGTAAAATATGATTTATTTGCTAATTCTAATTTCAATCTATCTATTACTGTCATTATATAACTCCTTTCTTGTATTAAATTGCATCTGTGGAAGATTTAAGGGGGTTTAGGTTGCTTTAGGATAATTAGTATGGGTAAGATATAAAGTGCCTTAAAATCCTTTATACAAGCAAAATACCATAAGAAAAAAGGCATCCAATGTGGGGATACCTCTTTCTGTGTAAATGGTATATGGGGAAATGGTATATAGGGATCTAATTTATTAAAACTATTCCTGACTTTTGATAATAACTGATGTTCCATTTATGGATATACCAATCATATTATTAGCAAAAATAATATAGTCAAAATCTACACCAATTATAGCATTACCACCCAGTAAAACTGACTTATAAATTAACTTTTCTAATGATAATGATTTGGCTTCTTCAAGTTTTTTCTCAAAGGAATTCGATTCAATTCCAAATGCATCTGAAAAACTTGCTTTTATTTCACTAATAATTCCTGTTCCAATAACTACTTCACCACTTACAATCCCTAAATATTTATCAATAATATATCCTTCAAAATTATAACCTGATGTAATTAAATGTTCTTTAATTAATTTATTTAATTTATTTTTTTCTTGTATTTTTTGTATTTTCTCTCTTTCTTTTTGTTTTTCAATCTCTTCATCTGAAAGATATTTATTTATTATATTTCCACATTTAAAACACATATTTACTTGAAACATTTCATTAGTTAATATTTCTCCACATTCTGAACATTTAATAGGTGTCATATGTATTTCCCCTTTTATAATTGTGTTTTTATACTTATGAAAATAGATTTATACCTACTTTAGGATATATTGTTTTCATTTAGTATTTTATAGGAATATCTTACCACTTAATATTGGTAAAGTAAACCTATATTTTACAAGGGGTAGTTATTTAATTGGTACTAATTTTGTACTTAAAAATATGGGACAATTTAAGCCTTAATTCTTGTTGTGGGGTAAATAGTGATTAGATAAAAGCACCCTTCAAAAGAGGGGTAATGTAGTATTTATTACTACTTAATCTTACACTTAATTGTGTAAAGTGTAACTTAACTATTCGTGAAAGTCCAGTTATGCGAATAGATTGACAATTCAGACAACTCCTGTAACCCTTATAAATCAATGGTTGTAGCCATTTGTATATAATTGGTATATAATTATTCAAGCCTTTTTGCTTATTATTGAATAAAATCTTTCTTTTATATGATATTTATGCATGATTTTAGCCTATTTTTGCATATTTATCATGGATATGATGGTATTTGCTGAACAGAAATTAATATAGAACACTGAACACAAATCCTATTTTCTACTAAACAGAGCAAATTTTACGGTTCTAATTGATAATCATTATCATTTAACTATTCCACCGACACATTCTCATTATCTAATCTTTCCTTTTCAGCACTAATATCCTTAATAATACCACTCTTTTCCATAGCAGTATCAATAGATATAGCACCCATATCACGCATAGCTTTAATGTTCCTAACTACTTCATCAGTATCAACTGGTATACTTAGATTATATTCAACACTAACATTACCTTCAACTTTAATTCCCTGTAACTCTAACAACCTCTTAATCTTCTTAAACCTATCCTGTAATCCAATATTAAGCCATTTTTCTGTTTCCATAGCATTTACTGTAGCCATATGAAATAACATCTTTAAACTAACTTCTGATACATTAGCCACATTACTATTACCAAATACACTTGGCATACACCCTACTTGGCTAATCATCTCTTTTATATTATCAAGGTATAACTTAATTGTCTGATAGTCCATCATAGTTGATACTGTCTTATAATCACCATTATCAA
>DUNZ01000098.1 GCA_012839085.1 Clostridiales bacterium
GAGAAGCTGTAAAACTACTCACCCAAGGATTGAACGATGCTGGCTTTAAAGTAGAAGCGGAAGGACTTAGAACCATGTGGGTGCCAGATGAAGATGCGATTGAGAAATGCGTTGATTATGGGAAAAACATTGCAAAAATATTTGCTTAATCCGGTGTTTGATTTAATTTCTAAAAACTATGAATGAATTCTCTTATACTCACCTTGAAACAGTCGAAATGGATATTATGTAAAAGCAATAAATGTATGTCATGTGAAAGCAATAAAAGGATATCATGCAAAAGAAATAAATGGATATCATGCCAAAGTAATAAATGTATGTCATGCCAAAGCAATAAAAGGATATCATGTAAAAGTAATAAATGCATATCATGCACAAACAATAAAAGGATATCATGTAAAAGTAATAAAGGGTTATCATGCACAAGCAATAAAATATTATAAATCATATGAGAAGCGAAAGAACTGCTGCCGTATATGAGGATGCAAAATATGCATTTGAATATATGGCAGCAGTTCTTTATTTTGCTCTTGGAATACAAAATCTTGCACTAATAAGTAAATCATGAGTACAAATATTGTTTTCCGTAATAATTAGATGTTTTTCACATATAGATGACAAAATATGTAATATAATTTATAGATACTTGCCAATAAATTAAAAATAAGATATAATAAATGTGAATATTGTCAAATAGTTTTGATACTTAACAAATTAAGATTAATTAAGAATATAGAAATGCTACTGAAAGTAAAAAAATAAATGATAAATGGAGACAATCAAAAGAATGGAACAGAAAAACACGGTTATGAGTCAAATGAAAATTGATTATAAGCTATTGGATCGAGTATTTGAGATTATTAAACATAATAAGGAATTGGATCAGTCTTTCCAAAGTATCTTAGAGGAAATTGGTACTTTTTATGGTTTGTCCCGGATTACTGTATGTGAGTATGATTTCATAAATGGGAATCCTATAGTTAGTCATCAATGGCTTAGGGAAGGGTGCCAGCCGTATTTTCTTAATCAAAATAAAAAATCTGAGCTGGACTTTTTTGAGAGTTGGAATTTTGACTCTGATTTGTATTGTTTTGAAGATGTTACCAAGATTGACCCCATCGATCGCTTGTGTTATGAAAGATTAGGTATCCAGGCCATGGTTCAATGTGGTTTCTATGAAAACAATCAAATGGTTGGAATGATTCATTTTGATGATTGTATCCAAATTCGCAAATGGGAGAAGGAAGTTCTTGATACCTTAACGATTTTAACTAAGTTTATTGGTGAAATTATTATACATATTAGAAATAAAAAAATGCTTCAAAGGGAAATCTTCTATTCCCAAGCAGTGTTTAACAACCAACGACTAGTATATTATTTCATAAAGGAAGATACTTATGAATTGGTTAACTATAGCGCGTTTATAAAAAACCTATTTCCAAATCTGAAGATAGGAGAGGTATGTTACAAGGCTTTATTTGATAAGGATTCCCCTTGTGAAACCTGTCCCATTCGAGGTTTATCGAAAAACAATGGTAGATCCTCTTATGAATTCTATGATAGTAATAATGAGGCGTGGTTTAGTATTACAGCTACCAGTATGAATGATATGGATGGGCAGAAGATTTATATTTTAGGAATCTCTGATGTAACTGGTTTCTTAGAAAGAGTCAATGCAAAGGATGCTTTAACCGGGTTATTAACTCTATCACGATTTGAGGCAGATGCTTCTCGATTAATTACTAAGAATTCCGATAAAAATTACGCTTTTCTATACATTGATTTTGACAAATTTAAGAATATTAATGATGAGTGGGGATATTCCCGGGGGAATGAAATATTATACCATTATGCAAAGATATCCGTGAAACACTTAAATTCATCGGAACTTGCATGTCGAGTTTCCGAGGACAAATTTATTAAGTTGTTGACCTATGAAGACAGAAACCAATTAATCAATCGTGTTATAGATGTCTATGGAAAAATCAGAGAGCATTTTACTGTCAATTTTCCAGATGTAAATCCGATTATTACTTGCGGTATATATTTTCTTATGCCTGAGGACAAGGTAATTAGTATGGCCGTTGATAAGGCCAATCTGGCGAGAAAGTCCATTAAGGGATCTCATAAAAGTGATATTGCCATCTATGATGAATCCTTCCATAGGCGAGTGTCAAAGGAAATTATGATTGAAACTCATATGCATGAGGCTTTAAAAAACAATGATTTCCTTGTTTATATGCAGCCAAAGATTGATTTAAAAACACAACGGATCATTGGTGCAGAAGCATTGGTACGATGGAAGTTGCCAGATGGTAAGATTTTAGGACCAATGGAGTTTATTCCAATTTTTGAGCAGAATGGTTTTATCGATAAATTAGATTTTTATGTTTATGAAAAAACCTTTCAAGTGTTACGGGATATTTTAGATACAGGGAAAAAAGCCCTAGTGGTATCCATTAATGTTTCCCGTAATCATTTGAATGATTCCCATTTTATTGATCGACTAAATCAACTGGTTAAAAAATACAATATTCCAAATGAATTAATCGAGTTAGAGATTACAGAAAGTATGTTTTTCAAAGAGCTGGATCGTTTGATCTATATGATTAAAAAACTTAGAGAATATGGTTTTCTAATTTCGATTGATGATTTTGGTTCTGGTTATTCGTCATTAAATCTCTTAAAAGACTTGCCTGTGGATATCTTGAAGATAGATAAGGAGTTTTTTATGGAGAGAAAGATGAATAATGAAGATAAAATAGTGATTTCTGGAATTATTTCTCTTGCCAAGGGACTGGGCCTAAAGGTATTGTCTGAAGGAGTTGAGACCAAAGAGCAAGCTGAATTTTTAGCAGAGAATTCTTGCGATATGGCTCAAGGATATTGGTTCTATAGGCCTATGCCCATAGAAGAATTTGTAGAAATACTTAACGAGTCTTAGGTTTCTTAATAAAATAATCCAATTTGTAAAAAATATTTAAGAAATAGTGAAACTTTTTAAGCTACTGCATCGTTATATTATATAGGATGATATATAGGAAAGGATGTGGCTTAAAATGAAAAAAGTTATTAAGAAATTTAAGAGTTGTCGATTGAAAATATTTTATAAAGGTTTATTATTTGCTTCTATTTCAGTAATCGCATTATTATTATGTCTTCATAGTATCTCTAGCAATAATTCCACACAAACGGATGTATTGTTGCCTTTTCTGCTTGCCATTTTAAGCTTGTTTATGGGATTTGCAGCTATGTTTCATGATAATATTGCCAATGATAGAGGAATTTAAATAATAAAGCATAGAATACATAAAATTCAAGAAATTATATATATTAACAATAGAAGAGTAAAGAAGATAACGCCTTAGCTTTGTATGTTGAACAAAAAGGCTGTTATCTTTTTTGCTTTCCTAGCGCAAGATATGATAAAATAAGACTTGATTATTTTATAACGAAATATTATTATAATGATTGCTGATGAAAAACTGATGGAGGTTAAGACGATGAGTAATGATATGTCCAAAAACAACAAAAAAATTAGCAATATTGATCCAAAAACGAGAAATCTCTTTATGGGAATTGCAGCAGTTTTGGTTGTGATTCTGTTAAGTGTCATTATGTTTATAGAGAGTGCGGAAGGTAAAATTATTATCAAAAATAATACGGATTACAAATTAGAATACGTGGAGATGTATTTTGTTGATGCGGAAGGCCCGGTTCATAATAGCTTGGTAGTTGAGAATATAGAAGCAGACGAATCCTCTACAGTAGCCCTTGGAAGTGTTGATTTATTAGGTAGAGAAGCCAATCTTGAAGTGAAATTTAAATATGAAGGCTACGATGAGATATTTACCGATGCTGGATATTTTAACGATACTTTTGACGGTACCATAGATATCAATTTTACTCAAGAGAATACGGAAAAAGTAAGAATGAATATTAAAGCAAGTAATGGTTTGATTCCTTCTCAGTTAATCCAATGTAACGAAGTATATGATGTGTATTTAAAAGAAGGTTTCATAGCAGATTAAAGGATACATTACGAAAGAACAATTGACAATACTAAAGGAGGTCAGCATGATTAAATTATACGATAAGGGAGTTTATCTGGTCAATCAAAGGGAAATTATTGAGGATTCACCGGAAGCAATCAAGCTAGTGCAAGAAAAAACTGGAATTTCTTGGACCAAAGAAAATGCAAAACAGGGTACCATGGCTTTTGGGATTTTAGAAAGCCATAATGAATCAGGGAATATGGAACATTTGAATATCAAGTTTGATAAACTGATTTCCCATGATATTACCTTTGTTGGAATTATTCAGACCGCAAGAGCCAGTGGTCTTGAGAAATTCCCGATACCATATATTTTAACCAACTGTCATAATAGCCTTTGTGCAGTAGGTGGAACCATCAATGAGGATGATCATATGTTTGGTCTTTCCTGTGCAAAGCGTTATGGAGGAGTTTATGTACCCCCTCATCAAGCAGTCATCCACCAATATGCTCGTGAAATGTTGGCGGCCGGAGGTAAGATGATTTTAGGTTCTGACAGTCATACCCGCTACGGTGCCTTGGGTACTATGGCAATTGGCGAAGGTGGACCAGAGCTGGTGAAACAATTGCTTCAAAAAACCTATGATATTAAGATGCCGGAAGTGGTAGGGGTTTACCTAACAGGTTCCCCTAGAAAAGGTGTTGGTCCCCAGGACGTTGCCCTAGCAATTATCGGTAAGGTGTTTGCCAATGGTTATGTCAATAATAAGGTAATGGAATTTGTTGGAGATGGCATCAAAAACTTAAGCGTTGATTTTCGAATTGGTATTGATGTAATGACCACAGAGACCACTTGCTTATCCTCAATCTGGGTAACCGATGATGCGGTGAAAGAATACTATGACATCCATCATCGTTCTATGGACTACAAGGAATTAAAACCTCAAGAAGTGGCATATTACGATGGTATGGTCTATGTTGACCTTTCTGAAATCAAACCAATGATTGCCATGCCTTTCCATCCAAGCAATGTGTATACCATTGAGGAATTAAATGCTAACTTAGAAGATATTTTGTATGAAGTAGAAAAGAAAGCAAAAATTAGCTTAGACAACAATCATATTGATTTTACCCTAAGAGATAAAATAAGAAATGGAAGATTATACGTTGAGCAGGGTTCCATAGCAGGATGTGCAGGTGGTGGTTTCGAAAATATTGTTGATGCCGCAGATATCCTGTCTGGTAAGTACATAGGTAATGACGAATTCTCATTAAGTATATATCCTGCGAGTCAACCGATCTTTATGGAGTTAGTAAAGAACGGAACCATCGCCAAATTAATGGAGACAGGGGCAACCATTCGTACAGCCTTCTGTGGTCCTTGCTTTGGTGCAGGAGATGTGCCAGCCAATAAAGGCTTATCCATTCGTCATACCACAAGAAACTTCCCGAACCGAGAAGGTTCCAAGATTACCAATGGACAGATTGCTTCTGTAGCCTTAATGGATGCTAGATCCATTGCTGCCACTGCAGCAAATCAGGGTTATTTGACCTCTGCGGAAGATATGGATGTAAACTTTGGTAAACCCAAGTATTATTTTGATCGTAAGATTTATGATAATCGTGTTTACGATGGTATTGGAAAAGCAGATCCCACTGTGGAAGTGAAATTTGGTCCTGGTATCGTAGACTGGCCTGAAATGTCAGCCTTATCTGAGGATCTGATTTTAAAGGTGGTTTCTGTCATTCACGATCCGGTTACCACAACCGATGAATTAATTCCTTCTGGGGAGACATCTTCTTATCGATCCAATCCTTTGGCCTTGGCCGAATTTACCTTATCCAGAAAGGATCCGGCTTATGTAGGTCGTGCGAAAGCAGTACAAAAGGCAGAAAAAGCTAGAATAGCAGGTGAAGATATTCTTGCTGCCAATGGTGAATTAGCCGAAGTTTATGAAAAGATTTCAACCAAATTTACCATAGATCCTAAGGTAACTCAGATTGGTAGTACCATCTATGCAGTGAAGCCGGGAGACGGCTCTGCTAGGGAACAGGCAGCCAGCTGCCAGAAGGTTCTAGGAGGATTTGCAAATATCGCCAAAGAATATGCGACCAAGCGTTATCGCTCCAACTTAATTAACTGGGGGATGTTACCATTTTTATTTGATGATGAGCTTCCTTTTGATAATGGAGACTATATCTTTATTAAAGATATTCGAGAGGCTATCACAAAGAAAGAAACAGAAATCAAAGCCTATGTAGTTAACAAGGATATGAAAGAATTTACCCTAAAAATGGGTGAATTAACCGATACAGAAAGGGAAATTATTTTAAAAGGTTGCCTGATTAATTATTATAGAGGTTAAAATGTAGGGCTGTGCGCTAAGATCCTAGAGCACAGCCCTTTATATACTTTTATATAATAGAAGATCTTTCAAAACTGTTAAGTTAATACTTGTTAAGGACAATATGGATAAGGAAATACTTGTTAAGGACAATATGGATAAATTAATACTTGTTAAGGACAATATGGAAAAGGCAATACTTGTTAAGGTTAATATTGTTAAGGATAATATAGTTTATTTGATACTTGTTAAATTAATAAAAGTACTTCCTCTTAGGATATGTATTTAAGATAAATATTTAAGATAAGTATTTAAGGGTAAGAAGAATTGGAATGACAAATATTTCTTGTTATATTTGGTAGAATATATTAGAATGTAGAAAGATGATATTTTATCGTTAAAAAATAAATAATTGAGAAAATTTATATAAAAAATCAAATATCAAATTTAAAAATAATTTCATTACAAAACAGGAGATGATTGAATGGCAACCTTAATTGATGGTAAAAAAATTTCTACACAAATTAAAGACGAACTAAAAGCGAAAGTAGAAGAATTACAGAAGCAGGGTACTTCTGTGACCCTGGCAGTGATACAAGTGGGAAATGATCCTGCCTCCACCGTATATGTAGGGAATAAGAAAAAAGCTTGTGAATATATCGGAATTAAGTCTTTAGCCTATGAACTACCAGAAACCACTACTCAGGAAGAACTCTTGGATTTGGTTAAAAAATTGAACGAGGATCCCGAGGTAAATGGGATTTTAGTGCAACTACCATTACCCAAGCATATCGATGAAAATTTAGTGATTCAAACAATATCACCGAAAAAGGATGTGGATGGCTTTCATCCCCAAAGTGTTGGTGCCTTAAGTATTGGCCAAAGAGGCTTTGTTTCTTGTACCCCATCTGGAATTATTCAATTATTAAAGCGTTCTGGTATAGAAATCGAAGGGAAAGAATGTGTAATTATTGGTAGAAGTAATATTGTTGGAAAACCCATGGCACTACTAATGCTTAGGGAGAATGCAACGGTTACCATCTGTCATTCAAGAACCAAAAACTTAAAAGAGGTAGCCAAGAGAGCCGATATCTTAATTGTAGCCATAGGAAAGCCTCGTTTTATCAATCATGAATATGTCAAAGAAGGTGCTGTTGTGATTGATGTTGGAATTCATCGAGATGAAAACAACAAACTCTGTGGGGATGTGGACTTTGATGATGTGCTAGATAAAGTTACTGCCATCACTCCAGTTCCCGGAGGCGTTGGACCCATGACAATTGCAATGTTAATGAATAATTGTGTGGAGTCCGTTCTTTAATAATTTTAAAATGTAAACTGGATGGTAGATTGTATGGATTTAAAACAAAAATTGATATATAAGGACAAAGAATATGATATTCTGTCTGCCGAACAAGAATATATTGTACATCCGATTGCTCTAAATCTGCTACCATTGGAGAAAGAGGTAATAAGGAAATCTTTTCAATGCAATTATCATATCGAGAATTACAAATTATATATTGATGATATAACTTTGGCGACGGATGAAAAATTAAAGCATTCTTTTCAAAATCAGAAGGTATCCTACAACGGAGCGATTTTAATCGCTGAAAAACTGCTGAAAGAATATATTTTTGAAGGTAGAATTGCCGGGTTCTCTTATCAAAATGTATATGAACTTGTTTTTGAAGATGGCATATTAATTGCAACCATAGATCAAAGAAAAGCCATGTTACGGATTCGAAAGAATATTGAGTTAGGATTGCGTGGTTTATCGGAGAAAAAGGATTTAAGGTGTATCCGGCGTTTTATGAATTCTTCTTTTGTCGGAGATTACAGACCTTATAAAACTACGAAAAGATTAATGAAGTATCTAAAAGAAATGAAAGCAGATTATGAAGTATAATTTATATTTATTTTTTTTAGAAAAACTGTTACAATGGTGAATACAGTCATGAAATAGATCCATGTATTGAAGAAGAAAAGTAGAGTGCATTGGTGAGATTTCATCTTGACATAAAATAAGAACATCAAAGGAGTTAATTTATGAATATATTTTTTGTATCTTTAGGCTGTGATAAAAACCTTGTTGACAGTGAAAATATGTTAGGGATTCTTCATGAATCTGGACATCAAATCATTAATGAAGAAGAGGAAGCAGATATTATTATTGTAAATACCTGCTGCTTTATCAATGATGCCAAAGAAGAGAGTATCAATACCATTCTTGAAATGGCTCAATATAAGAAAAGTGGAAAATTGAAGGCCTTAATTATAGCTGGATGTTTGGCAGAACGATATCGAGAAGAAATACTGACAGAGATTCCGGAAGTAGATGCCCTTCTTGGTACCGCTAGTTTCCCTAAGATTTTAGAAGTTGTTGAGGAGATTACTGAGGGTGGGCAACAGGTACATTTTGAAGCCTTAGATCGAATTCCAAAACTAAGTACAAGAAGGCTTCTCACCTCAGGTACCTATACGGCATATTTAAAGATTGCAGAAGGGTGCGATAAGCATTGTACCTATTGTGTTATTCCCAGTGTTCGTGGAAACTACCGCAGTGTTCCTATGGAAACTTTGATTGAGGAAGCGAATTATCTAGCTTCCCAAGGGGTAAAGGAAATTATCTTGGTAGCCCAGGAAACCACCCTGTATGGAACCGATCTATATGGTAAGAAAATGCTACCTAAATTGTTGGAAGAACTTAGTAAGATCGATGGAATTGCATGGATTCGGATTCTGTATTGTTACCCAGAAGAAATCACCGATGAATTAATTGAGGTGATACGAAAGGAAGAAAAAGTAATTCCTTATCTGGACATTCCAATTCAGCATGCATCGGATCGAATTTTGAAACTGATGGGAAGAAGAACGGATCAAGCGGATTTGATTCGTATCATAAACAAGCTAAGGAAAAAAATTCCCGGAATTGTTTTAAGAACCACCTTAATTACAGGGTTTCCTACTGAAACAGAGGAAGATCATCAGGAGCTGATGGATTTTGTCCGGGATATGAAATTTGAAAGACTGGGTGTCTTCACCTATTCTAAGGAAGAAGATACACCTGCTGCAAAGCTTAAGCCACAAATTCTGGCAAAGGTGAAAAAGCAAAGACAAAAAGATCTGATGAAATTACAACAAGCCAATGTCTTTGAAAATTCAGAGAAGCAAATTGGTAAGATCTTTGACGTTCTTGTGGAAGGTAGAGTGGCCGATGAGGAAAAGGTTTATATAGGTAGAACTTATATGGATGCACCCCAAGTGGATGGTTACATCTTTTTTTCTTCGGATGAAGAACTAATTTCCGGTGATTTTGTAAAAGTGAAGGTTACCAGTGCCAAGGATTATGATTTGGTTGGAGAATTGGTGGAAGGATGTGTGATGTAATGAATTTACCAAACAAGCTAACGATTTTAAGGGTTTTTATGATTCCCTTATTTCTCGTTTTTCTATTAGTTCCCGGAATTCCCAAGGGAAATTATATTGCTGCTGCCATTTTTATCATCGCATCTCTCACTGACTTTTTCGATGGTTACATAGCTAGGAAGAATAACCTGGTTACGAATTTTGGAAAATTTATGGATCCTTTGGCAGATAAACTACTGGTTTGTAGTGCACTGATCAGTTTTATTGAACTTGAACTTCTTCCAGCATGGATTGTAATTATTATTATTGCTAGAGATTTTATTATCAATGGATTTCGTTTGATTGCCTCGGACAGTGGAGTAGTGATTGCTGCCAGCTGGTGGGGAAAAATCAAAACCAATGTGCAAATTGTCATGAGTGTAATGTTAATTCTCAATTTAGATAATACTATTATCAATATTTTAGAGCAGGTGGCTGTTTATCTGGCTCTGGCATTTACGGTCATTTCTTTAATTGACTATATTTATAAAAATCGTTCTGTTATTAAGGATGGACGATAATAGAATCATGCTTGCACATTCTTAAATCTGGAAGGAAGTTATTGTATGACAGTAGAATTAATCAGTGTGGGTACAGAATTATTGCTTGGTAACATAGTAAATACCAATGCAAATTATCTATCAAAGAAATGTGCTATCTTAGGACTGTCCTTATTTTATCAGATTACAGTTGGAGATAATAAGGACAGACTGGAGTCTGTGCTTTCCCAGGCGCTTTCTCGGTCGGATATCCTGATAATTACCGGCGGACTTGGACCTACTCAGGATGATATTACCAAGGAAACCGTAGCAAAGGTTCTGAAGCGGGAACTGATCCTAGATGAGGAAAGCAAGCAAAGAATAAAAAATTATTTTTATCAATTTCATAGTAAAAAATCTACGGATGATAAAGATCCTGTAGAGATAATATCGGAAAATAATTGGAAGCAGGCTTTAAAAATAGATGGTTCTATTGTTATTGACAACCATAACGGTACTGCACCAGGATATATCGTAGAAGACTCAGGAAAAGTAGTCATTCTATTACCTGGACCACCCAATGAATTGATACCCATGGTTGAAGATGCTATTTTTCCCTATCTAAAAAAACTTCAGGACAAAGTCTTTGTAACAAAGATGGTGAAGGTTTGTGGAATTGGAGAAAGTAGGGCGGAGACTAAGGTTCTTGATCTTATAGAGGGACAAGGGAATCCAACCATAGCTCCCTATGCCAAAAGTGGTGAGGTACATTTTCGTATTACAGCTTCGGCCGAAAACCAAGAGGAAGCTGAACGGTTAATTGAACCAGTGATTGAGGAGTTTTATCATCGTTTTGGTGACAATATTTATACGATTTCTGAGGAGGAAACTTTAGAAGAAGTGGTTGTCAAGCTTTTAAAAAAGAAGCAATATTCACTGGTTACCGCAGAATCCTGTACTGCAGGTTTGCTCTCTGCTAGACTGGTTAATGTACCAGGGATATCAGGAATTTTTAACGAAGGTTTTACCACCTACTCCAATCAAGCAAAGGTAAAGCACTTAGGGGTGAAAGAGGAAACCCTAGAAAAGTATGGTGCTGTCAGCCCCCAAACAGCAAAAGAAATGGCGGAGGGAGCAGCACTTAGAACTAATTCGGATACAGCCTTGGCCATTACTGGAATCGCAGGTCCCGGAGGTGGAACCGAGGAAAAACCCGTTGGCTTAGTTTATATTTCTTGCTATGTCAGAGGGGAAACCCTGGTAAAGGAATGTTATTTTAAGGGAAGCCGACAAAAAGTCAGGGAACAATCCGTAATCAATGCCCTTGATTTACTACGTAGGTCTTTGCTAAATTCTGACTATTAAGGACTATATACTATAATTATTGTAAGCAATGTATATTTCTTGAATAATACCATAGAAATGACACAGTTGTATAATATTGTGTCATTAGTAGCAGTTTATGCTCAAGCGTGAAGAAATTGGAATATCTAGTTTCTTCTAGCTTTGTTTTATTCTAAAGGAGGAAATTATGGTAAGAGCTAAAAAAAATATAATTTTGCTTATGATATTAACCAGTGTTATGGTCTTGTCCGGATGCGATAAAATACGTTTCAATACATTTAAAGGATCGGAAGATGATAAAAAAATCTCATCGGAAGAGAAGACAGAATTGGAGGATAGGGAAAAAAATGATAGTCCTAAAAGTTCCGAATCAGCCCAAGAAGATGCCAATGTAAAAATAGCAGTCAATACGGGAGATTCTACTGAGGAAGCCAAGCCTACTCCAACGCCGATTCAACCAATCGCTAATCGAGAACTAATGATCTATTCCATTGATGTAGCAAGTGGAGATAAAAAAACAGTAACCGCCTTGGTTTTAGAAAATCAAGAAATCACTCCAGAAGTAATTGTTGATTTAGTGGTAGAAGCTTTGGCTGATGAGTCCATTTCCATTGGTATAGAGAAGGTTTCCACAGAGGGGGATGCGGTTATAGTAAGTTTCTTTTCTGACCAAGCACCGGTGATTAACTTAGGTTCCGGCTATGAAGGAGCCGTACTCGATGTCATTGCTCAAAGTCTAATTGATAATCTAGACGATTATGGCAAGGTGATATATCGAGTGGAAGGAAAAGCTTACGTTAGTGGACACATTGAATTAGGTATTGACGAAGTATATTTAGGAGATTGATAAATCGATTGATTCAACGTTTTAATGAAAATCATTACAAATATTGTAATCAAAATAATATAATAACAATCGAAACAAAGGACAATCATAATATTAGTTATTCGGATTTCGATGTTAAAAGTTTTTGTAATGCTAAGGGTGCTGCAAACAAATTATGTTTTGTATCACGATAGGATACAAGAAGTTGTGTAAATGAATGGGCGAAATTTATTTATATCCAGAGCTTTTAATATCGAACTCTCATTAGGTAATTGCGAGATTTTTTCAGTAAGGGCAATTACCTAATATTATGTATAGTAATTATAGGTAAAACATCACGGATAGGCTAATATTATGGGAATGGAGAATGATATGAGTAGAGTCTTTGTAATTGGTGGCGGACCGGCAGGGATGTTATCGGCAATTATGGCAGCCAGAAAGGGACATCAGGTTGAATTATTTGAAAAGAATGAAAAATTAGGGAAGAAGCTTTATATTACTGGAAAGGGAAGATGTAATTTAACCAATGCCTGTGACCGGGACACCTTCTTTGAGCATATCGTTTCAAATCCAAAATTCTTATATGGAGCATTTCATCAGTTCAATAATTATGATACCATGGATTTTTTTGAAGAGATTGGTTTACCCCTAAAGATTGAACGAGGGAATCGGGTATTTCCTCAATCGGATAAATCATCCGATGTGATTCGGGTTTTAAAAGAAGAACTAGATAGACTGTCTGTAAAGTTACATTTTCATAGTGAAGTGAAGGATATTCTGGTAAAGGATGGTGCTTTTTCCGGTATTGTTTTAAAAAATAATGCTCAAAAACTTATGGCCGATGCAGTAATTATTACTACCGGAGGTCTATCATATCCATTAACCGGCTCCACAGGGGATGGATTTTATTTTGCAAAAAATTTGGGACATACCATTACCGAACTTTCTCCTTCTTTGGTACCAATCCACCTTCAGGAGAACTTTGTAAAAGACTTGATGGGACTTTCTTTAAAAAATATCAAAATCCATGTACTATCAGGAGATAAGCAAGTTTATAGTGATTTTGGGGAACTTCTATTTACTCATTTTGGGGTTAGTGGACCGGTGATTTTAAGTGCCAGTAGTTACCTTATCCCATATCTGAAAAGGAAGGAAAAATTAGTTCTATCCATTGATCTAAAACCAGCCTTATCGGAAGAACAATTGGATCAGCGAATATTAAGAGATTTTAATGAGGTTAAAAACAAACAATTTAAGAATTCATTAGACCAGCTATTGCCAAATAAACTAATTGATGTTATTATTCGTCTAAGTCGTATTAATCCGGAAAAGCAAGTGAACTCTATTACTAGGGAAGAACGTTTTCGATTAGTTAATCTTTTGAAGAATGTAACATTTCATATAACAAAATTAAGTGAATATAATCAGGCGGTGATTACCAAGGGAGGAATTGATGTCAAGGAAGTGAATCCTTCTACCATGGAATCAAAGCTTGTAAAAAATATATATTTTGCCGGCGAGGTACTTGATTTGGATGCATTAACAGGGGGATTTAATCTTCAAATCGCATGGTCGAGTGCTTATCTTGCCGGAAACTCCATATAGAAACTGTCGGAGGTTTAACATGATAAATTTTAATATAGCAATTGACGGACCAGCAGGAGCCGGAAAAAGCACCATTGCAAAAAAAATTGCAAAGGAATTGGGCTTTATTTATGTGGATACTGGCGCTATGTATCGTGCCATGGCCTTATTTTTTTTACGACATAATATTGAGGCCAAGGATACAAAAAAGATTGAGGAAGCATGCAAAGATGTTAATGTATCCATCGAATATCGAGATGGAGAACAAATCGTGGTTCTGAATGGTGAAAATGTTAACTCTTTCTTGCGAACCGAAGAAGTCGCGAACATGGCCAGTGCCACATCGGTAAATAAAACCGTGCGATTGAAACTTGTAGAATTGCAACGGAGTCTAGCGATGAAAGAAAATGTGGTTATGGATGGAAGGGATATTGGTACCTATGTTCTTCCGGATGCAGCACTGAAAATCTACCTGACAGCCAGTGCAACAGTAAGAGCAAAACGTCGTTATCTTGAACTTCAGAAAAAAGGAATTTCATCTAATATTAATGAAATCGAAAAGGATATTATCGAACGGGATCATCGCGATATGACAAGGGAATTTGCACCACTGATACAAGCAGAGGATGCGATTTATATCGACAGCTCCAATCTAACCATTGATGAGGTGGTGGATAAAATACTTAGCCTCTATCACAGTAGAGTTTCTGCTTGTAAGAATTAAAATACTAGCCAAGGGACACAATAATGATACGTTATTATGATAGCTTTTAGGAAGAATTTAACTGTTTTATAAGCTAAAAAAACGTTATATTATAAGGAAGACGACATAGAATTACAAGAAAATTCAAGATTTAGTTGAAATTATATCAAAAAAGCGTTATGATATACTTGTTTTAATAAAATTTGTAAAACCATTTTGATACTTCGATCAATTTGGCTCAAATTTTTGTTAAATTAATAAAATTGAAAAAAATGTGAAGATACTTACTATATACAGAAACTTGATGACCTGGATTTAAATTTGTTTAAATCTTATCGAAATGTAGGTATTACAGCAGGGGGCTTTGACCCCAAACAATATTATCAAGGAGGTTCTTACTGTTATGTCAGAGAAGAGTTTTGAGCAATTATTAGAGGAAGAAAAAGTAGTAGAGATAAACAACGGTGATGTTGTAGAAGGAACAGTTTTGGCTGTCAAGGAAGATGAAATTATATTAAATATAGGTTACAAGTCAGAAGGTATTATTACAAGAAATGAATATACCAATCTTCCAAACCTAGATTTGACTACTGTAGTCAATGTTGGTGATAAAATGCAAGCGAAGGTTCTTAAAGTAAATGATGGTGAAGGCCAGGTAGCCTTGACTTATAAAAAACTTGCTACAGAAAAAGGTTATAAAAGATTGGAAGAAGCCTTCAACAACCATGAAGTGCTTTCCGCAAATGTGTCTGCTGTACTAAATGGTGGTTTGAGTGTTATTATTGATGAGGCAAGGGTATTTATCCCAGCAAGTCTGATCTCTGATTCTTACGAGAAAGATTTATCCAAATATGCTGGACAGAAAATAGAATTTGTTATAACCGAATTCAATCCTAGAAAGAGAAGAATTATTGGTGATCGTAAACAATTAATTCTTGCGAAAAAAGAAGAGTTGAAGAAAGAATTATTTGAAAAAATTCAAGTGGGCATGACAGTAGAAGGTACAGTGAAAAATATTACTGACTTTGGTGCTTTCATCGATTTGGGTGGAGCAGATGGTCTTTTACACATTTCTGAGATGTCTTGGGGTAGAGTAGAGAATCCTAAGAAGATATTTAAAGTTGGCGATACTGTGAAGGCTTTCATCAAAGATATCAATGGTGAGAAGATTGCACTTAGCTTAAAATTTGAGGATCAAAATCCTTGGAATGATGCTGACGTTAAATATGCAGTAGGTAATGTGGTAACTGGTAAAGTTGCGCGAATGACTGATTTTGGTGCATTTATCGAATTAGAACCTGGTATCGATGCACTTCTTCATGTTTCCCAAATTTCCAGAGAACGTGTGGAGAAACCTGCTGATGCATTAAGCATTGGACAAGAAATTACAGCTAAAGTGGTTGAGTTTAACAAAGAGGATAAAAAAATCAGTTTAAGCATCAAGGCTTTAGAAGCTCAAGAGAGACAAGAACAGGAAGTTTCTGAAGATCTTGTTGAGGATGCAGAGTAAAGTACAATAACGAAAGAGGGTAAGGTAGTGCAAGGTACTTATGAAGCTTTTAAACAATCCATATATCATCTGACAAAGATCGATTTGAATTCTTATAAAGAACGTCAAATGAAACGACGGATTGACGCTTTAATTACAAAACGTGGGATGAATTCTTATCCGGAATATGTAAATCGACTCAAGACGGATCCAGTGGCCTATGAGGAATTTTTGAATTACATTACTATTAATGTGTCAGAATTTTACAGGAACCCCGAACAGTGGTCACATTTGGAAAATGAGGTTTTTCCTTATTTGTGGGAACGTTTTGGAAGAGAACTCAAAGTTTGGAGTGCAGCATGTTCTACTGGGGATGAACCATATTCTATTGCCATGCTACTTTCCCGTTATATGCCCTTAAGCCGTATTAAAATAATTGCAACGGATATTGATAAGGGAGTTCTTCAAAAAGCCCAATTGGGTTTATACAACGAAAAAAGCTTGAAGGCCTTACCTTTGGAATTTATAAAACAGTATTTTACTAAGATTAATGATTATACTTATCAGATTTCCGATAGCATTAAATCCTGCGTCAATTTTAAGCAACATGACTTATTAAAGGATCCATATCCCAGTAATTGTGATTTGATTGTTTGCCGTAATGTTTTGATTTATTTTACCGATGATGCAAAAGACCGAATCTATAGGAAGTTTCATGCTTCTTTGAAAAAAGATGGCATCTTATTTGTTGGTAGTACAGAGCAAATTATTCAAGCACAACAAATTGGGTTTCAGAATTTCAGATCTTTCTTTTATAAAAAAACATAATCGTATTATTTATATCGGCATGATATAGATAAGTACTATGAATAAATATAATAAGGGGGCTGTCGCAATCAAATGTGATATGCTCCCTTTTCTAGTCTTATATTTTCATAAAATGTGGTTGATTTTTAATATAATATCGAGTATATTGTTTAGTAGATTAGCTTACATAAAAATTTTTAATTAAACATATAGTAAGTTAATGATACTAACGGTGCATAATACTATGCAGATAGGAGTGAATATGCAAAAGCTTATTACAGTAGCATTGGATGCAATGGGTGGTGATAATGCTCCCGGAGAAATTATTAAAGGTGCTGTTCTCGCTGTTCAGGAAAAGAGCGACATTAAAGTAATTTTAGTGGGTAAGGAAGAGATTATCCAAAAAGAACTAAGTGCATATGAATATGATAAAGAGCGTATTAGTGTAGTTCATGCGCAGGATGTGATTACCAATAATGAAGCACCGGTTTTAGCTATCCGAAGAAAGAAAGATTCCTCTATTGTAAAGGCATGTAATCTTGTAAAGTCCGGTGAAGCAGATGCTTTCGTTTCGGCAGGCAGCACAGGGGCTGTATTAGCCGCTGGTCAGCTGATTGTCGGAAGAATTAAAGGGGTAGAGCGCCCACCTTTAGCACCTTTGATTCCAACCATGAAAGGTGTTTCCTTACTAGTGGATTGCGGAGCTAATGTTGATGCTAGACCATCTCATTTGGTTCAATTTGCAAAGATGGGTTCCATCTACATGGAGAATGTCATAGGAATTAAAAATCCTAGAGTTGCTATCGTTAATATTGGAGCTGAGGAAGAGAAGGGAAATGCCTTGGTGAAAGAAACATTTCCTCTTCTAAAGGAATGTGAAGATATTAATTTTATTGGTAGTATCGAAGCCAGAGAAATACCCAATGGTGCCGCAGATGTTATCGTTTGTGAAGCATTTGTAGGTAATGTAATTTTGAAACTTTATGAAGGTGTTGGTGGTGCATTAATTAAGAAAATCAAGACCGGGCTTATGAGTACTACTAGAAGCAAAATTGGAGCGCTACTATGTAAACCGGCTTTAAAGGAAACTCTGAAAGATTTTGATGCATCTAGGTATGGCGGAGCACCTTTGTTAGGACTGAAGGGATTAGTAGTAAAAACCCATGGAAATTCCAAAAGTAATGAAGTGCGAAATTCCATTTTACAGTGCGAAACCTTTACAAAACAAGAGATCAATGAAAAAATATTAAAAAATTTAAATTATGAATAAATAAGAAAAGAAGGGTGAATTATGGAGTTTGAAAAAATAAAAAAAATAATTAGTGAAGTTTTAAATGTAGATGAAGATGATATTACTATGGATACAACCTTTGTAGATGATCTTGGTGCTGATTCCCTTGATTTATTCCAGATTATTATGGGAATCGAAGAAGAGTTTGATATTGAAATCGCAAACGAAGATGCTGAAAATATTGTTTCCGTAGGGGATGCGGTAGAGCAAATTAAGAATGCAATTAATTCATAATGAATGCTGTTTTTAAGTTCACAGCAAAATAAAATTGTATAAAATCAGAGGTATGAAAAAGCCCTGTGAATAAGGTTCGCCTTATTTTATTGGGCTTTTCATATACTTTGTTTCAAAAAGGAAACTTTCTACAATAGAGAATCGGATTCTTCTTATGGGTATCCGTAATTTGATAATTTAAAATTACAAGAAAGGAGATTGTTTTAAATTAATGAACAAACGAAGAAAAATTGAAACCATGCTACTTGAGCTAGAGAAAAAAATAAAGTATCAATTTTCCGATTCTTCTATTCTGGTCAATGCCCTAACTCATAGTTCCTATGCCAATGAAATGCGCATGAGCAAGGGAAAAAATAATGAGAGATTAGAATTTTTAGGAGATGCTGTTTTGGAATTGGTAACAAGCGAATATGTATATACGAAGCATAAGGATTTAACCGAAGGTGATTTAACTAAGCTTCGAGCAAGTATTGTCTGTGAACCCACTTTATCAGCATGTGCCAGGGATTTGGACTTGGGTAAGTATCTCTTCCTTGGGAAGGGAGAGGATATTTCCGGCGGCAGGGAACGTAGCTCCATTTTATCCGATTCTTTGGAAGCTTTAATTGGGGCGATTTATTTAGATGGTGGTTTTACTAATGCAAAAGAGTTTATTACCCATTTTATCTTAGAGGACATTAAAGATAAGGAACTCTTTTTCGATAGCAAGACTATCTTACAAGAGATAATTCAAAACAATAGCAAACAGCAAAAAATTCGCTACCATTTGATTTCCGAAGACGGTCCAGATCACAATAAAATATTTACCATAGCGGTATATATCGGTAATGAAGAAATCGGTATTGGTACTGGTAGAACAAAGAAAGCGGCTGAACAGGAAGCGGCAAATCAAGCAATTATTAAACTTCAGGGGAATGTCCAAGGAAATTACAAAAGTGAATAGATGGGAGACACTGAATGTATTTAAAGAATATTGAAATTCATGGATTTAAATCCTTTGCAAATAAAATAGTATTAGAATTTCATGATGGTATCACCGGTATTGTAGGACCAAATGGTAGTGGTAAGAGTAACGTAGCAGATGCAGTAAGATGGGTATTGGGAGAACAGAGTGCAAAGCAGCTAAGAGGCTCTAAAATGGAGGATGTTATTTTTTCCGGTACCCAGGCTAGAAAACCCTTGGGATATGCTTATGTTTCCATTACCCTAGATAATTCGGATCATAAACTACCCATTGATTTTGAGGAAGTTACGGTAACCAGAAAGGTATATCGTTCTGGGGAAAGCGAATATTTAATCAATGGTTCTACCTGTCGATTAAGAGATATTCAGGAATTGTTTTTGGACACTGGAATTGGTAAAGAAGGCTATTCCATTATTGGTCAGGGTCAAATTGATAAAATCTTAAGTGGGAAACCGGAGGATCGTAGGGAATTATTTGACGAGGCCGCTGGAATTGTAAAGTTTAAAAGACGAAAATATGCGGCAGAAAAAAATCTTGAGGAAGAAAAACTTAATTTATCCCGTGTTACGGATATCATTGGTGAAATTGAAAAGCAGCTTGCCCCTTTAGAACAACAATCGCAGATAGCAAAGGTCTACTTAAAATATAAAGAGGAATTAAAAAGTCATGAGATTAATCTCTTTATAAAGGAATGTGATCGAATTCGAAGTTCCAAGGAGCAGTTGGAAGAGAAGTTGTCCATTGCTACCGCTGATTTAGAACAATCAAAAAACGACTATGAAAATACCAAGGAAGAATATCTTCGCCTTGAAAAGCAGATGGAGGAAATCGATCAGGCCATCGAGGAAGATAAGAACGGCTTAAATGATTTGAAGTTAAATAAGGAAAAATCAGAAGGTGAGATTAAGGTTTTAAGGGAGCAGATTAGTTCCATTCAACAAAACGATGAATATATACAAAACCGAA
The DNA here is from genome assembly GCA_012839085.1 of Clostridiales bacterium. Taxonomy (GTDB): domain Bacteria; phylum Bacillota; class Clostridia; order Lachnospirales; family Lachnospiraceae; genus Mobilitalea. The sequence continues at coordinate 20,435 of DUNZ01000098.1, forward strand.
TGAAAAGCAATGCAGATAATCTTTTACTTCGGAAAGAGGAGGAAGAAAAATATCTTAAGGAGAAATTGGAGATTGATGAAAAGATTTCTTCCATGGACGATCTTCTTACCTTAGCCTTAGAGGAATGGAATCAAATCAAGGAAAATATTAACCGTTATTCCAAAGAAATTGAGGAATGTAATAACGGTATTTTTGAATATCTAAATATAAATTCTGGAATTAAGGGTAATCTGCAACGGTATGAGACCATGATGGAGCAAAATACCATCCGAAAAACAGAATTAAATCAAAAAATATTAAAGAATAAGAGTGAAGCAGAAGTATTTCATTCCACCATACAGGAATATGAAACTGAATTAAAATCAGTTACTGATTCGATTCTTGACTTAGAAAATCAGAAGAAGGATTTGGAGAACGAAATAGAAGAAACCCAGGTAAGAATTGATTCACTGACTACAAAATTGAATGAGCTACAAGGTTACTACTTAAGAGAAAAGTCCAGATTGGACTCCTTAGTAAACTTAACCGAACGATATGAGGGTTATGGGAATAGTATTAAAAAAGTCATGGAACGAAAGAACGTAACCCCTGGTATCATCGGTGTAGTCGCAGATATTATTAAAGTGGATAAAGCTTATGAAACCGCTATTGAAACAGCCTTGGGTGGTACCATTCAAAATATTGTTACGGATAATGAAGCGACGGCAAAGGAGCTCATTACATATTTAAAACAAAATAAATTCGGCCGGGCTACCTTTTTGCCTCTTACCAATATGTCCGCCACGGCTTTTAAGAACGATCAGGTATTGAAAGAGGAAGGGGTAATTGGGCTTGCTTCTAGTCTGGTTGAGGCAGATTCAAAATTTAATGCATTAATCAATTATTTGCTTGGTAAAATTATTGTGGTAGATCATATTGATCATGCCACGAAACTGGCTAGGAAATATCGTTATTCTCTTAGAATAGTTACTTTAGAGGGAGAATTGTTGACTCCTGGGGGCTCGATTTCTGGTGGTGCTTATAAGAATAGCAGTAATCTATTAGGAAGACGTCGAGAAATCGAGGAGATGGAAAAACAAGTAGCAAACTTGCAAGAGAAGACGAAAGAACTTCATCAAGGGAAGGAAGATGAGAAGAATAATAAAGCCAGCTTACGTCAGAAACTAGAGCATATCAAGCTATCTCTACAAGAAAAATATTTAGAGCAAAATACTTGTAAGATGAACTTGGAGAGGGAATTAAACAAAAAGTCAGAGGCAGAATCCATTTTAATGGAATACTCAAAAGAATTACGGGAAATCGATATTCAGGCCAAGGACTTAAAAGAAACGATTCAGAAGTTGAATGTTTCCCTTCAGGAGAATCTCCATAAAAATAAAGAAACCGAAGAACACATCGAAGAACTTACCAAGCAATTGGAGGCTGAGAGGGAAAAAGAACAGCTTGCCAATGAAAAAGCATCGGAATTAAAGATGAAATTAAGTTCTTTGGAACAAAGCAATCAATTTTTATTAGAAAATATAAAACGAGTAAAAAGAGAAATCGAAAAATTATATGAGGATGAGTCTATCTTTAAATCCGATATGGAAAAATCGAAAGGTCAGATTGAGGAGAAAAATAAGAGTATCCTGGAAAAGGAAGCATCCATTGCTTCTTATTTGCAGTCAATTCAAGAATTTGAAGAAAGAATTAAAGAAAAAACAAATCAAAAGGAAAAAATCACAGGAAGCCACAAAAGCTTCTTTACCAAACGGGAGGATTTATCCAATCGGATGAATGAATTGGATAAGGAATGTTATCGTTTGAATGCTCAGTTAGAAAAGTTACAAGAGCAGTTGGATCAGCAGATGAGCTATATGTGGGAAGAATATGAGCTAACTTATAGCTTAGCCCAAAGCCAATCCTATGATCCCAATGTGAGTCTGGCTCATGCAAAGAAGATGATTTCGGAGATAAAGACCAAGATCAAGGAACTGGGCGATGTGAATGTCAATGCCATTGAGGATTTTAAAAATCTTTCAGAGCGTTATGAATTCCTTCAAAACCAAAGAAATGATTTGTTAAAAGCCGAGGAAGCCCTTCAAAAGATTATTGAAGAGTTGGATGCCGAGATGCGAAAGCAGTTTGAAGAAAAATTTGCTGCCATCAAGATACAGTTCGATCTGGTATTTAAAGAATTGTTCGGTGGTGGAAAGGCGGATTTGGAGCTGACCGATGGGGAGGATATTCTGGAAGCTGGTATTCGTATCAATGCGCAGCCACCTGGTAAAAAGCTACAGAACATGGTATTACTCTCCGGTGGAGAGAAGGCTTTGACGGCCATAGCTCTTTTATTTGCGATACAAAATCTAAAACCCTCACCTTTTTGTTTGTTGGATGAGATTGAAGCAGCCTTGGATGATTCCAATGTCAAAAGATTTGCAAAATATTTGAATAAATTAACCAAGGATACACAATTTATAATTATTACCCATAGAAGGGGAACCATGGCAGCGGCAGATATTCTATATGGTATCACCATGCAGGAAAAAGGAGTATCGACCTTGGTATCCGTTAGCCTAATAGAAAATGAATTGGAAAAATAGCTTGGAGGTCAAAATGGGAGAAAAGAAAGGATTTTTTAAAAAATTAGTGCAAGGTTTATCAAAAACCAGAACCAGTATCGCCAATGGAATCGATGCTATATTTAGCGGATTTTCCAGTATAGATGATGATTTTTATGAAGAATTAGAAGAGATTCTTATTATGGCGGATCTTGGGATTAATACAACCACCTCGATCCTTGAGGATCTTCGTGAAAAGGTAAAAGAAAATAAAATTAAAGAACCAGCTCAATGCAGACAATTACTGATGGAAAGTATGATCAATCAGATGAAACTAGAGGATACTGCCTATAATTTCGAGCATAGGAAGTCAGTGGTTTTATTAATTGGTGTCAATGGTGTAGGTAAGACAACTTCCGTAGGGAAATTAGCAGGTCAGTTAAAGGATATGGGGAAAAAGGTAATTGTTGCTGCAGCCGATACCTTTCGTGCCGGAGCTATTGAACAGTTGACAGAATGGGCACACAGGGCTAATGTAGATATTATAGCGCAAAAAGAGGGCTCCGATCCGGCAGCGGTGGTATTCGATGCTGTAAAAGCTGCAAAAGCTAGAAATGCTGACGTTTTAATTTGTGACACCGCAGGGAGACTCCACAACAAGAAGAATCTAATGGAAGAATTGAGAAAGATTAACCGGGTCATTGATCAGGAATATCCGGATGCATATCGTGAGACCTTAGTGGTTCTTGATGGTACAACAGGACAAAATGCCTTGGCTCAGGCCAAAGAATTTAATGAAGTAGCTGAGATTACAGGAATTGTTTTAACAAAGCTAGATGGAACGGCAAAAGGTGGTATTGCCATAGCAATTCAATCGGAACTGGGAATTCCAGTGAAATATATTGGAATCGGGGAAAAAATCGATGATTTACAGAAGTTTAATGCGGAAGATTTCGTAAATGCATTATTTGAAAAAAATGAATAGGAGACGATTATATGATGACTTTGGATAAGTTTGAAGAAGCAACGGAAGAAGTCAGAAAAGTAATCCTTCGTACCAAATTGGTCTATAGTGATTATTTTTCTGACACTACTGGGAACAAGGTTTACTTAAAACCGGAAAACATGCAGTTCACTGGAGCTTATAAGGTAAGAGGTGCTTACTACAAAATCAGCACTCTGACAGAGGAAGAAAGAAGCAAGGGATTAATCACTGCTTCCGCGGGCAACCATGCCCAGGGAGTTGCCTATGCTGCAAAGCTTTATAATGCCAAAGCAATTATCGTAATGCCTTTAACCACTCCATTAATTAAGGTCAATCGAACCAAAAGTTATGGAGCAGAGGTGATTCTTTATGGCAATGTATATGACGAAGCTTGTGATTATGCCTATAAATTAGCTGAGGAAAATGGTTATACATTTATCCATCCCTTTAATGATGAATTAATTGCTACGGGTCAAGGTACCATAGCCATGGAAATTTTTCAAGAGTTACCGACCGTGGATATCATTTTAGCTCCAGTTGGAGGGGGAGGATTACTAGCAGGAATCGCTACTCTAGCCAAGTATTTAAATCCCAATATTAAAGTAATTGGTGTAGAGCCAGCCAGGGCAGCTTGTATGAAAGCCTCCTTAAAGAAGGGGCATGTGGTTACCCTGCCAGATGTGGATACCATAGCAGATGGTACAGCGGTGAAGACTCCAGGAGATAAGATCTTTCCTTATATTCAGAAACATGTAGATGATATTATAACCGTAGAAGATGAAGAATTAATCGTAAACTTTCTGGATATGATAGAAAATCACAAAATGGTGGTTGAGAATTCAGGTTTGCTTACAGTTGCGGCATTAAAACATCTGAATTGTAAAGATAAAAAAGTAGTATCCGTTCTAAGTGGCGGTAATATGGATATCATCACAGTCTCCTCTATTGTTCAGCATGGACTGATTCAAAGAGGAAGAGTATTTACCATATCGGTATTGTTACCGGATAAACCTGGTGAGTTGGTAAATGTTGCTTCTATAATAGCCAAAGAACAAGGAAACGTAATTCGTCTAGATCACAACCAGTTTGTTAGCATTAATCGAAATGCTGCGGTTGAACTTACGATTACCATGGAAACCTTTGGCCATGAGCATCAAAAACAGATTTTCCAAGCCCTAGTAGATAAGGGATATAATCCGAAATATTGTAATACTTGTTTGTGATTTTACATAGAAAAGCGAAATATTTTCATGTATTTTTCATGGGCAGCTATGGTTTACTATAAGTCCCAAACATGATAGAATATTCTTATCTTTATATTCTGTATTAAGTTTGTAAACGAATTTGTTACCTTAAATGATCTTTTTCGCTTGGGTATTTCATCCGGTTCTTTATGTGAGATTATGAAAAAGTGTTGACATTCAATCTGAAATGGGATAAGATAAATAAAAGAGAACATAAGTTCGGATTATTATGGAGGTGTGTCCTTCAAGGAGGATTATTATGGCAAAGGATGATAGAGTTAGAGCATTGGAATCTGCCTTAGCACAGATTGAAAAGCAATTTGGCAAAGGTTCCATTATGAAATTGGGTGAAACCAGTAACCAAATGAATATTGAGACGATTCCTACGGGATCGATTAGCCTTGATCTTGCCCTTGGACTTGGTGGTGTTCCCAGGGGAAGAATCATGGAGATTTATGGGCCAGAATCCAGTGGTAAGACTACGGTAGCCTTACATATGGTTGCAGAGGTGCAAAAAAGAGGTGGCATAGCAGGATTTATTGATGCAGAGCATGCATTGGATCCCGTTTATGCTAAAAATATAGGCGTTGATATTGATAATTTATATATTTCACAACCTGATAACGGAGAGCAGGCACTAGAAATTACGGAAACTATGGTACGTTCCGGTGCTGTAGATATCATCATCGTTGACTCCGTTGCTGCCTTAGTGCCCAAAGCCGAAATTGATGGTGAGATGGGAGATTCCCATGTAGGCCTTCATGCAAGACTGATGTCCCAGGCCTTAAGAAAATTAACAGCCGTAATTAGTAAGTCAAATTGTATCGTAATATTTATCAATCAGTTACGAGAAAAGGTTGGGGTAATGTTTGGTAACCCTGAGACAACTACAGGTGGCCGTGCCCTCAAATTCTATTCATCCATCCGTTTGGATGTTAGAAGAATTGAATCCCTAAAACAAGGGGGAGAAATTGTAGGAAACAGAACCCGTATTAAGGTTGTTAAGAATAAGATTGCTCCACCTTTTAAAGAAGCAGAATTTGATATCATGTTTGGTAAGGGGATATCCAAAGAAGGAGATATTCTTGACCTGGCTGCGGAAATGGGAATCGTCAATAAAAGTGGTGCTTGGTATGCATATGGTGATTCAAAAATCGGTCAGGGTAGAGAGAATGCAAAGCAGTTCTTAGGGGAAAATCCACATATTTTTGAAGAGATCGAAGAAAAGCTCCGTGAGAAACTGATGTTAAAACCAATAAACAATAATAAAGAACATGTAGAAGAATAAAAAACTTAGGGGAATGAGAAAGGTGAGTTATTGACTGAGGGATCAGGAGATAGAGCACTTTACTCATTCCTTTTTATTCTATAGGAAAACCTTGTTGCTTAAAGAGGATAAAAATGTGTCTCATTATCCAATTTTTTTAGGCAAGAATTTAGTCTTTGATTTGAGTTACTCCTTATGAAAGTGATAAAGTGGGATTTCCTATAAATTATAAGTTCCTCCGGGAAGAATTAACGTGGCCTGTAAGGTGTTTTGTCAGTAAGTTGACCAAGCTTCAATATATATGAATGGGAGATTATATTATGTTAATTACCAGATTGGAAAAGGTTTCTAAGTCAAAAGTGAGAGTGTATATCGATGGAGATTATGGCTTCTTCTTATATCAAAAGGATATGGAACGGTATCAGCTTATGGAGGATGAAGAAATTCAAATGAGTCTTTATGAAGAAATTATAGAGGATATCGTATTGCCCAGAGCCAAGCAGAAAGCCTTGTCCTTATTAAAAGTAATGGATCATACGGAAGCTGAATTAAGAAGAAAGCTGTCTAGGAATGAATATCCTTCTTTTGTTATCGACCAGGTCATTTACTATGTTAGTGAATATGGATATCTAAATGATGAACGATATGCATCGGCCTATATTAGAGCTAAGATGGGCAGTACTAGCAAACGTATGATACAAATGAAATTGTCAGAAAAGGGTATTTCAAAAGAGTTATTTGATAGAATTTACCAAGAAGAACATGAAGAATTAGAGGAAGATCCGGAAATCAAAGCTATAAAAAAACTGATTGATAAAAGAACAAAAGGGCTTCCTTGCGAAACGATGGAGGAAAAGCAAAAGATTATGGCTTATTTATTTCGTAAGGGTTTTCCAACGGAGAAAATTCGCCAGTGTTTACAATAAAGTTGAAAGGTATTTATAAGACAAGTAAAGATTGTAAATGATATAATCAAATATACATACAAAACTATAGAGCGACACCATCAATTCTTAATTTATGAAGGATGATTAAGTAAATTAACTTAATATATCCTATACAGGATGTACAATTATATATGCACAAAAGTAAGGAAACTGTAGCTACAATAACTATAAAAATACCATAATTGAGCAATTATACCTTGCAATTTGACAGTAAAAGTAATACAATATAATTGGCAGAGAATTTGATTTTTAAATTTACTATAGA
>DUNZ01000099.1 GCA_012839085.1 Clostridiales bacterium
TGATTAGACACCTTAATTTTACCATAACAAAGTGAGAAGTTCCTTATATTTTGGGTGTTTTCTGAAAGTTGTTTATAATAAATCCAGCAAAACAAGGGCTTGTGGATAAAAGTACGGAAACTCAAGCATAATAACCATTGAAAATTTAAAATATTTGTTATAATATATAAATATGTGAGTATCTATGGAGGCTGTAATGAAGAAATTAATTGAAAGTAAATGGGATGAAATATTGAAATATTTGATATCGGAATACAACATTACCGAGGTGTCTTATAATACATGGTTAAAGCCACTGAAGGTATATGATGTATCTGATCACGTTATAACTATTTTAATCAATGATGAACGTATCGGGCCTCCCAGTATTAATATTATCCGTAATAAATACGAACTTTTACTAAAAGTATCTGTAGAAGAGATTTTGAACGAACCCTTTGAATTGAAGTTCGTTCTTGCAAGTCAAATCGGTTCGATGGAAAAGAAGGTTTCACCCATTGTATCTAAGAAAAAGAACAGTGGCCCAAGTTTCCTTAATTCAAGATATACCTTTGAAACCTTTGTTGTGGGGGGCAATAATGAATTTGCTAGGGCAGCTGCTTTAGCAGTTGCAGAAAATCCAGGTGAAATTTATAACCCTCTTTTTATTTATGGTGGCGTTGGATTAGGTAAAACTCACCTCATGCACTCTGTTGCTCATTTTGTTCTAAATCAAAATCCGGACACAAAAGTACTATATGTTACTAGTGAAAAGTTTACCAATGAATTGATTGATTCCATACAAAAAAATACTACTAATCAATTTAGGGAGAAGTATCGCAGTATAGATATTCTCCTTATTGACGATATACAATTTATTATAGGAAAAGAGAGAACCCAGGAAGAATTCTTCCATACCTTTAATACCTTGCATGAGTCCAAAAAGCAAATTATTATTTCCAGTGATCGTCCGCCCAAAGAGATGCTTACTTTAGAGGACAGGCTTCGTTCTCGTTTTGAACATGGGTTGTTGGCTGATATACAAGCCCCTGATTATGAGACCCGTATGGCAATTCTGAGAAAGAAAGAAGAACTGGATGGCCTTCAGATTGATGAAGAAGTATTGCGTTATATCGCTACTAATATCAAATCGAATATTAGAGAGTTGGAAGGTGCTCTAACGAAAATCGTTGCATTTTCAAGATTAAAGAAAAGAGAATTAAATCTATTGCTTGCCGAAGAGGCTCTGCAAGATATTATATCTCCAAATGAGAAGAAAATAATAACACCAGAATTAATAGTTGAAGTGGTAGCGGAACATCATAATATTACGCCGGCTGAAATTTATTCGAAAGACAAAAGTAGAAATATTTCCTATCCAAGACAAATTGTAATGTACCTTTGCCGTAAACTTACTGACTTATCGGTTACGGAAATCGGTAAAATTCTTGGTAACAGAGATCACTCAACGGTTTTACATGGATGTGACAAGATTGCAAAGGATATTACTAAGGATATATCACTACATAATACAATCGATGTATTGATAAAAAAGATTAATCCAGATTAGAAGTTGAAATTCCTGTTGATATCTTGTTGATATTTCGTTGATGTTATGTTACTAAAATACTTTCCATTTAATGTATACTGAATTTATCTTACTCATCAACAGCTTATCTCGTCTTTATGACCTAGGTTATCCATCTCTGCAAACCCTTGATTTTAAGGCAGAAGAAGAGATTTCAACAAATTCACAGGCCTTATTACTATGACTACTAAGAATCTTTTATATATATATTTATAAATTGCGTGAAGGGAGTTATTCACATATGAAAATACAATGTCAAAAATATGATCTTCTAAATAGTGTTAATATTGTATTAAAGGCTGTACCTACCAAATCTACTATGCCAATATTAGAATGTTTGATTATAGAAGCAAAGGATAATAGTATAAAGTTAATTGCCAATGATATGGAATTAGGAATTGAAACCTTAGTAAAGGGAACTACCATCGAAAATGGTACAGTAGCCTTAAATGCAAAAGTATTTTCTGAAATCGTAAGAAGACTTCCTGAAAATGAAGTAAGTATTACTACAAATGATAATTTTATGACTGAGATTATTTGTGAGAAAGCTAAATTTTATATATCCGGCCGATCCGGTGAAGAATTCCCTTATATTGCCAAGATAGAGAAAGAGAATCCATTTACAATTTCTCAATTTACTCTAAAAGAAGTAATTAGACAGACTGTATTTTCTATTTCTGATAGTGAAACCAATAAAATTATGTCTGGAGAACTATTCGAAATAAAAGGAAATGAATTTAGAGTTGTTTCTCTGGATGGTCATAGAATATCCATAAGAAGAACGATTATGAAAGATAGCTATGAAGAAAGAAAGGTAATAATACCAGGAAAAACACTGAATGAAATCAGTAAAATATTATCCGGTGAAGTATCTTCTTTTGTAAACATTTATTTTACAGAGAAACATGCCTTATTCGAATTTGATGATACCCTGGTATTAACCCGTCTAATCGAAGGAGAGTTTTATAGAATCGATCAAATGCTTTCCAGTGATTATGAAACCAAGGTAACCATTAATAAAAAAGAACTTCAAAATTGTATTGAAAGAGCATCTTTATTAATAAGTGAAACTGATAAAAAACCCATAATTATTCATATAAACAATAATAATTTAGAATTAAAAATAAATACTTCCATTGGTTCTATGAATGAAGATATTGATATCACCATGGAAGGGAAAGATATTATTATTGGATTTAATCCCAAGTTTTTACTTGATGCTTTAAGAGTAATAGATGATGAAAATATAGATATTTATTTGATTAATGCAAAAGCTCCATGCTTTATCAAAGATAAGGATAGATCCTATGTATATCTTATCTTACCTGTAAATATAAATGTTGCATCATAAAATATATAATACTCTAAGGATTTAAGTGATTTGTGAATGTGCTTGTAATATTTTGGATATCTTAATAAGGAATATTTTAAAAAATAAATTTTAACTAGATCGTCATGAAGTTAGCTAGAGGAAATAAAGGAGTTAAGGATGCATCAAATAAAATTAAGGGAAGAATATATTAAATTAGGCCAGGCATTAAAAGCAGCGGGATTAGCTGAAAGTGGAGCTGATGCAAAAAATGAAATTTTAGATGGTCGTGTTAAAGTAAATGGTATGGTTGAATATCAAAGAGGAAAAAAACTTTATGATGGAGACATTGTTGAATTTAATGGAACGAAAATCAAAATCGTTGGCTAAGCCAACGATTTTGAAATACATATTTTACTAATATGTAAACCTATGTGCATAAGAATTGAGGGAATCGTTGGAAGAATATGATTATAAAGAGTTTGGAATTGATGGATTTTAGGAACTATGAACGTTTAAGTATGAAATTTCATAATGGTACGAATATCTTATATGGTGAAAATGCACAGGGTAAAACAAATATACTAGAAGCGATCTATTTATGTGGAACAACAAAATCCCATAGGGGTAGCAAAGACAGAGAAATCATAAGATTTGAAAAAGAAGAAGCTCATATTCGTTTGATTTTAGAAAAGAATCAGGTACCTCATAAAATCGATATTCATTTAAAGAAAAATAAATCAAAAGGAGTCGCCATCGACGGCTTCCCGATTAAAAAACAAGGTGAGCTCTTTGGAATGTTAAACCTTGTATTTTTTTCTCCGGAGGATCTTAATGTTATCAAAAATGGCCCCAGTGAAAGAAGAAAGTTTATAGATTTTGAATTAAGTCAAATAGATAAATTATATCTATTTCATCTATCAAATTATAATAAAACCCTAATGCAGAGAAATAATTTGCTCAAGCAGATTGGATTTAATAGGGATTTATTGGACACACTATATATATGGGATCATAAATTGGTGGAATATGGATCCCATATCATAAAATCCCGGGAAAAATTCATAGCCATGTTGAATGAGCTAGTATTTGATATACATAAGAAATTGACAGGGGGTAAGGAAGAACTCTCCCTCACCTATGAGCCTAACACCCTAATTACAGATTTTGAAGAAAAAATCAAAAAAAATAGGGAAAGAGATTTAACCCAAGGATTAACCAATATTGGGCCTCATAGGGATGATATGTGCTTTAAACTGGGAAACATTGATTTAAGAAAGTTTGGTTCTCAAGGACAGCAAAGAACAGCTGCTTTGTCTTTAAAACTAGCGGAAATAGCATTGGTTAAATCCATTATTCACGATAGTCCGGTTTTATTATTGGATGATGTTTTATCTGAATTAGATAGACAAAGGCAAAATCATCTGTTAAATAGTATTGGCGATATACAAACCATTATAACTTGTACAGGATTGGAAGAATTTATTTATCATAGATTTCAATACAATAAGATATTTCAAGTATCAAACGGAACAGTGAAAAGTGAAAACTAGTTTACTGGCTTTTGATAAAAAATACAGATGAGAAAAACTAGGGATTTTGATCAATACTAGGAGCAAAACCCATAAAATACTAGGAGGAGTAGTCCTTCTAAAAAGGAGGAGAAGAGATCCTCCTAAAATCAAGGAGGAGAAATCCTCCTAAAGCCAAGGAGGATTGAAAATGAGTAACGAGTACGGTGCAGATCAAATACAAATATTAGAAGGGTTAGAAGCCGTTAGAAAAAGACCAGGTATGTATATTGGTTCAACTTCTTCTAAGGGTTTACATCATTTGGTGTATGAAATAGTTGATAATGCAGTTGATGAGGCATTAGCAGGATTTTGTGATACCATACAAGTAGTCATCAATAAAGATAATTCAATCACCGTAATCGATAACGGTAGAGGGATACCTGTGGGAATTAATCAAAAGAAAGGGATCTCAGCGGTTGAAGTTGTATTTACTATTTTACATGCCGGTGGTAAATTTGGTGGAGGAGGATATAAGGTATCTGGTGGTCTCCATGGTGTTGGGGCAGCCGTAGTAAATGCTCTTTCCAGATGGTTGGAAGTAGAAATACATGTGGATGGAAAAAAATACTTTCAAAGATATGAGCGTGGTATAGCAATCGATCAATTAAAAGAAGTTGGTGAAACCGATGATAGGGGTACCAAAGTTTCTTTTTTACCGGACAGTGATATATTCGAAGAAACGGTTTATGATTTTGATATATTAAAGCAACGTTTAAGAGAAATGGCCTTTCTAACTAAGGATTTAAAAATTATTCTTAGGGATGAAAGAGATGAAGAAGTTAAGGAAAGAACGTTTCATTATGTTGGTGGTATCGTAGAGTATGTTGAATATTTAAATAAAAACAAAGATTCTCTATATCCTGAAATTATTTATTGTGAAGGGAAAAAGGATAATGTCTATGTTGAAGTTGCTCTACAACATAACAATTCTTATACAGAAAGTTGTTATAGCTTTGTAAATAATATTACCACTCCAGAGGGTGGTACACATATGGCTGGTTTTAAAAATGCCATCACCAAAACATTCAATGACTATGCTAGAAATCAAAAATTTCTCAAGGAGAATGAACCGAATTTATCTGGTGAGGATGTTCGTGAAGGTATGACAGCAATTATTAGCATTAAACTTCCTGAGCCCCAGTTTGAAGGACAGACAAAGCAAAAGCTTGGTAATAGTGAGGCTAGGGGGGCTGTTGATAGCGTTGTTAGTGAACAGTTGACCTATTTTCTAGAGCAAAACCCACTGGTGGCAAAAACAATTATTGAAAAAGCAATCTTAGCAGCTAGGGCTAGGGATGCAGCTAGAAAAGCTAGGGAACTTACAAGAAGAAAAACAGCCTTAGAAGGTTTGAGTTTACCTGGAAAATTAGCAGATTGTTCTGAAAAAGACCCTTCAAAATGTGAAATTTATATTGTTGAGGGTGATTCCGCCGGTGGTTCTGCAAAAACAGCAAGATCCAGGGCAAACCAGGCAATTTTACCTTTGAGAGGGAAGATTTTAAATGTAGAAAAAGCAAGACTTGATAAAATTCTAGTTAACAATGAAATTAAGGCCATGATAACAGCGTTTGGAACTGGTATTTCTGAAGATTTTGATATTAGTAAATTACGTTATCATAAAATAATTATCATGACCGACGCAGATGTGGATGGAGCCCATATAAGTACTTTACTGCTAACCTTTTTCTATCGATTTATGCCAGAGTTAATTAAGCAGGGGTATGTATATTTGGCCCAGCCACCCCTTTATAAAGTCGAAAAAAATAAATTTGTTCGATATGCTTATAGCGATGAAGAGTTAAATCAAATCTTAAACGAAATAGGAAGAGATGGAAACTATAAGATACAACGTTATAAAGGTCTTGGTGAAATGGATGCGGAGCAATTATGGGATACAACCATGGATCCTGAAAAGAGAGTTTTATTAAGAGTAACTATGAATGAAGAAGAATCTTCGGAAATAGATTTGACCTTTACTACTCTTATGGGAGATAAAGTAGAGCCTAGACGGGAGTTTATAGAGGCAAATGCAAAATATGTTAAAAATCTTGATATTTAAAAAAGAAGATTTAATCTTCTAGACATATTTGACTTAGCCATGACTTTAACGGAGGTTTAGGATAAGTTACTGGAAAGTAATAAATGGAGGAAAAGGAATGGATGATAATATCTTTGACAAGGTGCAAGAAGTTGATTTGAAAAAGACAATGGAAAAGTCATACATTGACTATGCCATGTCAGTAATCGCTGCTCGTGCCCTGCCAGATGTAAGGGATGGTTTAAAACCAGTACAAAGAAGAATTTTATATGCGATGATAGAATTAAATAATGGACCCGACAAACCACATCGTAAGTGTGCGCGTATTGTCGGTGATACCATGGGTAAATATCATCCCCATGGAGACAGTTCTATCTATGAGGCATTGGTTAAATTAGCACAGGATTTTTCTACTAGATATCCACTAATTGATGGGCATGGAAACTTTGGATCCATTGATGGAGATGGTGCGGCTGCAATGCGTTATACAGAAGCTAGATTAAGTAAAATATCAATGGAAATGTTGTCCGACATCAATAAAGATACGGTTGATTTTACCCCTAACTTTGATGAAACGGAAAAAGAACCAACTGTATTACCATCCAGGTTTCCAAATTTATTAGTAAATGGTACTTCCGGTATTGCAGTAGGTATGGCTACCAATATACCTCCTCATAATCTTCGAGAAGTTATTGACGGTGTATTAAAAATCATTGATAACCATATTGAAGAAGATAGGGAAACTAGTATTGATGAATTATTAGAACTTGTGAAAGGCCCTGATTTTCCCACAGGAGCCCAAATACTAGGTACCAAAGGAATTGAAGAAGCCTATCGAACTGGTAGAGGAAAGATAAGGGTAAGAGCTGTTACAGAAATAGAGACCATGTCCAATGGAAAACCCAGAATTATTGTAACAGAAATTCCTTATATGGTGAACAAAGCTAGGCTTATTGAAAAAATTGCAGATTTAGTGAAAGATAAAAAAGTAGATGGAATTACAGAACTACGGGATGAATCAGACAGAACTGGTATGAGAATTGTCATTGAACTTCGTAGGGATGTCAATGCCAATGTTTTATTAAACCAGTTATATAAACATACACAGCTGCAAGATACATTTGGTGTTATTATGCTGGCATTAGTAAATAATGAGCCAAAGGTTTTAAACCTTTTTGAAATGCTTAATTATTATCTGCAGCATCAAAAGGAAGTCGTTACCAGACGAACCCAATATGATTTAAATAAAGCAGAAGAAAGAGCACATATTTTACAAGGTTTATTAATTGCCTTGGATCATATTGATGAAGTGATTAAGATTATTCGCTCATCAGAGAATGGAAATATAGCAAAAGAACGTTTAATCGAACGTTTTGGATTATCGGATGCTCAGGCTCAGGCAATCATTGATATGAGATTACGGGCATTGACTGGTCTGGAAAGAGAAAGACTGGAAAATGAGTTTGCTGAGCTTCAAGTTAAAATTAGTGAATTAAAAGCTATTTTGGCAGATGAGAAAAAACTACTAGGAGTTATAAAAGAGGAAATCACTATAATTCGTAATAAATATGGTGATGAGAGAAGAACATCCATTGGATATGATGAATATGATCTTTCCATGGAAGATCTAATTCCAAATGAAAATACTGTTATTGCCATGACAAAATTAGGATATATCAAGAGGATGACGGTAGATAATTTCAAAAGCCAGCATCGTGGTGGTAAAGGAATCAAGGGCATGCAGACCATTGAAGATGACTTTATTGAAGATCTTCTCATGACCACAAGTCATCACTATATTATGTTCTTCACCAATCTAGGAAGGGTATACCGCCTTAAGGCTTATGAAATACCTGAATCAGGAAGGACCGCCCGGGGTACGGCTATTATAAATCTACTTCAGTTATTACCTGAGGAAAGAATAACGGCTATTATTCCAATAAAAGAATTCAAAGATGACCGTTTTCTTATTATGGCTACCCGAAATGGTATTGTGAAGAAAACACCAATTAAGGAATATAAGAATATTAGAAAATCCGGATTACAGGCAATTAGTTTAAGGGAAGACGATGAGCTAATTGAGGTTAAAACAACCAATAGCAAGAAGGATATTATACTTGTAACCAAAAATGGAATGTGTATTCGCTTTAATGAAGGTGATGTTAGACCCACAGGAAGAACTTCAATGGGTGTAATTGGTATGACCTTGACTGACGATGATCAAGTGATTGGTATGCAATTAGATACCCAAGGCGAATATCTCCTCTTTGTATCTGAATATGGAATGGGCAAAAGAACCCGACTGGATGAATTTAATGTACAACGTCGTGGAGGTAAAGGCGTTAAGTGCTACAAGATTACTGAAAAGACCGGCGATGTGGTTGGAGTTAAGGCAGTTAATGAGGAAAATGAAGTAATGATTATTACCACGGAGGGTATCATAATTCGCTTAATGGTGAGTGATATATCCGTTTTTGGAAGAATTACATCTGGAGTAATCTTAATTGATATTGATCCAGAAGCAGATATCTGTGTAGCTAGTCTTGCTAAGGTTCGAGAAAGTAATGAAAATTATACTGAGGAAGATATGATAAAGGATCTTGAAAAAGAATTGGAGGAAGAAAATCAAAGTTTAGAAAATTCGGATCAAGAAATTGAGACCGATGATGATGACCTTGATTTCGATCCAGTAACGGATGAAGAGCCTTCGGATGAATAGAAGATTCTTAAGATTAGTAAGGGGAAGATATGAGAAGTATGAGAATTATCCATACAGAAGATATTATTAAAAACATAAAAGAAATGTGCATCGAAGCCAACGTAACGTTGGCTTCTGATGTAGAAGAGAAAATAATAAAGGCTTCCTCTGAAGAAAGGGTTTCTTTAGGAAAGCAGATATTAGAACAACTCTGTGAAAATCTTGAAATTGCCAGAAATGAATTTATACCAATTTGTCAAGATACCGGTATGGTAGTTGTATTTCTAAAAGTCGGACAGAATATTTATATCCAAGGAGGTTCTTTGGAGGAGGCAGTTAATGAGGGGATTAGACAAGGATATCAGCAAGGATATCTTAGGAAATCCATTGTTTCGGATCCGATTATTAGGGAAAACAGTAATGATAATACTCCCGGAATTATTCACTATGAGATAGTTTCTGGTGATTGTCTGGAAATTACAGTCGCACCCAAGGGATTTGGGAGCGAAAATATGAGCCAAATATATATGCTTAAGCCATCCGATGGAGTGGAGGGTATTAAAAAAGCAGTTATTGATACGGTGAAAAATGCTGGACCCAATGCTTGTCCACCTATTGTAGTAGGAGTAGGAATTGGAGGGAATTTTGAAAAATGTGCCTACCTAGCAAAAAAAGCCTTAACAAGAAATTTAAATAAACGCTCCCATCTGGAACATATAAAAAGATTAGAATTGGAATTATTAGAAGAAATAAATCAATTAGGAATTGGTCCAGGGGGATTGGGAGGAAGGACAACTGCCCTTGGGGTAAACATTGAAAGTTTTCCAACCCATATAGCTGGATTGCCAGTTGCCATAAATATATGTTGTCATGTCAATCGCCATGTAACAAGAAGTTTGTAATTTCTAATAAATGAGTTTTTCCTATAGAGCTAATGGAGCAATAAAAAGAAAAGAGATAAGCTGGTTAATTGTTAAAAGGAATAAATAGTAATAGTTAAGGGTAAACTTTATTAGGATTACCCAAGCAAATATCTCCGTATAACATTTATATTCTAGCTTAGATTAGAATGGGGTATCAGATTGGATAAGTATATTTCAACACCATTGACAAATGAAGTAATTGAGAGTTTACAGGTAGGAGACTATGTTTATATTACAGGGCTTATTTATGCTGCAAGAGATGCCGCTCATAAAAGAATATTTGAAGCAATCTTAGAAGGAAAAGAGATTCCTTTGGATTTAAATAATAACATTATCTACTATCTAGGCCCAACACCAGCAAGAGAAGGCCAGGTCATAGGTTCTTCTGGGCCGACCACTAGCAGTCGAATGGATAAGTATACTCCACTTCTTTTAGATCATGGTTTAAAGGGAATGATCGGAAAAGGAAAAAGGAATCAAGAAGTTATAGAGGCAATTAAGAAAAATAAAGCAATTTATTTTGCTGCCACGGGCGGTGCCGGTGCATTGCTTTCAAAAAAAATCAAAAAATCAAAAGTAATAGCTTATGAAGATTTAGGCCCAGAGGCTATTCGTGAGTTATATGTTGAAAATTTTCCAGTTGTTGTAGTAATCGATTCTTATGGAAACAATTTATATCAAATTATTAATCAAAGCAGTTGACAAAAGAAATTGTATTTGTTATACTAGGTTTTGCCTTTGTGATAAATCTATATTCATAAAGATAATTTAATAAGGACTAAGAAGTTCCGTTTCTGGAGAAATACTCAAGAGGCTGAAGAGGCGCCCCTGCTAAGGGTGTAGGTCGGTCATACCGGCGCGAGGGTTCAAATCCCTCTTTCTCCGTTAAAAATCTGTTTTACATTTTGTAAAGCAGTTTTTTTTGATCTAAAATATCTGAATATGCACCTATTATAAGCTTTAATGTTTTGTATGAATTGGATAAGATAGAAGGAATACAAGAGAAAAATGTAATTTATAACTAACTTTTTGTGGATGGAAAAGATTACATGTGATACAATTAGCCTAGCGAAGAAACTTAGACTTGCTTATAAATAATCATTATTTTATGAGGAGGAGTACATATGAAAAAATCAGTTCATTTTTTTTGTTTAACATGTTTTCTAATCTTAATGGGTCTTACCATAGTCTCTTGTGATAAAGATTCCAGTCAGGAGTTAGAATCAAAAAAGATTAAAAACAAAGATACCTCTAACTCTATTGATGATGTGAATTCTTCAAAAGAAGAGATAGAGACTAATAATAAATCTGAGACAAAGGATGATAAAGATCGTTCAGAGAGTAGTGAAGCCAAAGATAATCAAGAACAAGAAAATGAATATGATGAAATACAGAAGCCAATTAGAGATATTAGATCAATGGAATTAGTGGAAGAAATAAAAATTGGATGGAACTTGGGTAATACCATGGATGCCACAGGAGGAGCAGGTAATGCTGCAGAAATTTCTTGGGGAAATCCAATAACCAAGAAAGAAATGATTGATGTGGTGAAAGAAGCAGGATTTAATATTGTGCGTATACCAACAACTTGGGATAAGCATTTTGCAGAGGCACCTGATTATACAATTAATAAGATGTGGTTAGATAGAGTACAGGAAATTGTAGATTATGCAATTGACAATGATATGTTTGTTATATTGAATATGCATCATGAAGAATGGCATTTTCCATCCTATGATAATTTTGATACTGCTAGTGAGATATTAGAAAAATTATGGAACCAGATAGCAGAACGCTTTAAAAATTATGATGAACATCTAATATTTGAAGGAATGAATGAACCTAGATTAAAGGGAACACAGTATGAATGGAATGGTGGTACGCCAGAAGGAAGGGATGTTGTAAACAAATTAAATGCAGTATTTGTAGAAACAATTAGAAATTCAGGAGGAAACAATCCCTTAAGACATCTAATGATACCTACCTATGCGGCATCTTCTGACACTAGAACCTGGAAAGACTTTATTGTTCCTGAAGATGATAAGGTGATTGTTTCTATTCATGCTTATACCCCATACAACTTTGCACTTAATAAAACAGGTACATCTTCTTGGAGTGTAGAAAATATTAGTGACACACAGGAAATGGATAATTTAATGGAAAATATATATAATTATTTCATTAAGAATGAGATACCTGTCATTATTGGGGAATTTGGTGCTATGAACAAGGATAATTTGGAGAGTCGTGTAGCTTGGTCTGAATACTATGTTAAGAAAGCCACAGAAAAAGGAATCCCATGTATTTGGTGGGACAATGGAGCTTTTCATGGAAGTGGTGAAAACTTTGGTTTATTAAAACGAAGAGATCTAGAATGGATGTATCCAGAAATTATCGAAGCTTTAATGAGAGGACTAGAGGGTTAAGAGGAACTTGTTTTGAATGAAAAATACTTTGATTAAATGACAGCTAACTTTCTGAAAGTTAGCTGTCTTATATTTTATCACAATAAAAAATTCAGAATAGTTTTTAATAGAAATGGATATTATACTATAGAAATTAGTCTTTAGGACAAGTAAAACCATGTCATTGTTTGATTTTTTTATACTTTTTAAAAAATTTAAAAAAATCTGCAAAAAAGTTGTTGACAAAGAATTATCTATGTGATAATATTGTTTTTGCTGACGCGTTAAGAAAACAAAACATTACAGAAATGTATTTGTTTCCCACTTAATGTTTGAAGCAAAATGAACCTTGATAATTGAACAGTGAAACAACCCTGAAAATTCTAAAAAACTTAAGAGTTACACATGGCTCTTAAAGTAAGCATCCCAAAGATGCTTTGAGAAATTTTCATCAA
>DUNZ01000100.1 GCA_012839085.1 Clostridiales bacterium
GTTGAAGTTGTTGTAGGAGCAAAAGGTGATGCTAAAGCAGCAGTAGAAGCGTACTTGCAGGGCTCCCTTAAATCTACTGGTTCCGTTTGTCATGAACATCAGCATCATGATGAATGTGGGGAATAAGCTTTCCCTATACTTTCTATGTAAACACTCTTAAACTGCAAGAGTAGCTCTTGCAGTTTTTATCGTTCATGTTAATCTTGTGTATTTTTAGCTTTTAGAATTATAATAGAGATAAAAAAGAAACAATGATTAATAAAAAGTAAGAGTTATTTATTAAAAAAGTCATAATAATAAAAACATAGGAAAAACACGGACATTTCAAACCAAGGAGGATTGCTATGGAAAATAATAAGAGAAATTTAACATCAGATCAACAAAAAGATATTCTAGGCATTTTGAAGGTACGTTTTGAGGAGAATATGAATCGCCATAAAGGATTAGAGTGGAATAAGGTTGAAGCAAAGTTAGAAATGAATGCTGAAAAATTGTGGTCACTCTATGAAATGGAGAGGTCAGGTGGTGAACCTGATTGTGTAGGATATGATGAAAACAAGGATGAATACATTTTTTATGATTGTTCAGCGGAGAGTCCTATGGGACGTAGAAGTATTTGTTATGACCGTGAAGCCCTGGAGTCGAGGAAAAATCCAGAAAATAGCGCTCTTGGTATGGCAGAAGATATGGGGATTGAAATTTTATCTGAAAATGAGTATCGATTTTTGCAGGAGCTTGGAGAATTCGATAGGAAAACTTCCAGTTGGGTAAAAACACCTGATAAGATCAGGAAACTGGGAGGAGCCTTCTTTTGCGATCGTCGATACGATACCATATTTGTTTACCATAATGGAGCAGAATCCTACTATTCTTCCAGGGGGTTTCGTGGTTCTCTAAGAGTATAATTTCTGATGAAATTTCTGGAATCGATTGGTTAATATATAAGCTATTAATATGTATCTTTAAACCCTAAGAGTTTAGGTGTTTTATTATTCTACTTTGAAATGTTGCTTGGTAAGCTATGCTGTCCACAAAGAAGATGAAGAGCTGGAGATGCTAAATAAAAAATAAATGGAAGTGTTACTTATGATATTTGAAACAATAAAGCAAGAAATTATGGCTGATCCAATGAACGAATCCTATACAAAAAAGGGAATACCACCCTTGTTTAAAGCTTCTTTTGATGCGCGCATTGTTATCGTAGGACAAGCACCAGGACGAAAAGCAGAAGCCACTGGTTTGTTCTGGAATGATTTAAGTGGAGATCGATTAAGGGAGTGGCTTGGTATATCCCGTGAGGAATTTTATAATACCAACCGGATTGCTCATTTGCCTATGGATTTTTATTATCCGGGAAAAGCCAAAACGGGTGATAACCCACCTAGAAAGGGCTTTGCAGAAAAATGGCATCCACCCTTGCTTGCAGAAATGCCAGATGTTGAAACCCTAATTCTTATTGGTAGCTATGCCCAGGAATACTATTTGAATACAAGACGTGAGAAAAATTTGACTGAAACAGTGAAAAAATTCAGAAAATATTTACCCAAATATTTTCCCTTGGTCCATCCTTCTCCATTAAATTTGGGATGGTTGAAACGAAATCCTTGGTTTGAAAGTGATGTTTTACCTGTTTTAAAAGAAATAGTGAATAGACATTTATAAGCTGATTTTAAGCGAATATGTAAACCAATGCAATGACAGAAAGGTGAAAGGAATAATGTCATTTTCCTGTTTTTTGAATAGAATATAGAGATCAAATAAATGGTGTTTATGGAAAATGAGAGAGCTTAATTATCTGAAAGTTTTTGTACAATATCGTGATGAAATAAAACCATATGAACCTTTAATAGGAAGAAAATATACAATTGTTCATTCGGATATAACTGGAGATTTATTTGTGATTATATCAAATAATTTCGCGGATGATTTAATTACAAGATTACGTGATGAGGTGAATATTGCTTGGGAAATAAATGAAACAGGCTTTGCCTTAATTGGCTCGGTGATTGTGGACGGTGAGGAGGAAGCAGGAGATGCTGATATAAGAAATAAAATCTTTTATAATGAAATGCCTACTGTACTTCAAGCCTTACGTGAAGCGGATCGATTCTTCTTTGATAAAGATTCAAAACTTGATGATACACCTGTATATATTCAATTTGTCTCAAGTGTTCCAGAGTATCATAAGACACATTATTTTGGTGAAATAGGCGATTATCGGATTAGGAGTAAAATGTAGGCAGGTGGAAAGTAAATAGAAATTATCTGTTGACTTTAAAAAATGATAGGCCTATAATAGATAATTATAATATTAGAAAATCATTCCAAGTGTAATATGTTTTTTACTTACATTTGTGGAAATTTATGATGGGGGATTATCATATGATCGTTGATTACCAAAACAGAAAAAAAACAAAAAGTATCTACCTATTATTTTGTATCAGTTTAATTGTAGTGTTTATGCTGTCTGGCTGTAATTTGAGAACAAAAGTGGACGATGCTGATGGTAAGCAAATTTCACCGGCTCCGACGAACATACCACAATCTTCAAGTAGTGAAAATAATACGGATGAAGAACCTACGGCAGCAGCACCGACGGAAGCAGCTGTGGAACCAACACCAGTAGCGGCTGAACCTACCAAGGCTGCTTTAGAACCCACAAATGCAGCAGTAGAACCAACCCCAGCTTCCATAGATCCGACGGATACGGTAGTAGAGCCAAACAATGATAATGAAAATAGTGATAAGGTAATAACGGATGCACCTAATTTTAAAGATTTTATAGAAATTAATGAGTGTTTTAAGGATTATTCTTTTGATGTTTCCTATGATGAAACACTGATGTTTTATGAAAGAATCTTTACCATTCACGGAAGATACGATATGAACGGGGATGGAGAAGCGGATGAGATTCATGCTTTATTAAAAGCGGATTATCAGGAAGGCTCTTATATTGAGGTAAATGGGAGCAGAGTAGTGGTAAATTATTGTAACCCCTCTGGTGACATTCGAATGATTGATTTAGATCATACGGACAGCTATACGGAAGTGGCAATTTTTGATGATGGACCCAGTGCAGACCCAACTTTATTGTTCTTTCGTTATGATGGGAAAGAGCTTTCTTTTCTAGGTTCCATTGATCAATTTGCCTTGATGGATGGACAGGGTAAATTCATTTCTTGGTTTCATTTGGCAAATAACTTTGAGCCACAATTCTACTCTGCATGGGGAGAATTTAAGAATGGTGAATACCTTATAACAAATCATGATGTAGAACAATACATAGGAAAAACTTTTCTAGTAAGTGGTACAGGATTCTTTGAACCTATGGATCAAATGCCAGAGAATTATTATGAGTATGCTAGATGGGATAGGGAATCCGCCAGGGAATTTAATGAAACTAAGGTGAAAATCCTAGATATTAATATTGAGGAGACGGATCGGACTTTAAATTGGTTCCATGTGGAATTAGTAGATGGAGAAAAAGGCTTGCTATATTTTTGGATCGGAGATTAAAGTTGGATAGCTAATAGATTATTAAATCATGAAAAATGATTCAGGGCTGTTGCTTTACGAAATTATGAAGCGACAGCCCTGTTATATATTCTTGCATCTAGTTTATATTTTGTTTAAGGTTTGTGTTCATAAGATTTTGCTAATATGTTTTTGCTTATAAAATTTTGCAAATAAGATGTCTTAAGCATTTTGTTGTAAGTTTCTATTTCGGTAACAAAGAATACCCAATATGGTAAATCCTATGGAAAGGATACTTAATATTACTAAAGGCATTGCTTTGATTTCCTCCACAGGAATCTTTGGGATATAGTCAAAGGGCGTAAATTTTTTCATCCATCCTGGTAATTGTATCATATCACCTAGGAATATTACAAAGAAGCAGTAGCCTAAGTAGCCCCAGAGTACTCCCGTAAGCTTTGGCAGATAACCAATTAGGAAAACGCCAAAGGAAAGTATGAGTGTTATGGATGGAATAAATACTAAATTAGCTTTCAATAGCATTCCAAACTCTAGGGAATCTGGAAGAACAGCATTTGCACTAAGGTATAAACCAAGGACAGAGACAAAGCTAGCAATTGCTATAAATATTATAGAAATACTGAAAAATCCAAAAAATAATTTTTGCTTTGATAGGGATTTACTTACCAAAGCCTCAATTCTCCCTGATTTTTCTTCTTGCCATAATTTCAATAGGAACATAAGGACAGGTATGGTAGCCATAATCGAAACTATTGACATAAGTAGTCCAATAAACTGGTCGGTTAGCTTGTATTCACTGTCTTGAGGAATTAATCTGGCGAGGACATCATTTTCTTTAAAAAAGGCATCGATGTCTACAAATACTGAACCAAAGGTTAAACCAAAGATAAACATGACGATAATCCATGTGAAAAATCCAGTTCGTTGTAGCCGAAATGCCAGTCCTAAAGGTGAAACTAATGTTTTGGAGGCATAGGCCCGACCCTTTTTTTGAGGGATAAATCCTTTGCCTAAATCGCGAAGGCTATTAAGATATAAACTTAAGGAGATTAATAATAGGCTAAATACTATGCTAATAAGAATGGGTAAAAACTTGTTATGAGCATATGGTTCTATCTTATAAGACCAGGATAATGGTGATAGCCAGGAAAGCTTAGGGGCATTGATATCAGTAATGGCTCGAAGGAGAAAAGAAAATCCTAATATACCAAAGGCCATTCCCGTAGTATGACGATTGTTTTCCATAAGTTGCACACAGAAGGAAGTAATCGAGGCAAAGGTAAATCCAACGATTCCCAAAGCAGCTCCATAAAAGAAGGAACCCCTAAAGTTTATTGACTCGACTCCTAGGGAACCTAGGGCAATACCATGAAGCAATGTAATTAGGATATTTATAATAAGCATTTCTATCAAGGTAGAAGCTAGGGAAGATAGGCGACCCACTGGGAAAGAGCGTATCATTTCAAGACGGCCTTCTTCTTCATCCATTCTTGTATGCCTGGCGACGAATAATATATTCATAATTGCGACTGCGACGGCAGTAAATAGCAACATTTCATGAGAAAAGAGTACGCCGTAGCTATAGTTGTTGGGGTCTGAAACTGGTCCTAACATGGCTGTCATAGCAGGATTATTTAAGGTTTGTGCCATGATTAATCTTTCTGCTTCGCTGGAGAACATACTGGGATAGGAGTAGGCATATGAAACAGCAATTCCTACGAGGGCAATGAACCAGAAAATAATATGTAAGCGATCTTTTCTGAAATTAAAACGTATTAATCTACAGGTTCCATAAAAGTTTTTCTTAAACATATCTACACCTCTTTTTCATCACTGGATATTTCATAATGTCTCATAAATAATTCCTCTAGGGTTGGTGGAGTACTATCAATCTTTTTAATACCATAAGGAACTAAGTAGGCCATAATATTCTCGATATTCTCATTGTCAACTTGGAAGGAGAGGTGCTTACCTTCCACAAGGAGATCATTGATGCCATCAAGTTTATCCAGATCCCTTACTTCTTTCACGGTTTCCACTTTAAAGATGGTTTGTGTTAAATGACGTAATTGGTTTATGCTACCGGTTTCAATGATATTTCCCTCACGAATAATAGCAACCCGGTCGCATAGACGTTCTACTTCTGAAAGAATATGACTGGAAAGGAGTACACTTTTTCCTTGTTCTTTTATTTCTTCTACACATTCTTGGAAGATTCGTTCCATTAATGGATCTAATCCCGAGGTGGGTTCGTCTAAAATATATAGGTCTGCATCCGATGCAAAGGCAGCAATCAAAGCAACCTTTTGACGATTTCCTTTGGAATAGGTTCGACACTTTTTGGTAGGATCCAGATCAAATTTTTGAATTAAGACATCTCGTTTCTCTTTATTATTACTTCCTTGTAACTGCATGAATAAATCAATAATTTCACCTCCAGTAAGGTTGGGCCATAGATTTACATCACCAGGAACATAGGAGATTCTTTTGTGGATTTCAACGGCATCCTTCCAAGCATCCATTCCAAATAGCTTAGCATAGCCGCTGTTGGGCTTTAGTATTCCTAGCAAAATTCTTATGGTAGTTGATTTTCCGGCTCCGTTTGGTCCAATAAAACCAAATACTTCTCCTTTTTTTACGGATAAATCAATCTTATGTAGGGCAGTGAATTTACCAAATTTTTTGGATACATTTTTTACTTCAACAACGTTCATGGTTTTCGACTCCTTTATGATTTTGCTTTACTACTCTGATTTAAAAGACTTATGACAAGAAAATTATGAACTAAAAACTTTAAAAAAGTTCATTTTATATTGAAAAATGTATCGTTTCTTCGTATAATATGTCCTAGAGGTGAACCGCATGAACGGCTTTGAGCGTAGAAAAAAAGAGAAGGAAAAATCAATTCTGGATACGGCCCTAAGGCTCTTTCAAAAGAATGGTATTTTGAATACTCCGGTTTCTCAAATCGCAAAGGAGGCAGGGGTATCCCAGGTAACCATTTTTAAATATTTCGAAACAAAGGATAATTTGGTGCTTAGTACTGTTAACTACTTTGTAGATGAATCATTTCGAAGTTTTGAAGAACTGGTTAATAAAGAAGCGACTTTTGAAGATAAGATAGAAAACATTATTCTTATGAAGAAAACCTATGCCAATGAAATGTCTCAAGATTTTATTATGAGATTTATGGAAATATATGCTGAGGATTCAAGTTATATAAAGAATCTATATCATACCAAGGGAAGCGAATTATATCAGAAACTGTTTCAGCAAGGTAGAGCAGAAGGGAAAATAAGTAATTCGATTTCCGATAAAGCCTTGTACTTATATATGGATATGTACTCAGATTATCTGTCAAAGGAAGAGGTCTCTTCTCAAATAAAACCTTTAGCACAAGAATTTATGAGGCTTTTTATGTACGGTATTTCGGGAAAGTAATTATTTTCTTAAGAAAATTATATATTGTCGGAACTACAGGAAAATACGCCTAGGAAGATGTAGGTCGCGAAGGTATTGAATTAGGAATCTCGCGACTTTATTCTTGAAGGATTCGAAGGGGTATTTTCGACATATTGACCCATGATAATTTTCACATAAGAATAAAGAGGTGTTTAGTAATGAAAAAATACTATTTATATATTGTTTTAACAAGAACCAATACAACGATATCTAGGGTAATACAATTGGTTAAAAAAGATGAATATACCCACGCATCCATTTCCTTGGATAAAGAATTGAATCATATGTATAGTTTTGGAAGAAGAAAGACTTACAATCCCTTTATTGGACGTTTTCGTAAAGAAACCTTCAATGAAGGAGCCTTTAAATTGTGTAATACCATACCTGGAGTGATAATTGAGGTTCAAGTCACTAGAAAACAGTATGAGCAGGCAAGGGCTTTAGTAAATCATTTTATTCTTAATAGTCATCTTTATAAATATAACTATATGGGACTATTGCATAGTATTCTGAACAAGGGTGCCTATAAGGATCATCGTTTTTTATGCTCGGAATTTGTTTATCATATTTTAAAGGAAAGTGGTGTCGTAGATTTTCATAAGGCACGAAATCTAGTTCGACCACAAAATTTGCTTGATATCAAAGGAAGAGTAATTTATGAAGGGGACCTTAAAGCAATTTGTTGGTCCAAGAATGGTACCGCATATGCATAGTTTATATGTATTTCCTAGTCTTTTTTGGAGGGAAATTCTAATAAAGACATTGGTTATAAGTAACGAATAAGGCTTGCTATAAAAACGCCTTATTAGAAGATAAATTCACTCACGAGCACTTTCTCTTTCGAAAGTGTTCGTGAGTGAATTTGCTTATTATATAATTTTTCTTTTTTGTTTTAAGAATTTTATAAATGAAAAATACATAAATGAAAAAACATATAAAGACCAGAAACACCGCAATTCCCTAATATGATTACTTTGTTCCTTTGTTCTTAAGATTTCAATTTCCTATCTGTAAACATCTTGACACATATATCCATCATTGATATAATTAAATATATCAATGATGGATATGTTAATAATAGATATATAAACAATAGATATATAAACAATAGATATATAAACAATGGATATATAAACAATAGATATATAAACAATGGATGCATTAACAATAGAGGTATTAATAATGGATGTATTAACCATAGAGCTAAAATTAATAGATATATAAATTATAAATAATTGAGATAAGGAGGTCGGTATGGCAAAGATCAGTCCATATGAAACAGGGGAACTTACCGATAGTATTTTTTTAATTCTACTAGCTACGATACAACCAATCCATGGTTACAGGATCATGCAGCAAATTTCTGATATGACAGAGGGTAGCATAGAGATAGGACCAGCCACTATGTATACGACGTTAAGAAAGTTAAAGAATGCGGAATGGATTCAGGATATTGGTGAAGAGGATGGGAAGATAATGTATAAAATTACCGAGGACGGAAAAAGGGTATTAGAAAGTAATTTTGAATATCGTAAAAACTTAGTATCTATAGCGGAAGAGTTTTTAGGAGGTAAGGACAATGGCTAAATATAAAATGTGTAAAGGTTTAGCAATAAGCCCTGAGAAAGATATGCAATTATTAAAAGATATGAGTAAAAAAGGATGGCATCTTAGCGGTATGAGTGCCTTTGGCTTCCTCTATCGTTTTGAACAGGGGGAACCTTGCGATTATGATTATGCTTTGAATATGGAGAAAGAACTTGATCAAGACATGCTAGCCTATTATGAAGCTAGTGGTTGGAGTCCAATTGTTGTATATTCAGGCTTGCAGATTTTCAGAGCCAAGGAAGGAACCACCCCAATTTTTACGGATCAAGAATCAGAAGAAGAATTGATACGAAGAAATAAGAAAACCTATGGTATATGGGCAAGTATTTTTGCTTTATTACTGGTAGGATGGATTTTTCTCATTGGTTTTCTTGATCTAATGCCTATCATAGATCTAGTTATTTTGACAGCCCTTATCATATGTTTTGTCTTCACCTTTCTTCCCTTTTTGGGATTTTGCAAGTCATTATTTAAGTTTCGAAAGACAATAAAACAATAGCTTGCATTGATAAACGAAATAGCTCTAACACCTCGTTCTAACCATAAGGAAGATCGAGGTGTTTTTTTGTCTAATCCCATTGGAGGAAAGGGTTATTTATCCATAAAGTTAACAAATAAGAATACATATAAATAAGAATCTTACTAATAAGTAGACTCTTTTTTACGGTATTTTGAAGGAGTAAGTCCTGTTATTTGCTTGAATTGCCGATAAAAGTGAACTTCGTTTGAATAACCACAGATCTCAGCGATTTGCCCTAAGGTCAAATCAGTAGTGGTTAAAATGTATTTTGCATGTTCGATACGCATCTGAATCAAATCTTTTTGAAAGGAAATATTAAAAAATGATGTATATAAATGTTGAAAATAGGATGGGCTTACACCCAGCTTTTTTGCATACTCTTCAATGGTATGCTTTTCGGCTATGGAGTTTTGCAATTCCAGTCGTAATTGTTGTAATTCATTTTCAAATCGATGGTTAGATTTTTGGTTATTAATATTATGACAAGCGACGGAAAGGTGATTGATTAAAACAGAAAACAAAGCCTCAATATTTTTAGACATGAATTGGGGAGGAGTATAGGATTTCTCCCACAATATTTGTCGTATAAAAAAAGTAAAAATCTCTGCGTTACCAATAGAAAAAGGTATGTTTTTGGGTATTTCATTTCTATCAAAAATTGAATCATCGGCTAATTCAAAATGTAGCCAATCGTCTATGTAATCTCCCTTGGGATTTCCATAAAAAGAGGAAGTGAAAGGGGCTAATATTATTGCATTACCAGGTGAGACCAGGTAGAAATTATTATTTATCATGAACTCCCCAGGTGTCTTGACGATTAACAAGACATAGTTGGGTACCCCCTCTGGTCGTGACATTCGGTAGGAACTGGGATGTCTAGTTCCACAGCCTCCTTTTAGTATATGAATCATAATATTTCCCTCCTTAGCAGGATATGTTAGTATTTCAGTATTATAGGATATTAACTTTTTCTTGTCAATTTTGTATAATATATACAGAAATACCAAGGGTTTATCAAATGAACTTTGTTGTTAGTCACTTTAACCACACTTACGGATTTTGTTGAAGGTATAGCGACATCAGGTATTAAAGGATAAATAGGAGGACAGGAATATGAACAAAAATATTTGGGCTAGGGAAGTTGCCGATCAGATTAAAAAGAAGATGTTGGTAGTAGCCGCTAGAAGTGGCGGAAAGATACCCTATACGACCAAGAATGGTGTCTTTGATGATTGGACAGAGAAAAATATTTGTTGGTGGACCAATGGATTTTGGGGCGGTATTATGTGGCAACTCTATCACGCTACGGGTCAGGAAGTTTATAAGAATAATGCAATAGATAATGAAGTGAAACTGGATCGTAATTTAATGTTACACCAAGGAATGGATCATGATAGTGGATTTAAGTGGCTCACAACAGCAGTTGCAAATTACCGTAAAAGTGGAAATCAGGAATCGTGGAACAGAGGGATGTTAGCAGCAGATAATTTGGCTGGAAGATTTAATCTGGCAGGTAAATTTATTAGAGCATGGAATGATGATGGCAATGGAGATAGGGCTGGTTGGGCAATTATTGATTGTATGATGAATTTGCCACTCCTGTACTGGGCCTACAAACAAACCAATGATCCACGGTATTTACATATTGCAATTAGTCATGCAGATACAACCATAGAACATTTTATACGGGAGGATGGCTCCGTTAAACATATAGTAGAGTTTGATCCAATGACGGGAGAATACATACGCTCTCATGGAGGACAGGGTTGTGAAGATGGTTCTTCATGGACCCGCGGTCAAGCTTGGGCAATTTACGGATTTGTACTAAGTTACATTCATACCCAAAATATCAAATACTTAGAAAGTGCAAAAAAGATAGCAAATTATTATATAAAGAATATTCCTGAAAATGGACTCATCCCGGTAGACTTTAGACAACCGAAAGACTGTAAACTAGAAGATTCCACTGCAGCAGCCATTGCCGCCTGTGGTTTACTGGAAATCGCAAAACTTATGGAAGATAGAGAGAATAATAAATATTATGAAGCGGCAATTAAGCTATTACAATCCTTAGCTAAGCAGCGATGCAATTGGTCTGATGACTGTGATAATATCTTGGAAAAATGTACCGCTGCCTTCCATGATCAGGAACACGAATTTTCTATTATCTATGGAGATTACTTCTTTATTGAAGCAATCTGGAAATTAACAGGAGAAGAATTGTTCATTTGGTAAGCGAATAGGAGGTGGAACAATGGTTTTCCGACCAAAAACATTGGACTTTGACCTAAGCCCATATACGGGATTAACCAGGGATAGTTGGATTGAAGCTGGAATTTATCTCTTAGAAGGGATGTTTCAGAATATAAAACATTTTGAAGACCCCGTGGTTATGCCTAGAAAAGAAACTAAGATAACCTATCCCCATTTACATTTGCCAGAAGAAATACAAGAAGTGGAACGGAAAGCAGAAATGTTTGAAGGGCTTACAAGAAGCTTTTTCATTGCAGCACCATTGATACATATAAATCCCCAATTAGAGCTTTGTGGCTATCGTATCCGGGATTATTACAAGAATCAGGTCTTAAAATCTTGTACCAAGGGAGATCCGGCATATGTGGGAACTTACGAGGATTTACAAGCAATTACCAATCATCAGGATCCATTCCGTGCATTTCAACAAACGGTGGAGACCTGTGCCCTGGTAATTTGCCTTTGGATATCAAAAGAAGAAATCTGGGATACCTTTACCCAAGAAGAAAAAGATAGAGTAGCGAAGCTTTTATTAAGTTTCGCCCATGCAAATACAGTTCCTCAGAACTGGAGACTCTTTAATATGCTTGATATGGCTTTCTTACATATGGAAGGATACCAAATCGATAAAGAAATCATGGCAGACCATGCCATGGCTATCCTAAATTATTATGTTGGTGATGGATGGTATCGGGATGGGCATTCCTTTGATTATTATTCTTGTTGGGCCTTTAATGTTTACGCACCTTTATGGAATCTATGGTATGGGTATGATCATGAGCCTTATATTGCGAAGAAGTTTGAAGAGAATTCTAATAAATTAATGGAAACCTATGCCGATTTCTTTGATCAAGATGGTTTCACCAATATGTGGGGAAGAAGCAATATTTATCGTAATGCATCTACCAGTGCTTTTGATGGAAATATGTTCTTAAAAGAATCCCGGGTAAACCATGGATTGGCAAGAAGAATTGCCTCCGGTTCTTTGTTGCAGTTTTTAACCAGAGAAGATTTCCGATATAAAGGAGTTCCTACCTTAGGTTTTTATGGTCAGTTTTCACCCTTAGTGCAAGGATATTCCTGTGCAGAATCTCCATTTTGGATGGGTAAGGCCTTCTTATGCTTACATCTGCCTGCCGATCATCCTTTCTGGACTGCCAAGGAAAACAATGGGACATGGGAGACTTTAGAGGAGAATGAGGTGAAAGAAACGGTATTGAATGGACCGGCTCTATGCTTTAGCAATCACAAAGCCAATGGCGAGACCATTCTGCGTACGGGCAAAGTGGTTAAGGACTCGGGGGATAACCATGGTATGTGGAATTACTCCAAGCTTTCCTTTAATACCAAGTATCCTTGGGAAGCTACACCTGTTTTTGAAGAAATTGGAAGCGGGATCAAAGTGGGAGAGATAGAAGCTCAACAATATGTATTAAAAGATACTACTTCCGGAGAATTGCAAAAATGTAATGTTACATTTTGGTGTGGTAGTAAAAAGGAGGTCTTGTATCGCAGACAATTTTTTAATTACAATCTACAAACAGAGTCTCAGTGGATTCAAGGAATCAATCTAGCTGATTTTACCGTACCCTACGGTATTGTAAGAGTGGATCAATTGAAACTATTTCGTCGTCCCATTGCCTTGACTTTGGGAGCTTATGGCTTCCCCGATAATGGAACTGAAATCATTAAGAAAGAAAAAGAGAATGCCAAGGCTATTATTTTGAAGGGATCTGATTTTACCGGAAAGAAACGTCAACTGGCCATGACCATTTATGACGGTTGGAGTGATTTGGATTATCTTCAAAGCAAAGGAACCAATCCTGATTCGGAACAATCCCTTATTGTATTTGCATCAACCACTCGTAAAAAACAATATGGAGGATACGAATCATACATCCTGATATCCCAGGTGATTACCAAGGATAATCATGAGGAATTTACAGAGGATGAATTATTCCCCATTCTAAATATTGAGTATGGTGACAAACACAAAGTGGGAGCCTATGGGATTACACGGATTTATTTAAAAGATGGTAAAGTGCGAGAAATTGATTTTGAAGGAATGGAAGCAAACATGAGCCTGTAAAAAGCTTGATATGACCTTGACTATGCCAACTAGGATTTCGATTCTAGTTGGTTTTTTGTTTTTTTATTTAATATAAAACTATATTTCAATTATTTTCTGTGATATAATGAAAAATGAAAATTTTGTAGAAAAAGGAATTATTGCTGCAAAACATAAAGCATTTATATATAAAAAATGAGATATTAGATGAAATAAATAGTTTATACTTAAGGATAAATTTGGGGGTAAAGGAGAAATTATGTATACTATAATACGTTATATTAATAATAGATCTCTTATTAAAAACTTTATTCGAATGACTTTAGCATATTATGTCTTTACAATTCTAGCTTTGGGGGATATGCAAACAGCTAGTACCATGTTTAAGTATTTTATTCTACTTCAGTTTCCTATCTATATGATTTCCAAATATTGTATTCAAAAAGGTTTAAAAACAACGATTCTTTATATAGGTTTGTATTATCTTATGACTATAATAATGGTAAATCCGTCTTTCCTAGAGAATTTAGAAAATAGAGATGCCATTATAGATAGCACCTTTTTTGCACCACAAGAAGCCATGGGCTTATTTATAAAAATTGCCCTAGTGGCATATCTAATCTTAATTTTTAACCAGAAAACCATATCAAAATATGCCGCAGAACGAACCATTCGAAGTATCAATCATTTCTGGTAGATTCGTCCTCTATATACCGTAATGGCTCAACATCAGCCAGCACATTTTAATATATTTATCCTAGTACCGATCATAATGATAGTACAGTATTTTTATTATAGATATGATGCCAAAAAACTGGTTTTACAAGCGGACCAAGATACAAAAGCAAAGGAAATGGTTTATTATAGCTCTATGAACAATATCATACTGGCAGGAAAATCAAATCATTTTCATTCAGTAGGCAAAATTCTTTTTGGTAATATTTTGGGTAAAATGGATCGTCACCGGATTCTTACGGATTCTCTTAGTAAGGTATATCGGATTTTTCCCTATGAATATGTAAAATATTCGCAAGAACATCCATTTCAATATCCTGCGAAAAAATTAATTTTATATATCGATTCAAAAGATATTTCTCGTTGTGAAAACAGAAGCTATGCCAATCAAGTACTGGACAAGCTAGATCAACTGAAGAAAAATAAAATGGAGATCTTGGTTGTTTCAACCATTTATTATGAGACTTACAAAACCTACTTTGAGAATGAATTAAAAAATCATCAGGTTAGTTACAAAAAATACCCATCAAAATCAGAGATCAATCATCTGGATATTGAGTATTTTATTTACTCTAAACAACTAAATGATATACAAATGAAAATCAGGAATGATATCTGGGATTTGAATAGCTCCCTTCCGATAGATGATAAGTATAATTTTCTTCATTATCAGCTTACTATGATACATAAAACATTTAATTCTACGGAGTTGTTTTATCAATTGCTTCGCATGATTGAATATATCCTACATTACCGTGCGCTTTACAAATTAAGTGTCTTAGATGTAGATTCTGTGAACAACTTTAATAGTTTTAGCATGGGGGGATGGGCTCAGATACAAAGTCAATTGCATCAAGTAATGCCCAAATATCTTGAACATGATGAAGTTCATAATGCATACATAACCATACAAAGGTTACTAAAGAAAAGAAAAACACCCAGAACTTGTACCCTAGATGAAATCATTCAATCAATTATTGAAATGCGTAATAAGTATCTGGGACATGGCTCCATTACTTTTTCGGTTTCTGATGAACTACTTGAGGCATTGATGGTTTTAACCAAAGAAATTGTTCTTATCTTTAAAGAAGATGTTTGTATTTTAACACCATTCATTAATATTAGCTTATTAAGAGAGGATCAATTAATACGAATTCCCGCCTGTCTTGAGGACGGTAGTCTCTTATCTTATTGGATTCACGATGAAGAAGCCTCCTTTGAAGAATATCTCAATTATTCTACGGGACTTGTAACTAGAAATGGTGAACCATTTACCATAATGCTAAATATGGAGGGAGGATGGTAGAATGTTTTATTCCAGACGAATGAGTGTATTGTATACCCTTGTAATGATTTTAATTTATATCATCCTAGCTATATACATAGGTGAAGTCGACGAGGGTACATTACTATTATTAGAAGCAGCTAATCTATTGCTCTTATTAAGTATAGAATTGCTACTTCCATCCATCTTAAAGAAAAGGAAAAGTAAAGATGGGGAGTTTGAGTTATTTAGAAGCGAAACTTATATCAAAAGCAATGCAAATTATATTAGCAACAAAGTTTTATTTTGTCTTATTCCCTTGTTTTCCATTTTACAATTAGTGTTCTGGATCAAATTATCCTATAGACATATTGAATCGATACCACATATTTTAGTTTTATATATTGTATTTCACTTAATATGGAGAGTAATCCGATATTGTCTTATGCTTCCCTATCATCTTCATTTGAAGAAAGATGTGAAAGAAGTTAAAACAACAATCAATATCTATAAGGATTTAATGAATGGAAAACTACCAGACCTTAATAAGATATTAATACTCTTTATTAATCATGGTAAGTCTAGATCCACCCAAGATGTAAATCATTTGTATTTTAAAAACATAAAAAACACAGTTTTATTAAATGAAGATGAAATCTTAAGAATATTAAGAAATAGGGAGGAACATAAAAGATTATTATTCGAACAAATCTCTTGCTTTTGCTATTTGCTAGAACCTAGAAATAAAGAGGAATTTTATCATGAGCTGGAACAAATATATGAAAATGTATTTGTAAAGCTAGCTGGCGGTTTTAATAAACAGGTTATTATTTTTAACTATTCAAATCAAGAGGAGAATTATAATATTCCTCTGAAATTTAAAAATATGTCTGCTATAAAAATATGTCCGATTCATTCTGTTGAGGAGATAACAGAGGCCCAAATACGTCTCTTGATGGAAAAAGAACAGGGAGAGACCAAGAAAAGGATCGAAGATTCCTCCAATCATTTCGGCAGATTAGCAGACCAGAATAAGGATCAGAGTACATTTAAGCAATACTTTGAAAATAGTCAATATTACTTAGATCAAATCAATTGTTACGGAGAATATACCAATCAATTTCAGTTTCAAAATAATGAGTTACGTAACTTCTTTAATAGTGCGGTAACCTTTCAAAATCCAATTCAATCGATTATGGCCTTAATTGACTATATTGAAATTATTTTACGATTATCCGCTTATTATTATGGAAAGCAGAAGTTTGATCGTCGTCTAAATGAAATCTTAAAAGAGGAGGGGCTTCAAGGAAAGAAAAGGGTTTATCGTGAACTTGCAGCCAGTAATTCCTATAAGAATAAACGCAAAGAGATAATTCCTTCTGATTTATTTTCCCTTGGATATGAATTATGGCGACAGGTGGGGGAGGAAGATGCCTTATATTATAATATTCACCATAGAAACTTCCGATATACTAAAGTCTTACAGCCAATCTTTAATGCAGTAGGAGATTTTATATATGCGAATTTTGAGGGATACCAGATAAATTTTCTTGGTCTGGTTAGAACAGTAAATCACATTCGTAATAAAGTGATTGCTCATGGATCCTTACAAAACACAATTCTTTATCCGGTTTGGTGTTTGCTTTTTTATTCAGCGGTGGCAATCACTGAATTTTTAGGAATAGAGGATATGAAATTAGAATATCATGAAGGTAGTTATTGGGTTAGTTATATAGGGAATCCAAAGGTTTCAATGGAGAATTTGATTGTAAATCGAAATGATTACCCCTGTCTTGCTTGGAATATGAACTTGAAAGAAACTGCACATGGCTTTAAGTACACTTTAAAATATATCAACTTTTTTGAAGGGGAAATGATTAAACCAGAGCATTTTGAAGAGAATTTTGATTTGTAATATTAAAGATGAGATTCAAACTATGAATGAAATAGTATCTTCGGCTACAGATTATATTGATTATATTTGAAAGTGTACTTCTAGCTATCTTCGGTTACAGATTATATTTGAAAGTGTACTTCTAGCTATCTTCGGTTACAGATTTTATATTTGAAAGTGTATCTCTAGCTATCTTTGGTGTAATATGTGAATGAGCAGAAAAATAGGATTGCATAATAATTTTGATTTGATGATGTTTCAAAATGGTTTTCAATGGAGAGCTATGTAAAAAATAAACCTTAATATGTGGATTAAAAAAAGCTTTTGGGTAGAAATATTCTATCCAAGAGCTTTTTTCTATTGAAAGACGATATCACTATTACAAAATCTATTTTTATAGAATTTAGTTTATAAGCTTATGAAACATCCAAACCTTAGGATTAGCAAATTCAGTACAAAGAATATAAAATTAAAAGCTTTTATTCTTTGTAACAATATCGATCCAATTATCGTCTTTATTATTGTATGTAGATAATCCGAAGGATAAAAACTATTATATGTGATGCCATGATAGTGCATGATGGAGGCAGAAAATGAGGAAGAATAA
>DUNZ01000101.1 GCA_012839085.1 Clostridiales bacterium
CTGCTGGCGCAAAGCTTTATTAATTTTTAAAAAGAAGCTTTGCCCACAGAAGGACTCGTTTTAGTTGGGATTCTACTGGAATAAAGAATAGAGCTAAGAGAATTGAATAAATCAATATTGGACTTATAAAGGCCACTTCCTAAAGAAATTTAGAAGGTGGCTTTTTTGCGATTGATACAGTGATAAAGGGTGATTCGATTGATACAGAAGTTAAATTTTTAAGCGGTTAATAAAAAAATATAGATACGTATAATAATTACATAATGTATGGAGGAGATTGACAAAATACAAAATATGGTGTAATAATGCAACAAATAATAACAATCAAAAGTTTGTGTTTTATGGTGTGAATAGCTCACTTGATTATAGGAGTGTATTTGCCCCAGATATAGAAGGGAGATAAGGTCATGAAGAAGAAGCCGACGAAAAGATATGGGTTTTTAATGATAATATTGACCCCACTTTTGCTTATAATGGGGATTGTAACCACCCTAGTACTCCTTCCTTTTTATCCGTTTTTACATGGTTGGACGAAAGGTGATGGTAATCAATCAGATTCCCATCCTTTCCTAAGATTTTTACGGACAACAATTACAATGTATTTTTAGTAAATACAATACCTATATAAATGGGTTTTTAACCAAAGTGGAGCTAATTGTACTTGAGAATGAGGCTCACGGCTTCAGTCTAGCAGGCGGAAAGTTTGCTATGGAACAGTCTTTAAAGTTCATGAATGAGCGCAAGGATCTTATATCCCAATAATGATTCAAGACTAATTCAGACGATATCTTAATAAATGATGTTCTTATTCATTTCCTCTGGATGTCTGGAGAATAGAAACTGAAGTTGATACGAAAGTAATTAAAAAATACCAAATGAAAACAATGTATAGCAATTGCTATAAATATTAATAGAATAGATAAAAGGAAAATCAAAATTAGATTAAAGATAGAACAAGGGATAGTAAAATGGCGGTTATTGTGAAAACAATAGCCGCTATTTTAGTGCGCCCAGTATTGATTGCCGGAGATTCAAACCATATTATATAAACCCGCGTAAACTGTCAACATATAGCAATATTTCTTGTTTGTATCTTATTTCTATAATTTATAAAAAAATTAGCTTCCTTAGAAAAGGACTTGTCTAATAACTGTTAATAGTGCATAACTAACAAATTAATACAAAGAAGAAATATGGTAAAAATTAACTATAACAATAAGGATATTTGTTGTTTTTACTCGAATCCTTGTGTATAATGGAATTAGATATATATGGTAGGCAAAGTATGCGAAAGCATATGACGCAAAGCTATAGGGACTGTAAGATGTCAGCCAGTTACCAAATGTTGTACATTACAGTTGGGTATCCTACTGTAAT
This sequence comes from Clostridiales bacterium, assembly GCA_012839085.1. Classification (GTDB taxonomy): domain Bacteria; phylum Bacillota; class Clostridia; order Lachnospirales; family Lachnospiraceae; genus Mobilitalea. Next base: position 1,378 of record DUNZ01000101.1, read on the forward strand.
GTTCTTTTTGTTCTTATTTATTTCGAGATGATAAAGTTTGGTAGTGCTTGGACAATAAAAGCAAATGAAAAATAGGAGGCCAAGTCGTGTTTAAAGAGCTAGTTTTTGACAGGAAGAAAGTATATCCTACCTTGGTCGTTTCGACCGTGAGCAGCGGAAAATCAACCTTGATTAATGCACTGGTAGGTAAGGAGCTACTCCCCAATAGAAACAGGGCATGTACAGCAAAATCGGTTGCTATTCTGGATAATGATTTGAAACCACAGTTTGAAATACATGCCGTTGAAAAAAACGGTAAGTATAGTTTAATCGAAAAAGCAACAAAGGCAGATATTAAAAAATTCAATCAGACCAATGAGGTTTCTGAAATGATTTTAGAGGGGCAAATAAGGGGAATCAAGAATAGTAAAAAGTCACTCCTTATCATAGATACTCCTGGAATTAATAATAGCATGGATTTGTCTCATGAAATGGTTACCATGAACGTTTTGGATGAGTTTGCAGAAGGACTAATTCTATATGTAATCAATGCACAACAGATTGGAACCTATGACGATAGTAGCTTCTTAAGGTACGTGGCGAATAAACTTAAGAAAAATCCAAAATTTAAGATTATATTTGTTGTAAATAAAATGGATTTAATAGATCCAGAAAAAGAAGATCCATATGAGCTCATGGAAAACTGTAAAAATTACATCCTGGAAAAGGGTATAGAAAATCCTGTTTTAATTCCTATTTCAGCAAGCAGTGCACTTAGCTTCAAAAAAGTCTTAAATGGAGAGGAACTTTTGGAATTAGAAGAAGAAAACTTCTATAGAAATTTCAAATATTTTAAAAATGATAGTTTTTCTCTTGTTAATTATGCTGTTATAGCGGAAAGGGGAAATTTGCAGGAATTCATTGTGGTAGATGGTCAGGAATATAGCAGAGGTCAAATTTATGCAGCCCTAGCGAATACTGGCTTAGCTTTACTAGAGAAAGTTATTGATGAAACCATGGTAAATTCATTAAAAATGAAGGCTCCTAAAATATCATGTAAAAGAGAAGTAGATAAAAAAGCCACTTCAAAGAAAAAGAAAGGAAAAAGGCACAAAAAGAAAAGATAAAGGAGATGTACAATAAAATGGTAAATGTTCAGATTACATATAATCCCTATACAGTAAGAACCGAAATATTACTGAATGGAAAGGAAATAGAGGATAAGTTTTCTCCACTTATGTATGTCAATAACAAAAGATTACAGGAATGGATTGAACCCAAAGGCAGTTGGCAGGGAATCTATAAGGAATTACGAACCAGTACGGGAGACAGTCAAATTAGGATTGATTTTATCGGTACCTTTGGTGATTTTGAAGATTTGGCTTATGCAAAGGATAAGTTTGGGGACTGTTTTAGTCATATTGAACTTGTGCACAAGAATAAAGATAGAGCAAAAGATGCGGATCCCTACCAGAAAATGATTCAGTTAAGAGAGCTTTACAAAGAGCTGCAGGAAGGACCCATCGAAGAATTTAAAACCCCTGATATTCAGAAAAACTTTGATAATGCTATCAACTCTGATTTTAGAATTGTTGTTGTCGCTCCTATGAGTAGTGGGAAGTCGACTCTAATCAATGCCATTATTGGAAGGGAACTGTTACCTGCGGTAAATCAAGCAACCACTGCTGTTATTACAGAAATCAAAGACAATGACAAGTTTGAAGATTTCTTGGTCAATGCCGAGGATAAGTATGGGAATCCTGTTGCAAGAAATGTGAAGGCAACAAAGAGCCTTATTTCCGAACTAAATTATAAAAAAGATCCCGATGATCCGGAAGGTAAGGATGCTTTGATTCGTTTAATTCAACTGGAAGGGCCAATTCCCAACTTGCCTTCGGATATTCTCAATACCGTTTTTGTTGATACTCCAGGTGGAAACAATTCTCAAAACCTAGAACATGAGGAATTGATGGATCAGGCCATTAATGATGAGAATAAGAGTTTAATACTCTATGTATTTAACGGAGCTCAACTAGGAACCAATGATAGCAACATTATTCTACAAAAAATTGCTAATTCAATGCGAAATAGTAGCAATGGGAAACAGTCTAGAGACCGGTTCTTGTTTGTCGCCAACCGAATGGATGAATTTGACGTTTCGGAAGAACCATATGAGGAAGTTATTGAAAACACCATATTACCTCAACTTGCTTCCAATGGTATAACAGAACCCAATCTGTTTTTGGCTTCTGCTCAGACGGCTAAGCTTATACGCATGATCGCCAAAATGCAAGCCTCCAGGTGAGCTACATTACAATAACTCATCCCCAATATACGTCCACCGGCAGGGCATCCCTTGATATGTACCTTAGCGATGGGCAATGGGCGATTAGTGGGTCAGGATTTGCCCTGGAAACAGCTGCAAATGCACCAGATAAGGATGAACTGTTGTTACTTATGGAAGGTAAGGAAGTGAACACGGAATTTGGAACATTAAACTTTGATAAATCAAAAGTCAGTGATGTAAAAGACATTGAGTTTATTGGGGATGGTTCCTCTTATACAGTTTCGTTTACAGCAGATTATCATAGTGATTTATTTAAAACAACTGGTGTATTTACGGTAACTCTGCATTGGGATATAACAGGTGGTTATCGATTTATAAAAGCAAGTTTTATAAAAGACTCCATTGTTCTGACAAATAAAAGTGCCTTTAACAGTACATTCTCATCCAATTATAGTGCTATCGAGGAATATGGTATTGGTACAAGTGGTAACATTAGTATTACATTTACAGACTTTAGCGAAAGCAATAGCCTTGTGTCTGCCAATGTTAAAATTGCAGGCCGCACCTTATCTATGACTGGTACCATGAATCCTTTCAATTGTGAAGTCAGTAGTTTGCATACCAATCAAACATTTAACGCTACAGTGGAAGTGCCCATGTATATATTTAGCGGGCTAACAACCACGGCGGAATTTCGCAATATTGTAGTCAGCCTGAGCGGGCTGAATTTCAACTGGGATGAAATAAAATGTTCAGGAACAATAAATATCAAGCATGATGCGGTGATTGGATATTCGTCGGAAGGTTCCGCATGGTTTTAAGTGCTATAGTAAATGGCGGATTCCCCAATAGGGAATCCGCTTCTCTTGTGTGCCTAAATCAGTGTATGGTTCGATCCAATTGCATAAACTACCCCGTCTACCGCTTATTTGGTTCAAATCAGTGTATAGGTCAGTCTTAAGAACAGAAATCACATCAGCCTATGTATGAGGGGTAAGGATCGATAAAATAATTCTCGTATTTCATCCATCTGTATGATATAATAAATGCGTAGTGGGGCATATGCATGCTTGTATGCATATGGCGATTGGAGCATCACGATCATGAACATGTTTTTTGTTCATGATATAATAATCTTGCATTAGAGACTTTATTGATTTATATTGTATATGGATACAAACAAAAGTGTATAAATCTGGAAAACCCTGTGAATGCTTGAAATAAGACAGGGATTTTGGAGGTAACATGTTAAATTATAGAAAAATTAGAATTATGCATAAGCTGGCTGTTTACGAGAACAAAGAAGGTAAGGAAGATATTCAGTTAAGTAAATATTATAAAACAGATTATGTTAGGTATCAGGTCTTAAAATCCATAATTTGCGCAACCGTTGGTTATGCATTGATCCTATTATTAATCTTTTTATATCAATCTGAGTATTTAGTTCGCAACGCAGTGAATTTGGATTACAAAACCATTGGATTATATATTTTAGGAATATATATTATTATTATAACTATTTACGGGTTTGGATCTTTAATTGGATACTCATTAAAATATGATGCATCTCGGAAAAAACTTGGCCGGTACTATAAATTATTAAATCGACTGAATAAAATTTATAAAGAAGAGTCTCCGGAGTCTTAAGTTTGGGAGGAAAAAATCATGATGCAATTACTTGTTTTTAGGGAACGAATAAAAAATCTATATCAAAGATATGATTTATATATCATTCCTATAGTCAAATTTTTATTTGCTTTAATCGCTTTTGAAACAATCAATCGAGAAATAGGATATGACGAAAGAATCAAAGCCTTGCCAGTTTTATTAGCCCTATCTTTACTTAGTGCATTTATGCCCTCGGCCATTATGGTATTACTGGCAGCCTTTATGTCCGTCTTACATGTGTATTCGGAATCCCCGATCTTAGCAATTATCGTTGGGATAATTATGATTATTTTATATGTACTGTTTGCTAGATTTACTCCAAAACAGGGTTATGTATTATTGGCTATTCCGGTTTTATATACATTAAAGATTCCATTTGTAATACCGATTTTGTTAGGACTAATCGCAACACCCATATCGATTATTCCTACGGTTTGCGGTGTTATCATTTATTTTGTATTCCAGGTAGTAAAAACAGCTGTAACCATGCAGGTAAATAAAACAGTAGAAGATATTTTGCTACTCTATACCAATGTAATCGACAATTTAACGGGGAATAAGCTTATGATTCTGTCCTTCGTTATATTTGCAATGATTATACTGGTTACTTACTTTGTAAGAAAGATGAAGTTTGATTATGCTTTTGAGATTGCAATTGTGTCTGGTGCCATAACCAGCATTCTTGGTTTTTTAATCAGTGACTTGATTTTGGATCGTTCGGATGAAATAATCAGTATGATTCTTGGAACCATTGCTTCTGCGGCTATCGTATATGCCATTCATTTTTTCAGGTTTACCTTGGATTATTCTGGAGTGGAATATGCGCAATTTGAAGATGATGTATATTATTATTACGTAAAAGCGGTGCCAAAGATTACGGTGACTGCTCCTCAGAAGAATGTTAAACATTTTAATGTAAAGAATGTAGATAAAAATATATCAAAGACCAATTCCTATAACTATGATGATGCAGATATCGATGATTATGATGAGGATGAAGCATATCTTCATGTCAATGACTATGAAAATGATGATGAATGATGATTATAGTGATGAAAACCGGTAGGATGAGAGAAGATAAGTAGAAAAGTAGGAGAGAGGGCATATGGAGGCAATCAGAGATTTTTTTAATAATGATTTGATATGGCTAACACTTCCCAAAGTGGAGCCTACGGATATCATTGAAATCATTATTCTTGCATTCCTTTTATACCATGTCGTGAAATGGGTTAAGAATACTAGAGCCTGGACATTGGTGAAAGGTCTGGTTGTCATCATGTTCTTCTGGCTATTTGCAGTATTATTTGAGTTAAATGTGATCTTATGGATTATAACCAATACCATTAGTGTAGGTATTATTGCCCTAATTATCGTATTCCAACCGGAATTAAGAAAAGCATTGGAACAGCTAGGACGGAAGAATATAGTAAGATCTCTCATTACCTTTGATGATTATAAAGAAAAAAGCGAAAAGTTTTCTGATCATACCTTACATGAAATCATACGAGCCACTTTTGAATTGGCAAAGACAAAAACCGGTGCACTGATTGTGATTGAAGAGGAATCTCCCCTTCATGATTTTGAAAGCACAGGGATTTATTTGGATAGTATTGTTAGCAGTGAATTGTTAATTAATATATTCGAACATAATACACCACTCCATGATGGTGCAGTAATCATTAGAGGCAATCGAATAACAGCTGCAACCTGCTATCTTCCTTTGTCGGATAATATGCATTTAAGTAAGGACTTAGGAACGAGACATCGTGCTGGTATAGGGATTAGTGAAGTATCCGATAGTTTGACAATCATTGTCTCTGAAGAGACAGGAAAGGTATCACTGGCTAAGGGTGGTAAACTGGTTCGAAATATTGATGGAGATTATTTGAGAGCGAAATTAGTTGAAGCACAGAAGAAAACCACCGAAGTAAAAAGGATAAAACTATGGAGAGGAAGGATAAAGAGTGAAAGAGAAGTTGACTAGAAACATCGGCTTGAAAATTCTATCCGTTATTCTTGCATCAGTTTTATGGCTAGTGATAACCAATATTGATAATCCTTTAGAGTCAAAATCCATTCGGGATGTTAAAGTGCAAATACTGAATGAGAATTCCATAAAAAGTGATGAACGAACTTATGTAGTAATTGAAAATGATTATATTGATTTTACAGTAAGGGCTAGGCGTTCTATTAAGGATGATTTGACAGCAAGAGACTTTAAAGTTACAGCTGATTTTCATGAATTAACCGAATTGGCCGATGTAATCACTGTACCGATTAAGATTTCGGCACCGGGATATGGAGATGAGGTTGTAATTACCGATGGGGAAGACCAAAAGATGAAAATTCGCTTAGAAGATGTGAAGGAAGAAAGCTTTAAGGTTAATATTGTTCCCCGTGGAGAAGTGGCAGAAGGTTTTCATATTGGTGAAAAGAAGGCATCCCCCAACCTTATCAATGTGAAAGGTCCAAAGAATATCGTGGAAAACATTGATCAACTAATCGTAGAGGTGGATGTGACCGATGCCTCAACATTAATTAACCGATTAGAACGACCGAAAGTAATTGATGAAGATGGCAATGAGATGGATGCTTCAAAACTTTCTTTTAGCGAAAATTATGTAGCAGTAGAGCTTGACATGTTAAAAACAAAGACCGTTACGGTAGAGGTAAAAACCACTGGTGATCCTCAATATGGTTATGGGATATCTAAGATAGAATATGATCCAACGACGGTTCTTGTTGCAGGGAAAGATTATGACCTTAGGGATATCAGCAAAATAACAATTGTAGAAGATGTCTCAGGGGCATCCGATAGTATTGCTACGGAGAGAGATATTCGGAAAGAATTACCTGAAGGGATCCTTCTGGTTGGGGAAGATGAAAGCGTAGCCATTAATATTTTAGTAGAAAAAATGGACACTAAGGAATTTACCTTGCAACCAAATGAAATTGATTTAGTAAACAAATCGGACAATATTAATGTATTCATGGGATCCACACCAATTAAAGTAACTGTTATGGGTTTAAGTGCAGACTTGGATGAATTATCCATTACAGCACTTAGACCGTACATAGATTTAGAAACCTATCGAGTAGGTTCTAACACAATAGATCTTAAGTTAAAGAATACCAAAGATAATATTGTTCTTGTAAATAAGCCGGTAGTAAATTGTTATGTAACTTATAAGTACAGTTAATCTGTACAGCGATTTTAAGATAGGAGGTTTCCTATGGTAAGCTGCAAAATAAGAATCGAAAATCCTACGGGATTGCATTTACGACCCATTAGTGTTCTATGCAATCGATCCATTGAGTTTAAATCTTCCATATCTATAAAAATTGATGATAAAACCGTGAATGCTAAAAGTATGTTAGGAGTTTTATCCGCTGGAATCAAATATGGAGATGAGATTGAACTCATATGTGATGGAGAAGATGAAGAGGAAGCACTAAAGATATTAAGTAGTATGATTTCTGCTGGCTTAGGCGATGAATATATTAATAAAGATTAAAAAGAGTACAGCAAAAAAGGAAACAATGAAAGAAATAATAGTTTAAAGAAACAATCGATTTGGATATAATAAGCTCA
>DUNZ01000102.1 GCA_012839085.1 Clostridiales bacterium
ACTACCCTATTCCCGATAATGGAGGAAATGAAGTCGCCCTCCTCGTAGAGGGCGTGGATTGAAATATCTCATTGTTGTTTTGGCTTGTGTGTTTTTTATGTCGCCCTCCTCGTAGAGGGCGTGGATTGAAATACTTATATAGTGGTTAAGCCAGGAGCGGTAGAAGCGTCGCCCTCCTCGTAGAGGGCGTGGATTGAAATATTATCATGCCTAAATGTGTATGACTATGTATATGTCGCCCTCCTCGTAGAGGGCGTGGATTGAAATACTTGACCGAGAAAATGAAACCAACCGACAAGCGTCGCCCTCCTCGTAGAGGGCGTGGATTGAAATAAGGAAATGTATCTTGACCATATTGGACACGCAAGTCGCCCTCCTCGTAGAGGGCGTGGATTGAAATTATCTCTTGCTTATTCATCCTCACCACTCCAATCGTCGCCCTCCTCGTAGAGGGCGTGGATTGAAATTACCTTCACGGGCTTTACACAAGGATACAGGCACGTCGCCCTCCTCGTAGAGGGCGTGGATTGAAATATGCTACGTTAATATATAAAATATCATCCTGGATGTCGCCCTCCTCGTAGAGGGCGTGGATTGAAATGACTTTTACGGGTCCATACATTGCCATTACCGGGTCGCCCTCCTCGTAGAGGGCGTGGATTGAAATAAGATTGAACCAGAACAGGTTAGCAGCGATGGTATTGTCGCCCTCCTCGTAGAGGGCGTGGATTGAAATAGACCATTTATATCTAGTTTTCCAGGATTTAAGTCGCCCTCCTCGTAGAGGGCGTGGATTGAAATTAAAATTGAAATTGATTTGTCAAATGCTGAAACGTCGCCCTCCTCGTAGAGGGCGTGGATTGAAATACATAGAACACTTAGAAGAAATAATAACGACACGTCGCCCTCCTCGTAGAGGGCGTGGATTGAAATCCATTATCTAAGTGTATTAGTAATATGTCTTATGTGTCGCCCTCCTCGTAGAGGGCGTGGATTGAAATGCTTATAAAAACTATTTGGGATTTATTACCTATAGGTCGCCCTCCTCGTAGAGGGCGTGGATTGAAATAATGTGCATTAGACATTAATATAGGTGCTAAGAGTCGCCCTCCTCGTAGAGGGCGTGGATTGAAATACTATTACAACATATATAAACGTATAACAAAAGTAGCATAATAGCAAACATAGGTTTATGTCTATTCATACTGTGTTATAGTATGATTATTTCGGAGGTGATGAATATGATATTTTCCGAAAAACTACAACTACTTAGAAAGAACAAAGGGTTTACACAAGAGGAATTGGCTGAGAAGCTTGATGTATCCAGGCAGGCCGTAGCCAAATGGGAGTCTGGACAGGTTTATCCGGATATCACCAATCTGATTCAGATTAGTAATCTATTCAATGTGACTGTTGATTATCTAGTTAAAGATCAGAAGTGTGCGATTAATATTTCACCTGATACTAAGACAGATATGGACAAACTGATTGATTTCAGGCTAGAAGCGAATAAGAACACATATGCAGGCTTCATGAATGAAACAGCTTCGACAAGATTTGATTCCTATGATTTTCAGTATTCCAATGGACCTTATACATATCACGATACCTATGTGGGTGGAGAACAATTTGCAGGGGAAGAAGCCATTTGGCTAGATGGAAAAGCTGTTTACGCCATGAATTATTTGGGACGGGTTTTGGGAGAACCCTTCAGTGGAGATTTCTTGAAGGAGGCACTTAGAAAGGCTGACAAAAATATGCCCTATCGAGGACCGGAATACTATCAGTCCGGAGAATACTTATATAAATGCAAAGTTGTGGGCGATTTTACTTGGTTTCAAGGTTACGAGGAAATCTACTGTAATGAGATAAAAGTATATGAATGTTATTTTCATGGGGGATTGATTCGTTAATATACTCCTCTTATACCCTTCGATATGGATTATTGGGAACATATTGGAGGGTATTTTTGTGATTGGAAATGAGTTCTAAAGCACCATGTTCATTCCAATATCAGCATTTTATCATCAAAAAGTATTGTGATTTATGTAGTAAATTGTTACAATGAAATCATCCAGTGTATGGTAATGTGTGGTAATAATATATAAATAATTGAGCAATTTTACCTGAAGATGAAGCCAAGCTTAAGAAATTAACAAATATAATAAAGGAGTGTCAACTATGAGAGATATGGAAAAGCACAGTAAACCATGGGATTCAGATCAGATTACCCGAGAGTACTTTGACTCATTATTAGTTGAAATGAGGCATATTGATGCTGTTATACCTTCAACGAAACTTGAACTATATGGAGAGACTTTTGATACGCCTATTATGATGGCAGCTCTGTCACATTTGGACAATGTACGGGAAAATGGTATGGTTGAGATGGCTAAGGGTGCCTATGCAGCCAATGCAGTTAACTGGGCAGGTATGGGAGATGAAGAGGAATTAGCTGCCATAACAGCTACTGGTGCCCGAACTATAAAAATTATTAAACCATATGCCGATAATGATGATCTTTTCCGGAAAATAGAGCATGCAGAACGCTGTGGGGTTTTTGCTCTGGGCATAGATGTCGACCATGCTTTTGGAGGAAATGGTAAATGTGATCTGGTTCTAGGTCATCAGATGAGACCAAAGTCCCTTGCGGAACTAAAGGAATTTATAAATGCTACGAAATTACCTTTTATTATAAAAGGGGTTCTTAGTGAGCAAGATGCCTATAAAGCTTTAGAAGCCGGAGCAAAAGGCATAGTGGTATCTCACCATCATGGAATTATGAACTATGCAGTTCCTCCTTTATACATATTGCCTAAGATTGCTAAAGTAATCAATCACCAAATACCAATCTTTGTTGACTGTGGTATTATGAGTGGAATGGATGTATTTAAAGCCCTGGCCTTAGGCGCTGATGCAGTGTCTGCAGGTAGAGTGATTATGGAGCCCTTAAGAAAGAATGGTTCGGAAGGAGTAAAAGACCAAATCATTAAGATGACAGAAGAATTGGCCGGGGTAATGGCAAGAACTTGCTCCCAGGATCTAAAACATATTGATCCATCGGTAATCTGGAAAAGGAATGGCTGGTAGTAGGAATTTAAAAAAATATATAAAGGAGAGATGGTTTTGAGAATAGGTGGGGGAATAGAAAAACCTTATAATAATCCGGATGAATGGTATGAATTAGTTAAAGAATTGGGATACAGGGCTGTTTTGGCACCAATTGATTATCCTGCAAGTAAGGAAGAGAGACAAGCTTATTTACAATGTGTCCAGGAACATGATCTGGTTATTGGAGAAGTTGGTGTTTGGAAAAATGTTATCTCCAAAGATGTTGCTGAACGAAAGGAAGCTCTGGAGTATAGCAAAAATCAACTGGCATTGGCAGAGGAACTGGCTGCGAATTGCTGTGTTAACATAACAGGTAGCAGAGGTGAAACATGGGACGGCTTTTATAGAGAAAATTACTCAAAGGATACCTATGCATTGATTGTTGATTCCATAAGAGAGATTATTGACTCTGTAAAACCTAAGCGAACCTTTTATACCATAGAGCCTATGCCTTGGATGATACCTGATTCGCCAGATGAATACCTTCAATTGATTCAAGATGTGGATAGGAAGGCTTTTGGAGTGCATTTGGATTTTGTAAATATGATTAATAGTCCCAAAAAGTATCTCTTCTGTGATGAATTCATTGAGGAATGCTTTTCTAAACTTGGTCCATATATTAAAAGTATACATGGGAAAGATGTAATTATGGAAAATACCTTTACAACTGTAATTCGTGAAACCATGCCAGGGAAAGGAATAGTAAATTATCAGAAGGTTGCTAGACTATGTGAGGAACTAGGACCGAATACAACCTTATTTATTGAACATCTACCGGATTTTGAATCTTATAAGAAGGCAGCGACTTATGTAAAAGAACAGGCTACTTTAGCTGGCGTGAAAACAGATTAATGGTAGAAAATAAGAACATCATGACCTATGTGAATTCATATAGTAGCGTATCTGTATGGAATGGGTTCAATTATTCTTATGAAAGAGGGCTTTAGAATTATAGCAATTGCAAATTAATATTTTAACTTTAAGGACACATAAGAATAAGTGTGTCCTTTATTATTATTAAAAACTTAGAGTGTACAGATATGACTATAAAATCAAGCTTGTATTAAGTTGAATAATAATGAAAAACTCAAACATAGTTCAAGCGAATAAAAATGAAAATCTCAAACTTAGGTTAAGCGAATAAAAATGAAAATCTCAAACATAGTTCAAGCAGAATATTAATGAAAATGCAAGCTTGGATTAAGCAGAATACGAATAAAAAACATAATCTTAAATTAAGCAGTATACATCATCATGAGTAAGGAATGATCAATCAAATCTTTCATACTAGTTACTTAGATTATTTAATAAGGAAGAAAAATCAGAATTGACATCAACCAAATTGTAATGCTATAATGTCGAATAGTTAACTAGTTAATAGTTATGATGTTAATTAATAACAAGGTTTATAAATTTTTACAAACAAAGTTAATAAATTTTACAAAGGCGGTGAGAAATTCAAGAAGTATGGATCATAATGAAATCGATAAGATCAGTAATAAGAAAGTTATTTTTCAGTTAATTAATTTTGCTATAAAACATAGGAAAATTATGCAGAGTTGTCTTGATGAAACTGGTGTCTACCAGGCTCAGCATCGCATCTTGATGGAAATCTCCCATAATCCATATGCTTCGCAAAGCGATATTGCCAGGATCATGGATGTATCTACAGCAACGATAGCAGTATCCTTGAAAAAATTAGAAAAGGGAGGATACATAAAAAAAGAAGTGGATGAAGGAGATAACCGATTCAACAAAATCATCATTACGGAGAAAGGTAACCGGGTTGTAGAACAAAGTAAAGAGATTTTTAATTTAACAGATCAAAAAGTTTTTGAAGGGTTAACGGAAGAAGAGAAATCTTCCTTGTCTCTTATGCTGCAAAAACTATATGATAACTTGCTCAAGATGGAAGAGGAAATAAAACTAGAAAAGGAAAGGACATAATGTAATGAAACGGTATTGGATATATGTAAAACCATATCTTTCTGCATTTATCATAGGACCAATTCTTATGATTGTAGAGGTTATCGGTGAAGTAGTGATGCCTTTGTTATTAAGCAATATCATTGATCAGGGTGTAAGTGGTGGCAGAGGCATTTCTTATATTATAGCCATGGGTATAACCATGATAATTACAGCACTATGTATGATGGCTGGTGGTGTAGGAGGGGCTTATTTTGCCATTAAGGCATCATCGGGTTTTGCCAACGATTTGAGAAAGGATCTCTTTAATCAAATCCAGAAATTCTCTTTCACCAATATTGATCAATTTAATACTGGTTCATTGATTACACGGTTAACCAATGATATTACTCAGATACAAAATATGCTTCAGATGTTGTTAAGAATGGCCTTAAGGGCACCTGGTATGTTGATTGGCGCACTTATCATGGCATTTGTACTTAATCCCAAGCTGGCATTGGTAATCCTATGTGTGATCCCTTTGCTATCCATTGCAATTTTCATCATCATGAAAGTAGCCTTACCACGGTTTACAAGGATGCAAAAGAAGCTGGATGCTTTAAATACGACTACTCAGGAAAACTTGACCAATATTAGAGTTGTTAAATCATTTGTCAGAGAAGACTTTGAAGAAAATAAATTCAAAAAAGCCAATATGGACTTGAAAGAAAGTACGATAAAAGCAATAAAGGTTGTTATCTTTACAATGCCTTTAATGACCCTGGCAATGAACATTACAACCTTGGCTGTGGTGTGGTTTGGTGGAAACCAAGTTATTGTAGGGGGCATGACCTCCGGTGTTTTGACTGCATTTGTAAATTATGTTGTGCAGATTCTCATGTCACTGATGATGGTTTCTATCGTTATCCTCAACAGTTCTAGATCCCTTGCATCTGCAAGACGAATCAATGAGGTTCTTTGTACAGAAATTGATCTAACCGATGAAAATGCTTTGCATAAGGATGTTAATGTCCAGCAGGGGAAAATCGAATTTAGAGACGTTAACTTTAAATATTATAAAAACAATGAAAAATGGGTTTTAGAGAATATTAACCTTGTGATTCATCCAGGGGAGACCGTTGGTATCATCGGTTCAACCGGATCCGGTAAATCAAGTTTGGTGCAGCTGATTCCTAGGTTATATGATGTAGATTGTGGAGAAGTGTTGGTAGATGATATTAATGTGAAAGATTATTCACTTAATAATCTACGTAACGGTGTCGGTATCGTACTACAGAAAAATGTTCTCTTTTCCGGTACGATTAAGGAAAATCTTCAATGGGGAGACGAAAATGCCAGTGATGATGAAATTTATCAATATGCAGAAAATGCACAAGCCCATGGCTTTATATCATCATTTAAGGAAGGATACAATACTGAGCTAGGACAGGGTGGAGTGAATGTCTCCGGTGGACAAAAGCAAAGAATCAGTATTGCCAGAACCTTACTAAAGAAACCGAAAATCCTGATTCTAGATGATAGCACCAGTGCAGTTGATACCGCAACGGAGGCAAAAATCAGGGAAAGTTTCCATAAAGAGTTGAAAGAAATTACAAAAATCATTATTGCACAAAGGATTTCTTCTGTAATTGATGCAGATAAGATTGTTGTTCTCGATGATGGAAAAATTACTGGTATGGGAACCCATGAGGAATTGATGAAAAATTGTGAAACATATACGGAGATTTATTACTCACAAATGGACAAGAAGGTGACAGCATAATGAGTCGAATAAGCGAAGAAAGAAAAGAAATATTATTACGCAGATATGGAAGCAAAATGATGAATTCCGTTTCCGGCCCTGGAGGAGTGAAGCTAGCTGGACCCGGAGGAAAAAGACCAGGTGGTCCTCGAGGCGGAATGGGTGGCGGTAAACCGAAAAATGCCTATGCCACAATAAACAGGTTACTTGCTTATATCGGACGGGATAAGATTAAGATTCTGTTTGATTTTGCATGTGTGCTGGGCAGCAGTTTGGCTAGTTTGGGCGGAAGCTACATTTTGCGACCTGTTATAAATAATTTAGTATCTAAGGATCGATCTACAGAAGAGAAAATAAATAACCTAATCTTTGGTCTTCTTATCATGGCAGCTATTTATTTTGTTGGTATTATCTGTACTTATCTGCAACAGAGAATTATGATAGGGGTGTCCCAGAATGCCCTGGTTAAAATCAGGGAGGATTTATTTCGCAGGATTCAAAAACTTCCTGTGAAATATCATGATACCCATACCCACGGTGATGTTATGAGCCGCTTTACTAATGATCTTGATGCGGTTGGTGAGATGCTAAACAATACCATGTCGCAGATATTTTCTGGTGTTATCACCTTGATTGGGACGATAACCCTGATGTTTATTACCAATTGGATACTGGCATTGGTTATCATTGTAACCGTACCTTTTTTAATCTACGCCGGAGGGATGCTCGGAAAGCAAAGTCGGAAGTATTTTATGGGACAGCAACAGGCTCTGGGCGCTGTCAATGGATATATTGAGGAAATGGTTACCGGTCAGAAGGTAATCAAGGTATTTTGCCACGAAGAAACCACTATGGACGAATTCGAATTCCTTAGCGATGACCTACGTAAAAAGCAAAGGAAGGCGCAATTTTTTGGTGGTATTATGGGTCCTGTAATGGGAAATCTAAGCCAAATTAGCTATGCATTATCAGCAACGGTTGGTGGTATTTTGTGTCTAACCTCCAACTTTGATATCGGTGGTCTTACCATATTTACCAACTATTCAAGACAGTTTTCAAGACCAATTAGTGAATTGTCCCTGCAAATGAATACCATTTATGCAGCCTTAGCAGGAGCAGAAAGAGTATATGAAGTAATGGATGAAGAAGCAGAGGCAGCGGATCCAGAGGAGGCGATCGAGATTTGCACCGAAGCGACTCCTATGGAGGGAGCCAAGCTGATACAAGGAGAAGTAGTCTTGAAGGATGTGACCTTTGGTTATGTTCCTGGTAAGACCATACTAAAGCAGATCAATGTGAATGCAAAACCCGGTCAGAAAATTGCTTTTGTTGGATCCACAGGGGCAGGAAAGACAACCATTACCAACCTGATTAACAGGTTTTATGAAATTGATGAGGGAGAAATCTTGATTGACGGTATCAATATTAAGAATATTAAGAAAGATTCCTTAAGAAGTAATATAGCCATGGTACTTCAGGATACCCATTTATTCTCTGGTACTGTCAAAGAAAATATACGATATGGTCGTCTGGATGCTACCGATGAAGAAGTAATTGCTGCAGCTAAGATTGCCTGTGCTCATTCCTTTATTGAAAGACTACCTGAAGGCTATGATACGATATTGGAAGGCGATGGTGCGAACCTGAGTCAAGGTGAACGTCAGCTTTTAAATATCGCAAGGGCAACAATATCAAAAGCACCTATTCTAATTCTTGATGAAGCCACCTCTTCTGTCGATACAAGAACGGAAAAATATATTGAACGGGGTATGGATCAGCTAATGAAGAACCGAACCACCTTTGTAATTGCCCATAGATTATCTACCGTTAGAAATTCGGATCAGATTATTGTCTTGGAACATGGAGAAATTGTTGAACAAGGTAACCATGATGAACTTCTGGCCATGGCAGGAAGATATTATCAGCTCTATACTGGAGCCGTGGAATTGGATTAAATAAATTTGAGATAGCTATATTAAAAGGTGTGTAGGATTTGGAATTGACCGGATGGTTTTCAGTAATGATTTGAAACTTCAACATATTAAATCCTTTTATTGAATAGTATTTCTTAGATATCTATTTATCATAAGGAGAGATCATATGGGCTACTATGTTGAAGTGCAGGAAGATGTAAAGATATATGTTGAGGATTTAAATCCAAAAAGCAAAAAGACAATTGTTTTTTTGCACGGTTGCCCGGAAGTCATAAGCTCTTTGAATACCAATTTGATAAGCTACCAGGATTGGGTTATCGGTGTATTGGAATAGATACAAGAGGTTTCGGTAATTCTGACAAACCATACCATGGATACGATTATAATACCTTAGCAGATGATGTGAGAGCCGTGGTAGCAGCCATAGGTTTACGTGACTTTACTTTGGTTGGACATTCTACCGGAGGTGCAATTGCAGTAAGATATATGGGCCTTCATAAAGGATATGGGGTAAATAAACTAGTTCTTATTGCAGCAGCGGCTCCAAGTCTAATTAAACTTCCCAATTTTCCCTATGGTGTTGATAAAAAAGGCATTTTACAGCAAATCGAAGATATCTATAATGATCGGCCTCAAGTGCTTCGGGACTTTGGAAATCGATTTTTCTTTCAACACACTACAGAAGCATTTTCGGATTGGTTTTTCCAATTAGGTTTACAGGCGGCAGGTTGGGCTACTGCAGCCATTGCAGAGACTTGGATCAAGGAAAGACTATTTGCTGATATGGAAGCCATCTATGTGCCTACATTAATTGTTCATGGTATTCATGATCAAGTGGTACCATTCCAACTAGGTGAGATACAACAAAAGATGATCCGAAATTCAAAGTTAATACCCTTTGAATATTCTGGACATGGGGTGTTTTATGATCAGAAAGACGAATTTAATATGTTATTCGTAAGATTTGTTGAAGACCAGAATATACAGTATCCTAATTAAAATGATATTCGAGAAAAAACCTTATGTATGGCTCTGGATTAACCGAATATACAGTATCCTAACAAAATGATATTCCAAAGACCTCCTAAAAGTTAGTATGAAAATTTAACTTGTGGGAGGTTTTATTTTTGTTAAAAATATTTCTCCTTAAAGCACCCTACTCATAGCAACCATTTTTCCTACTTTATTAAATAATTATGTTTCTGTATTTCTTATGCTTTTAACCAAATAAAGAGGATGAACTTATTCTAGCTAGAGAGTATTTTCGTTAACTAGAATTTTAGATTAGGCTCTTGAATAGAAAGCATCATGAAAAATGCCGAAAAAACTCTCGAATAATTTTATATTGTCGTAAATTTGTACATATGATACAATGTAAACATAAAATACCATTTATAGTCTAGATTCACTAATTCCACCAATGAAAGGAGAAATATTTCATGAATTCATTAATCAGACGAGTGAATAAAAATAGCCGAACAAGCTTAATGAAATTCCTTCTGATAAGCATTCTGATTGTCTCTATCGTATATTTTGTTTATATAACCGGTGGAACAAAAATGGTATTTGTGCAATTGTTGTATGTTCCTATTATTCTATCAGCGCTATTTTGGGGAGCATTGGTTGGTTTATTCGTAGGAATGGTTTGCGGAATATTGACTGGCCCTTGCCTACCCCTTGATGTAGCCAATGGAATTATGCAGTCTCCTATTAATTGGATTTCTCGTATGCTGATATTCTCATTCATAGGTTTTATAACAGGATATATGATTGATAGAATCAATAAGTTAAATGCAGAAAGACAAGAAAGAAACCTAAAAAGCCCTTTTTACGAGGAACTTCCTAATGCACAGAAGCTCTTACATGATATTGAGCAGAGGATCGAATTAAAAGAGAGCTTTAAACTGATATCGATTAAGTTTACAAATTTACATGAAATAGAAAAGTACGTTGACAATAAACTTGTGTTTGATATCGTCAAGAGTATAGCGAAAAAGTTAACCCATAGTTGTGGACGCAAAGCCATTTACTCCTATGAAAAAGATGAATTGATTGTACTTGCATGTAATAATTGTTTGGAAGGCTATGAAGATAGCATCAAGAAAGTTTTGGATCATTATTTTTCTTGCCCTGTTTCAATGCAGGGATATAAAATAAGAGTATCCTTAAAAGTGGGAATTTATGTTTATCAGGGTGAAGAAAAATCACCAATTGAAATATATAACAAGGCTCGGATTGCTTATGAACAAGGAGAAGTAAAGAAATCAGGGGTTTATTATTACGATGTTAATTTAGAAAATAAAAGAAGAGAAATACATAACATCACTGGAGCCCTCCTTGAATCTATTGATAGAAATGAATTGTTTGTAATGTACCAACCGAAAATTGATTTGGCAAACAATAAAATTTCAGGAGTCGAAGCTTTAGTGAGATGGAAAAGAAACGGTACGGATCTTATAGGACCCAATATTTTTATTCCCATCGCAGAAGAGATAGGATTTATTAATAAGATTTCTGAGTTTGTTTTTGACAGTGTAACTACACAGGCGCAAATTTGGAAAAGTAAAGGGATGGATATTAAATGTTCCATTAACACCTCTGTGAATGAATTTATCGATGATAATTTTACTGCATGGGCAAGGGATATCATTACTAGCAAAAACCTTAATCGATCTGATTTTGAATTTGAAATTACAGAGAGAGCCATAGCCTACAATGATAAAAAATTAATTGAAAAAATGTACTTTTTGAAAGAATTAGGATATCAGATTTCCATTGATGATTTTGGTTCTGGTTACAACTCATTTAAGAGTTTAAGTGAAATACCATTTGATAAATTGAAAATTGATAAATATTTTATTGATCGGATATATAAAACTGAAATAGCAGAAATGGTAAGACACTTTATAGAATACGCCCATACATTTGATAAAATTGTGATAGCGGAAGGGGTTGAGACCGAGGAACAATTAAATATCCTGAAAGAACTAAAATGCGACGAAATACAAGGATATTACTATAGTAAGCCCCTATTACCAGAGGACTTAGAAGAATTCTATATAAAATTCAATCAGGATAGGAATTGATAGAAAAGAAAAAACTCTGCATGCGGTTTCATATGATCTCCCTTAAGTAGACAAAGGAAATAACCAAAATCTACATAAGGGGGGATTTTTTATGTCAAAATATTCAGCAGAAATCAAGATATCGCCGTGTAAAGAATACTTAACTGGAGCTTTATCACATGAAGATATTTGTAAAAAGTATGAGATTCCACTTCACTTTAAAAAAATAATTCAATCATCAAGAATGGATTCCTTCTATTACTAGTATACCTGATTGATTTGGCACACAGTTTATAAATTGGATTGAATTAGCTTTCCTAAAAGAATATAATGAGTATAATAATTTTTATTACATATGGGAACCAAAGTATTGCTGCATACCTTGGAGGTGTATACAAAACATAAAATGAATTTCAGGATTATGGTATGACATATTTGATTAGACAACTGATTAGTGATTTGAATTGATTAAAGGAGCTGAAATAAAATGATTTTAAAAACAGAAAGATTAATATTGCGTCCTTGGGAAGAAAGGGATGCAGAGGATTTATTTAAGTATGCAAGTAATCCCAAGGTAGGGCCTATTGCTGGCTGGCCACCACATAAGAATATGGAAGAAAGTTTGAATGTGATTCGGAATGTGTTTTCTGTACCGGAATGTTATGCTGTTTGTTTGAAGGAAGATAATAAGGCGATTGGTTGTATAGCCCTGAAGATGGGGGAGGCGACCGATATGACGGATGCCGAGGATGAGTGTGAGCTTGGTTACTGGATTGGTGAACCCTTTTGGGGACAAGGACTAATACCAGAGGCTGCTAGAGAATTGATTCGTCATGGTTTTGAAGATCTTGGAATGAAAACCATCTGGTGTGGCTACTATGATGGTAATGAAAAATCAAAACGGGTTCAGGAAAAGTGTGGTTTTGTTTATCTACATACGATAGAAGGACTGGAAGTTCCACTCTTAGGAGAAACACGCACTGGGCATACAAATTATTTAACAAAAGAGCGTTGGCTTTTATATAACCGAAGCCAAAAAGATTAATTAACCAGAAAAGTTCATAAAATAATTTATTTTTCTCTTTTCTGTATAAAGAAAGAGAAGGTTCTAGTGATATGAGAAGTTGTAAGGAAGTAAAAAAAATCATAAAATAAATTGCAAGGAAGTAAAAATGATTTATTAAGAATTGAAAAGAATAGAAAAATGAAGTACATGGAAGTAAATATGATTAATTAAGAATTGAAAACAATAGAAAAA
>DUNZ01000103.1 GCA_012839085.1 Clostridiales bacterium
TGGCTCTTACAAAGAGGTTTTACTAAGTACTTCTTAAAAAGTAGCTTTTTATAATGTAGCCCTTACTAGTTATTGATCATGGTTATTGGATTTGAATTTAAGTTTTAAAATTGTTGATTAAAGAGAAAGGCTGGGTGTAGTTTATGTCTTGGGATTGGTTAGTAAAAATAGTAACCAAGAGTTGGCCCATGTTCCTAAGGGGAGCAGGAATGACCCTTTATATTTCCATTATAGGAACCATCATGGGGGCAATTATCGGATTATTGATCGGATCCATTCGAACAATTCCGATGCCAGAAAGAGGATTTAAAAGAGTTATCTTAAAGATAGTGAATGCGTTTTTAGCAATTTATGTGGAGTTCTTCCGTGGTACTCCCATGATAGTGCAATCTATGGTTATCTATTATGGGTCCTTAATGGCCTTAAATATTGATATGGATAGAACTTTTGCAGCACTTTTTATTGTTTCGATTAATACCGGTGCTTATACAGCAGAAATCGTTCGTGGTGGTATCATTTCCATTGATAAAGGCCAATTTGAAGCGGCTCATGCAATTGGAATGAATCATACAAAAACGATGTTTCATGTAATATTGCCTCAGGTGGTGCGTAATATTTTACCTGCTATCGGTAACGAATTTGTAATCAATATCAAAGATACTTCCGTACTCAATGTAATTTCAGTGACGGAATTATTCTTCCAGGCTAGTTCCATTGCTGGTAATAATTTTAGATATTTTGAAGTTTATTTTGTCGTATGTATCCTTTACCTGATTATGACACTAACCGTAACTCGTATTTTACGTTATATCGAAAAGAAAATGGATGGTCCGGATAATTTTGTTGTAATACCTGGAAACCAGATGCAGGTCTTAAAACCGGGAGATATGTAAATGAATCAATTCGTTGCAATCGTATGAAGTAGAAATGAGGTAAGGTATGGAAAAAGTAGTTGAAATACAACATTTAAGTAAATCCTTTGGAAGCAATTTGATTTTAAAAGATATCGATTTCTCAGTAAATAAAGGTGAGGTAGTTTGTATTATTGGACCTTCTGGTTCCGGTAAATCAACCCTGCTTCGTTGTATCAATTTATTGGAGAAACCCAGCGGTGGCAAGATTATATATAAGGGAGAAGATATCTTAGACCATAAGCATGATATCTATGCTTATCGAACCAAGCTGGGAATGGTGTTTCAGCAATTCAATCTCTTTAATAACCATAATGTATTAAGCAATTGCATGGTTGGACAGATTAAGGTTCTGAAGCGTTCTAAGGAAGAGGCAAAAGAAGTTGCCATGAAATACCTAAAAATAGTAGGTATGGATCAATACATCAATGCAAAACCGAAGCAATTATCCGGTGGTCAAAAACAGAGGGTTGCCATTGCCAGGGCACTTTCTATGGAACCGGATGTAATGTTGTTTGATGAGCCAACTTCAGCTTTGGATCCGGAAATGGTTGGTGAGGTATTAAATGTTATGAAGGAATTGGCCAATAGTGGATTGACAATGCTGGTTGTGACCCATGAGATGGGATTTGCCAAAGAAGTAGCCGATCGTGTGGTTTTTATGGATGGTGGTGTCATTGCCGAAGAGGGGACACCAGAACAGATCTTTAACAATCCAAAAGAAGCACGAACCAAGGAGTTTTTAAAACGAGTATTAAAGCAGGGAATCTAAGGAATCGAAGCAAGAGTCTCCTTTCTGCCTAGAATATTTGGAAACATTTTTTTGATTATAGGCTAGTATTGGATGAATGGTAAGCTAGTTTACTTGAATTCTCTCTTGATAACTTATATAATAAACACATATTGTTGGTAAGATGAAACTATGATTAGGTGCTTGTAGAAGGTTCGCTTTGTGCAGGTGCCTAATCTTTTATATAGGTTAGAAA
>DUNZ01000104.1 GCA_012839085.1 Clostridiales bacterium
ACTTTACAGGCGGTGCTTATTATGGGATCAAAAGCTTCTCAAATTGATAGGCTTGAAGAAATCGTTCAATTATCTATTTTATATGATTTTTATGGTGACTTGTTATCCGATCATAAGAAAAGGATATTTGAAGATTATGTGTTAAATGATTTGTCACTTAGTGAAATAGCCGAGCAAAAAGGTATTAGCAGGCAAGGCGTATATGATATTGTCAGAAGATGCAGTCAGGAATTACGGGAGTATGAAAGTAAGTTGTTATTGGCTCACAAGTTCCGGACGATTATTGATAAAATAAATAATATTAAAGAAATTTTACAAACAACAAAAGATACAGGGAACACAGATCAGATTCATGAAATTGAGCAATTGGCAGACGAAATATTAAAGGAGCTGTAATGATATGGCATTTGACAACCTATCAGAAAAACTACAGAATATTTTTAAAAATCTGAAAGGGAAGGGTAGGCTTTCCGAAGCAGATGTTAAAACAGCACTGAGAGAAGTGAAAATCGCTCTACTAGAGGCTGACGTTAATTTTAAAGTGGTTAAGAATTTTGTTGCCTCCGTACAGGAAAGAGCGGTCGGAGCAGATGTACTAAATAGTTTGACCCCAGGTCAGACGGTTATTAAAATAGTTAATGAAGAATTGGTCAAGCTATTAGGTGAGAAGACTGTAGAAATCAATCTCAAGCCATCCAATGAAGTCACTGTAATTATGATGTGTGGTCTTCAGGGTGCAGGTAAAACCACTACGGTAGCAAAACTGGCTGGACAATTCAAATCCAAGGGAAGAAGACCTCTTTTGGTAGCATGTGATATCTATCGCCCGGCAGCCATTGAACAATTACAGATCAATGGTGATAAACAAGGAGTAAGTGTTTTTACCATGGGGGATAAACATAAGCCCTTGAATATCGCAAAAGCGGCATTAGAACACGCTTCCAAGAATGGATTTAATGTGGTTATCCTAGATACTGCTGGACGTCTTCATATTGATGAAGCCATGATGGAAGAATTACAAGAAATAAAAGATAATATCAATGTTCACCAGACCATTCTTGTAGTTGACGCTATGACAGGTCAGGATGCTGTTAACGTAGCGGAGATGTTTAATGAAAAACTATCCATTGATGGCGTGATCCTTACAAAACTTGATGGGGATACCAGAGGCGGTGCTGCACTTTCCATTAGGGCTGTCACCGGTCGACCGATTCTTTATGTTGGTATGGGAGAAAAGCTTACGGATTTACAACAGTTTTATCCGGACAGAATGGCTTCCCGTATCTTAGGAATGGGAGATATCCTTACTTTAATTGATAAAGCCCAGGCAGAATTTGATGAGACGAAAGCCAAGGAATTGGAAAAGAAAATCAAAAAAGCAGAATTTGATTTTAATGATTTCTTAGAACAGATGAATCAAGTGAAGAAAATGGGAGGCCTTACAGATTTGCTAGGTATGCTACCCGGTATGGGAAGGCAGCTAAAGGATGTAGAGATTGATGAAAGTGCATTAACTACTACAGAGGCTATTATTTATTCCATGACCAAGGAGGAACGCTCCAACCCGGATATTCTTAATCTTTCCAGAAAAAAACGTATTGCAGCCGGTGCTGGAGTTGATATTAGTCAAGTAAATGCCCTTGTAAAGCAATTTGAACAGTCCAAGAAAATGATGAAACAATTTTCTGGAATGATGGGAGGCAAGGGAGGCAAACGGGGTAAATTCCGATTGCCCTTTGGATTTTAAGCCATTGTTATGTTGCAATATATGTAACATTTACAATAAATTTAGTTAGATATTATTCTAAGGAGGTGAAGGAAGTGGCAGTTAAGATTAGATTAAAAAGAATGGGACAAAAGAAAGCTCCTTTTTATAGAATTGTAGTTTCTGATTCCAGAACACCTAGAGATGGTAGATTTATCGAGGAAATTGGTACCTATGATCCTACAAAGAATCCTAGTGTATTCAACGTTAACGAAGAAGCTGCTAAGAAGTGGTTAGCTAATGGGGCAAAGCCAACAGATACTGTAGGTAAAATCTTTAAGAATGCTGGTATTCTGTAAGCATCGGAGGTAGCATTATGAAAGAATTAGTTGAAGTAATCGCTAAGTCACTCGTTGATCATCCAGAAGAGGTTGTGGTTACTGAAAAAGAAACCGACAAATCAATTGTGGTGGAGTTAAAAGTCGCTTCTGAAGATATGGGTAAGGTAATTGGAAAACAAGGCCGTATTGCTAAATCCATAAGGACAGTGGTTAAGGCAGCTGCAACTAAGGATGATAAAAAAGTAATCGTTGAGATACTACAATAGGTATTATAGTGGGGCTGTCTTCTTATGTCTAAAAATAGACATAGTTGGGCGGCTCCTTTTGTTTATATTTTTGTTTACATTATATCAACAAGGAAAAGGAAAAAAATATGGAAAATTATCTTAGGGTTGGTGTAATAACAACGACACATGGAGTTCGGGGAGAAGTTAAGGTTTATCCTACCACGGACGATATAAACCGTTTTAATGATTTGGAAAAAGTTTATCTAGATACAGGAAGGGAATATATCCCCCTTGAAATTGAAGGTGTAAAATATTTTAAGCAATTAGTTATATTAAAGTTTAAGGGCATTGATAATATCAATGACATAGAAAAATATCGTGGTAAAGATTTATTAGTCAGCCGAGATCAGGCAATACCTTTGGAAGAGGGAGAATACTTTATTTATGACTTAATTGATTCCGAGGTTTATACTGAGGATGGAAATAAACTGGGCATATTAACGGAGATAATGACAACAGCAGCCAATGATGTATATGTAGTAAAAACCCCTCAAAATAAAGAAATATTACTTCCCTCCATTAAGGAATGTATTCTGGATATTGATGCTATAAATAAGAAAATTACCGTTCATCTCATGAAAGGCCTGGTAGATTAAGTTGTTTGGTGAGGAAAGGTAGGGGAGTGGAATGAATTTTCATATATTAACATTATTTCCTGAAATGATTCTACAGGGATTAAATACTAGTATCATTGGAAGAGCAATGGAAAAAGGGTTAATCAGTGTTAATGCAGTCAACATCAGGGATTATAGTGAAGATAAGCATAAGCGGGTGGATGATTATCCATACGGTGGTGGTGCGGGTATGGTGATCCAGGCGGAGCCAGTTTATAAAGCGTATGGTTATCTAGCAAACCATATTAAATTGTCAAAGCCAGAGAAGGATCAGCCTAAAAAACCCAGAGTGATTTATGTAACTCCTCAGGGAAGTATTTTTAATCAGACCATGGCACAAGAGTTATCAAGGGAGGAGGACTTGATCTTTCTTTGTGGTCATTATGAAGGTATTGATGAAAGAGTTCTTGAAATGGTGGTAACCGATTATATTTCCATTGGCGATTATGTTCTAACTGGTGGGGAACTTCCTGCCATGGTTATGATTGATGCGATTTCTAGATTGATTCCTGGAGTTTTAAATAATGAAGCCTCTTCAGAATTTGAATCTTTTCAGGACAACCTATTAGAATATCCTCAGTATACGAGGCCAGAAAATTTCATGGGACGCAAAGTTCCAGAGGTTTTATTATCTGGTCATCATGCCAAGATAGAAGCCTGGCGTAGACAACAGTCCATTTTGCGCACCTTTGAGCGGCGACCAGATTTGTTGGAAGAGGCCAATTTGACCGAAGAGGATCGGGAATACCTAACCCGTTTGATTTTCCAGAAAAACATTGACATATACTAAAAATATTACTTGCATAAAATTTTATTCTATGGTAAAGTAGTTAGTTGTGAGAAGGATGGTCCTCTGGTACAAGGAGTTTACTCCCATGGGTATTAAGAACATCTAATATTAAGGAGGTCACATATGAACGAGATTATTAAGAGCATTGAAGCAGAACAGTTAAAAACTGATATTACTGAATTTAACATTGGTGATACGATTCAAGTATATGCTAAAGTTAAAGAAGGTAACCGCGAGAGATTACAGGTTTTCGAGGGAACCGTAATTAAGAGACAACATGGTGGAGCAAGAGAGACATTTACGGTTAGAAAGATATCAAGTGGAATTGGTGTTGAGAAGACATGGCCTCTTCACAGCCCAAGCATCGATAGAATCGAAGTTGTAAGACGTGGTAAAGCAAGACGTGCTAAGTTGTTCTATCTACGTGATAGAGTAGGTAAGAAGGCTAAGGTAAAAGAACTGATCAGATAGTTTTAAAGGGACAATACTTTGGGATTGTCCCTTTTTGCATAGTTAGAGATTTTTAAATTTACGGAGCAAATTTTGAAGTCTATTTCTCAAGCAAATTTAAAGAAATTATATGAAGTAAATTTCAAGAGCAAATTTTGAAGCCTATTTCTCAAGAAAATTTTAAAGAAATTATATGAAGCAAATTTCGGGAGCAGATTTCAGAAGCATATTTTGAAGCAAAGTTGTGAAGTGATGTGAGTAGATATGTATGGACACGAAAAGTCTAACAAGGTAAAATGATTACAAGACCTTTGATAAAATTTGATTTTATTGTATGATTTTAGTATACTTATTAGGACGTAAATTTGATAGAAGTATGGAAGAATTTAATTATTTAGATAAAGGAGATCATGGGCAGCATGGACTTTGATTTTGAGAGAGAAAGTAAAAAGCCAATGGTGAAAAGAATATTGATTGAACTATTTTTGTGGGCTGCACAGATTGCAGCTGTCGTATTTTTGGCTTATATTATCTCATACTATGCATTAGAAAAAACCAATATGATTGGAATTTCCATGGAAAATACCCTCTATGATGGAGACCCAATCATTATTAATAAATTCTCTTATCGATTTACAGAACCGAAGCGATTCGATGTGATTGTATTTAAACAAAGTGGAAGAGAACATAATTTTTATAATATCAAAAGAATCATAGGTTTACCCGGTGAGAGGGTACAAATTATGGATGGTTCTATTTATATCAATGGTGAGCTTATCGAAGAGAAAATTAATGTGGAACCGATGGTGAATTTCGGTTTGGCCAATGAGGAAATCTTGTTAGAAGAGAATGAATATTTTGTTCTTGGAGATAATCGGAATAATAGTGAGGATAGCCGCTTTGCGAGTATAGGAAATGTTCGCCAGGAGGAGATTATCGGCAAGGCGATCCTTCGATTGTCACCCTTTAATTTTGTTAGCAAGCTGAATCAGAATATTTCAACAGAGGAATAGAATAAATAGTAAGGAGTAATTATATGCACTTTCAATGGTATCCCGGCCATATGGCCAAGGCAAAAAAGATGATGCAGGAGAATATGAAGCTGATTGACGTGGTGATAGAATTGGTGGATGCCAGAATCCCATTTTCCAGCAAAAACCCAGATATCGATGATTTGGCTAAGGGAAAATCTAGGGTAATTTTATTGAATAAATATGATATGGCAGATCATAGATATACCAATGATTGGAAGAACTATTTTGAAGCAAAGGGTTATTATGTTTGCCTAGTGAATTCCAAGAGAGGTACTGGGGTGAAACAGGTTCAAGAGGTAGTGAATAAAGCTTGTGAAGCA
This sequence comes from Clostridiales bacterium, assembly GCA_012839085.1. Taxonomy (GTDB): domain Bacteria; phylum Bacillota; class Clostridia; order Lachnospirales; family Lachnospiraceae; genus Mobilitalea. Next base: position 5,542 of record DUNZ01000104.1, read on the forward strand.
AAGATTGAGCGGGACCGAAGAAGAGGAATCCTAAACCGTCCTGTCCGTGCCATGATTGTTGGAATTCCCAATGTTGGTAAGTCTACTTTTATAAACAGTTTTGTTGGCAAGGCAACGGCTAAAACTGGTAACAAACCCGGTGTCACTAAGGGAAAACAATGGATTCGTCTAAGTAAACGAATTGAATTATTGGATACTCCAGGTATTCTTTGGCCGAAATTTGAGGATCAGGCCGTTGGTCTAAGACTAGCATGGATAGGATCCATCAATGATGATATTTTAAATAAGACAGATATGGCTTTCGAATTAATCCTTTTCTTAAATCAGCATTATCCTGAGGCTATATCCAATCGCTATGATATTCCCCCTTATGGGACTCTGGAAAATGTCCTTGATGCAGCTAAGGTTCTAGAGAAAATTGCTCTTCGACGTGCCTGTTTATTAAAGGGTGGAGAGCCGGATATTGATAAGGCTGCAATCCTCCTTTTGGATGACTTTAGAAACACTCGTCTGGGTAATATCACTTTGGAATTTCCCGAGGTGGAGAATATAGAGCAAAAGGAAGAAAACCATACACAAGATTAAGGAGAGATATCCAATGGATTTTGAAGAGAAGGATTTTGAAGAGAAGGATTTTGAGGAGAAGAATCAAGAAAAGCAAAAAACGATTGCACAAATCAAGCTGGAATTCATGCAGACTCCAATCCCTAAGGTTCCGGCCTTAATCGATAAATATACGATGGATAATCGCAGTGGTGTAAAAACTATTTGCAAACAATATTACAACAAGTATCTTGCCTTGCAAGAAGAGGAAAAACGCCTTGCACAAATGAAAGCGTATGAAAATAAATACGCAGATTATCAATATATCTGTGGTGTTGATGAGGTAGGCAGAGGACCATTAGCGGGTCCTGTGGTGGCTTGTGCTGTAATATTACCGAAGGATTGCAACATTTTGTATATCAATGATTCAAAACAACTCTCCCAGAAGAAGAGGGAAGAATTATATGATGAAATCATTTCCCATGCCATTGCCTTTGGAGTTGGTAGTATACCACCCGCAAAAATCGATGAAATGAATATTTTACAAGCAACCTATGAAGCAATGCGACAAGCAATTAGAAACTTATCAATAAAACCGGATATCATTTTAAATGATGCGGTTACCATACCAGAGATTGATATTAAGCAAGTACCCATTGTTAAAGGAGATTCTAAGAGTATTTCCATAGCAGCAGCTAGTATTGTTGCTAAGGTAACCAGGGATCGATTTATGATCGCTTATGATAAAATTTTCCCCGGTTATGGATTTGCAGATAATAAGGGTTATGGATCAGCCCAGCATATTGAAGCATTGAAAACCCTTGGTTTAACACCGATACATAGAAAGAGCTTTGTTAAGAAATTGATGGAAGAAGGTTAATCATTGGATTGGGGGTGTTCTTATTCTTCATAAGAAAGAACTCATCAAAAATAAAACAGCAGTAGCACTTCATTATAATCCCGAGGAGAATGCTCCTAAGGTGATAGCCTCCGGTAAGGGATATCTGGCAGAAAAAATGATTCATAAGGCAAAAGAAGTAGATGTTCCTATCGTTCAAGATGAGAAATTAGCCGATACCCTGTCAAGGGTTGAAATTGGTGCAATGATTCCACCGGAATTATATGATGTGGTAGCTGAAGTATTGGTATTTGTAGATCGAATGGATCGAATTAAAGGTAAGGTCTATGGACATGAATAAAAGAGAAGTAGGATCTAGATTTGAACAAAGAGCCGCAGATTTTTTGATGGAACATGGCTATGTGATTTTAGAGTATAATTTTCGATCAAAGATGGGGGAAATCGATTTAATCGCAAAAGATGAGGACTATCTTTGTTTTATCGAAGTAAAGTTTCGTTCAAATTTGCAGAAGGGCTTCCCTGCAGAAGCCATTACTCCGCAGAAAATCAAGAGAATTACTAGGACGGCACAGTTTTATATG
>DUNZ01000105.1 GCA_012839085.1 Clostridiales bacterium
CAAGCACCTATGAATCCAGATGATTTGGATATAGGTTTTAAAGTGTTTAAGCTTGATTATTCAAACCTAAAGAAGTGGTCTGTTGATGTAGGTGAAGACTTTTATAAAGAAAGTAAAGAAACGCAAAATGCAATACTTTCTGAGATGCTTGGTCTTGAAGTTGATAACTTTGTTGAAGGCAGAACCGAATTAGATGTTGTATATGAAATTATGCTCAAATATGGGCTTGACCTTACTTATCCAATAGAAACATATAATTTTGATGGGACAAATGTATATAGTATTGGTTACGGTGGATTAATTGTTTGTCTTGATACAAATATAGAAGCTGAACTTGCAGATAAGATTGTAGAACTTATAAAGGAACTTGAACCGAGCATGGTTCGTGTTGCGGTTAGAGATTTAGGATTTGTATCTGATGCTGCAAAGACTAACTTTAAAGAAACATTAAAGAATGGTGTTTATGCTTATTTTGATGGTACAGACGATAAAGCTGATAAACAAAATCAGTTTAAATTTATTACTATATAAGGGGGTGTATAAATAAAATGGCATTTAAGTTTAACCCCAATTTAGATTACCAAAATGATGCGGTACAAGCTGTTGTAGACTTGTTTAGGGGACAAGAAAGAACATATAGCAATTTTACAATTTATGACCCTGTAAAATATCCCACCCAAATGGTTACGATTGGTGGTACAGAAGAAAATGAAGTTGGTGTTGCCAATAGTTTAGTTCTTGATGAAGAAGATATTGTAAATAATCTGCGAGAAGTTCAAAAACGAAATTATCTAAAAGAATATACTGGCCAGTTAAAAAAGAACAATCTGAATTTTGCTGTAGAAATGGAAACTGGTACAGGTAAAACCTATGTATATATAAAGACTATAATGGAGCTTCATAGGAAATATGGTTTTAAGAAATATATTATTCTGGTGCCAAGTGTAGCAATAAGGGAAGGGGTATTGTCTTCTCTTAAAATGCTTAAGGAACACTTTGAACATCACTATGATGGGGATAGCTATCATTATTTTCAGTATTCATCCGACAGATTACATGAACTCTTAGGTTTTGCAAGAAGTGATAAGATTGAAATAATGGTTATGACTATTCAATCATTTGATAGCGATAATAAGGTGCTGAATTCAAGAAGTCAGAAGCATCTAGAAGAGACTAATGGAGTAAAGCCTATTGATGTTATAAATAGGACTAATCCAATTGTTATTATTGATGAACCTCAAACGACCTCTGCCAGTCAGCAACGTAAGAAGTATATTAGAGCTTTAAATCCACTTTGTACATTGCAGTATTCTGCAACACACAAAGAAAATATAGATGTTCATAAGGTTTACCGTTTGACAGCAGTAGATGCATATATTAAAAAATTGGTAAAGGAAATTGAAGTTGCAAGTGTTATACCAAAAAATGACCATAATTATGCTTATGTAAGATTAGTTGATGTAAAAGCAACTAAAACTAAAATTACTGCAGACATTGAAATAGACGTCAGAGATAAAAATACAGCCGTGGTTACCCGTAAAGTAGTAAAGAATGTTAAACCGCATGATGATTTATATTATGTATCAGGAGAAAGACAAATTTACTCTAATATGCGTATAGACAAGATGACAGTTCAACCTCACAAGAGCATTGAAATCAATGGTAAAGAAATCTTCGTAGGTGGGGTTATTAACAACTTTGATGAGGATTTATTAAAGAGAACACAGATTAGAAAGACTATCATTGAACATTTTGAAAAAGAAAAGCGGCTAAATCCAAAGGGTATAAAGGTATTAAGTCTTTTCTTTATTGATAAAGTTGCGAATTATCGAAGCTGGGATGGTGATATACCAGTTGATGGTAAATTCTTGACCTGGTTTGAAGAAGAGTATCAGGAAATAGCAAAAAAGTATGCTGATTGTGAGGAAATTGTTGGGATAAAAGACCCTGTAAGCAAGGTACATCAAGCATATTTTGCTGAAGATAAAAAGAAGCGTTACAAGAATACCAAAGGTGATTCTCTTGATGATATAAGGGCATATGAATCGATAATGAGTGATAAAGAATATTTGTTGAGCTTCGAGAACCCTATAAGATTTATATTCACTCACTCTGCACTACGTGAAGGTTGGGATAATCCTAACGTATTCCAAATTTGTACATTGAATGAGAATTCAAAGAGTAATGATAAAAAACGTCAAGAAATAGGGAGAGGTCTAAGGCTTTGTGTCAATCAAGATGGCGAGCGTATATATGGTTTTGAAACAAATACACTAACTGTTATGGCAAATCAAAGCTACGAGGATTTTGCAAGGCAGTTGCAATCTGAAATAGAGAAAGAAGATGGATTTAAGTTTGGTAGCATTGAGTATTTATCATTTGCAGGGATACCGTTAGTGGCGAATGAAAATGGAAAAGAGAATATGACTGTTCAAGAATCAGAAGCATTGTACTCATATTGCAAAGAGAAAGGCTATATTGATTATCAAGGTAATGTCACAGAAGAGTTGAAGAAAGATTTGAGAAACAGTACTGTTGAAATACCTGATGATTTTAAAGAATATGAGTATGACATTCTTGAATACTTTAAAAAGGTTTGTGGTAATCTTAACATTAAGGACAAAGAAAACATTGTTACTTATAGGCAGAACAAGAAGTTAGTTGCTGAGAATCCATACTTTAAAGAACTCTGGAACAGGATTAAGGATAAAACAAAGTATTCAGTTGAATATGATTCCTCTGCCTTAATAGCAGCTTGTTCAGAGAGATTATATAAGGAACTGATAGTTGATGGAATTGAAGTAGAGTACACCAAGAGTAAAATAAAGAAGAATACAACTGGCATTGAGGGGCAACTAATCCATTTAGATGCAGAATATGTTGATAGTAGAAGCAGATTTTTACCTGATATTATAACATTCTTGCAGAATACTACGAACTTAACTAGACGCACCATAATGGAAATATTAAAACAAAGTGGTACTTTGTATATGTTTTATATTAATCCACAAAGATATATGACTGATGTAGCTGAATTAATCAATGAAGTACTTGTAGATTTTGTTTTACAAGGAATCAAGTATACAAAAATTGATGGACAGGAATTTTACTTGCAGGAAGTATTTCCAGATGAAGAGAAAACAGGTGATTTAATTAATGAACTGGTGAAAAGTGATAGAAGTGTATACGAGTACAACCGATATGATTCTGAAGTTGAGAGAGATTTCGCAAAGGCTCTTCAATTGGATGAAAGTGTTGTGATTTATACAAAACTTCCTACAAGGAAATTTATTGTACCAACACCTGTAGGAGATTACACACCAGACTGGGCTGTTGTAATAAACAAAAATAATACTATGAAGCTTTACTTTATAGTTGAGAACAAAGGAACAACCAAAGTAAAAGAACTAAGAGGTACAGAAGGTCTTAAAGTACAATTTGGAGAAAAGAGATTTAAGGATGTTGGCGGTGCAGGATATATTATTGCAAATAAAAAAGAAGTATTTTCCAAAGAAGCTTTACGCTTTACAGACATTGATAATGTAACACAGTCAACAAGATGATAGTATTATTATCAGTAAATATATCGTAATTGATAGACATGGCATATCAAATAAGTAATTGGTATGCCATTTTTTTATTTGATTCCAAATCAAAAACCTGTCTTAGGCCAGTTAAAGGTACACAATAGTAAACAAAGTTAGGTAAAGGTTTAAGCGATAGGCTTAAATAAGTTTGAGTAATTTTAGAGGAGGCATTGGCATTATGGAAGATAAGCTTCTAACAGTAGCCCAAGCAAGTAAACTTGCAGGTGTAAGCGTAGCAAGTATAAGGAGGTGGACAAATTCAGGTAAGCTTAAAACATATCGGAGTGCTGGAAATCATAGGAGGATTAAAACTTCGGATTTAATACGTTTAATAGACAAGTCCTCCAACTACATTGCTGAGCCATCAATCTCATATGTAGAATTTTTAGGAGATGATATAACTCCAGATCCGACTAATGTTCCGCCACTTAAAGATTTGCACACATTTCTTGCGATGTATGACGATAAAGGTCGTGAAAGGATAACCGCTGACACCATAACAACATAATTTTTTATCGGAGAAATTGAATTTATAAAGTCTCCAAAGCTGCGTATGTATTTGTCAATTGAAATTTAGGCCATATTATAATCGAAAACCAGGCAGACGCACTGGTTCAAGCTGCAGTGCTTTTTCATGCAGCCGGCTGTGTAGATTTATTAAACTATCTACATCAGTAACTCCATAGGATAGTG
>DUNZ01000012.1 GCA_012839085.1 Clostridiales bacterium
AAGGAGCTTACAAGAGTAAAACATTGTAAAATGTTCAAAAAGAATATGGTCTATTAAATAAGAGATGCCGACATACCTAAAACATTAGGGAAATGTCGGCATCAAATTTTTATTCAACAGATTACCCTTTGAAAACAAAGGATTTGTTAATTTGCATAGTCATTACCTATATTAATTGTGATGCAGGATTCGTATCTTCGCAACAGGCTTTCGCTTAAATAAAGTACGAATCCAAGCATTATCTGAAGTTTTAACATCTTTATCTTACTTAGGAAGGTTCAATAAAATCTGTTCTCTACTACAATAATATAAGTAACAGGTTTGTCAATTACTAGCAGTCATACTATCAATGAAATATTTTGCAGCATCCGAGAGTGGAATATCGTGATTATATGCAGCTACCAGTTTCCGGGGTGGTATATCAACTGCTAAGTCTATGGTGGAAAGTTGATCCATCTCTTTTACGCAGAAATCAGGAATAAATGCAATTCCTAAACCGATTTTAGCTAAATCAATCAACAAGTCATTACTACTCAGCTCAATGGCCGGTACCAGATCCAGGGAATTTTCTAGGAAGAGGTTATGGAGAAATTGGCTAGTAGTTGATTTCTTCTCTAACATTAAAATAGGGTACTGCTGTAATTCGTAAAGAGTAATTGGACGATTGGTAATCGGATAATACTTTTCATTGGCAATAAATATATCATGGAATTCTTTCACGGGAATGATATTCATGAAATTATTTAAGGCATGATTGGGGGAATTAGTAACAATTACATCGACTTCATTCCGTTCCAAAAGTTTTGCACATTGAATTGATGTTCCGTTGGTAACTTTTATATGAATTTGGGGATACTTATTATGAAAATTATTTAAATAAGGTACAAGATAATAACGACAAATGGTATCACTGGCACCAATTCTTAATTGAACACCGCTTTGGGGATCTGCGCAGAGCTGGTTCTCTCCACGACTAATCAGATTTATGGCAGGTTCAATATGTTTTAAAAGAAGTTCTCCCTCCTTGGTCAGGGCAACCCGCTTTGTACTCCGGATAAAGAGGGTCTGATTAAGCCTTTTTTCCAGAGTTTTAATCGATTGACTAACTGCTGATTGAGAGATGAACAAGGCTTCTGCTGCTTCAGAAAAACTTAGACTTTTTGCCACATGATAGAAAACTTTATATAATTCATAATTGATATCCATAAGTAACCTCCAATAGTAATTTATCGACCGTGGTTTATTAGCAAGTCTTATAAAAACCTTAACATATATTAATTATTATTATAAATCCAATTATGCTATAATGCAAGTAAATTGTTTCAAAACCGTATGTGTAGAAGTAGGTCTTCTTAGATAGGAGTATGTGTATGAGTAATGTTAAAAGAATTTATGTGGAAAAGAAAGCACCTTACGACATAAGAGCTAAGGAGTTAAAAAGTGAACTGATTAGTTATTTGGGAATTAAGAATCTGGAATCCCTACGGATTTTGATTCGTTATGATATAGAAAATGTGAGCGAGGATATTTACAAAAAGGCATTAAACACGGTTTTTTCAGAACCTCCAGTGGATATCCTTTATGAAGAAAAATTTGAAATTGGTGCTAAGGATCGAGTGTTTTCTGTGGAGTATTTACCAGGACAGTTCGATCAAAGAGCAGATTCTGCAGAGCAATGTGTGAAACTTCTTAATGAAAAGGAAGAACCCCTTATTCGCTCTGCTACTACTTATATCCTTACGGGAGATATTTCCGATGAAGAATATGACCGTATAAAGTCATATTGTATTAATCCGGTGGATTCAAGAGAAACCGATGAGGTTAAGCCAACTACCTTAATAGCCCATTTTGATGAGCCAGGGGATGTAGAGATTCTCCAGGGATTTTGTGATATGGATGAAGAAGGATTGTTGGAGCTTTATCATTCTTTGAATCTTGCCATGACAATTCAGGATTTTGAACACATTCAAAATTATTTTAAACATGAGGAAAAAAGAGATCCATCCATGACGGAAATCAGAGTTTTGGATACCTATTGGTCGGATCATTGCCGTCATACTACCTTTTTAACTGAATTAAAGGATATTCAGTTTGAAGAAGGTTACTATACAAAGCCAATCAAGGCTGCATATGATAGCTATTTATCTGAGAGGAAGAAACTTTATAAAGACAGAAAGGATAAATATGTATCCTTGATGGATATTGCCCTTCTAGCTATGAAGAAATTAAAAGCTGAGGGTAAATTAGAGGATATGGAAGAGTCCGATGAAATTAATGCCTGCTCAATCATTGTTCCCGTAGAAATTGATGGGGAAGAGGAAGAGTGGCTGGTATTCTTTAAGAATGAGACCCATAACCATCCAACAGAAATTGAACCTTTTGGTGGGGCTGCTACTTGTTTAGGTGGAGCCATCCGCGATCCCTTATCTGGTAGAGGGTATGTGTATCAGGCAATGAGGGTTACCGGTGCAGCGGATCCTACAGTTTCTTTAAAAGAGACTTTAAAGGGGAAACTGCCACAGAGAAAAATCTGTACCGGTGCTGCAGCTGGTTACAGTTCTTATGGAAACCAAATAGGCTTGGCTACTGGCCTAGTAGACGAAATTTATCATCCAAACTATGTGGCGAAACGTCTAGAAATTGGTGCTGTTATGGGAGCCGCACCAAGGAAGAATGTAATTCGTAAAAATTCTGATCCCGGAGATTTTATTATTTTAATGGGTGGAAGAACCGGTCGGGATGGATGTGGTGGAGCAACAGGATCTTCTAAGATTCATACCACGGAGTCCATAGAAACTTGTGGAGCTGAAGTACAGAAGGGGAATCCGCCTACGGAAAGAAAACTTCAGAGACTATTTCGTAGGGCTGAAGTGAGCCGATTAATAAAAAAATGCAATGATTTTGGAGCCGGTGGTGTATCCGTTGCCATTGGTGAACTAGCGGATGGATTATTAATTGACTTAGATAAGGTACCGAAAAAATATGCCGGTTTGGATGGAACGGAACTGGCCATATCGGAATCCCAGGAGAGAATGGCAATTGTTGTTGATCCTTCCCATGTTGATCAGATGTTAGCCTATGCTAAAGAAGAGAATCTCGAAGCGGTGGTAGTAGCCCAGGTAACCGAAGAGCCTAGACTTGTAATGACTTGGCGTGGAAAGCCAATTGTAGATATATCCAGAGCATTTTTAAATACCAATGGAGCCCATCAGGAAGCAAATGCCTATATAAAGGTTCCTAATGTTGAAGATAATTATTTGAAATATGGAAGTAAATCCTTGGGTCAGGGGAGCGGAAAGTATCTTGGCAATCTTGTTTTAGAAAATGATTCTACAGCAAGCAGTAAGGATATTAAAGATTTATGGCTTGATAACCTAGCTTCTTTAAATGTATGTTCCAAGAAGGGTCTTGTGGAGATGTTTGATAGCAGCATAGGGGCAGCTACGGTTACTATGCCTTATGGAGGAAAATATCAGTTATCTCCAATCCAGACTATGATTTCTAAATTACCGGTTATCCATGGTGAAAGCGATACAGTAACTATGATGAGCTATGGCTTTGATCCCTTCTTATCCAGCTGGTCACCCTTCCACGGATCGGTTTATGCGGTTCTATCTTCTGTAGCAAAAATTGTGGCAGCAGGTGGAGATCATAAAAAGATACGATTTACTTTTCAAGAATTTTTCCGCCGTCTAGGAGATGATCCGAAACGATGGGGCGAACCCTTGGTAGCACTTTTAGGAGCCTTTGATGCTCAGATTAAATTAGGCTTACCTTCCATAGGGGGTAAGGATAGCATGTCAGGTACCTTTAATGAGATTGATGTACCTCCTACTTTAGTATCCTTTGCAGTGGACATAGCGAAAGCCAGCCATGTGGTTACAACAGAATTAAAAAATGTAGGTAATGTTCTAGTTCGATTTAGAATACAAAAAGACGAATATGATTTACCGAACTATAATCAGGTTACAGACCTTTATGTAAAGATCCATAAATGGATTCAAGCAGGTAAGATTTCCTCAGCATTTGCTCTAGGGATTGGAGGAATCAGTGAAGCTGTAAGTAAGATGTCCTTTGGTAATCACTTAGGGGTTAAGTTGGAAGACTCCTTATCGATAGGGGATCTGTTCCTGCCAGCTTACGGAGATATCCTAGTAGAAGTTTCTGAGGATACTCTAAAACTTCTATCCGAAGATTTTGCTGCAGATGCGTATAGTATCATAGGTCATGTCATTGAAGAAGAAGCCTTCCTCTATGGTAAGACCAGAATTGCTATCAATGAAGCCTTAGAGACATGGATGAAAACCTTAGAAAAAGTATATCCTAGCAAAACCGATTTCGAGGATCAAACAATTGAAACGAAGTTATACGACGGGAAGAAAATATATATTGCCAAAGAAAAGTTTGCAAAGCCTAGGGTATTCATACCTGTTTTACCTGGTACCAATTGTGAATATGATTCCCAAAAGGTATTTGAAGATGCTGGAGCAATTGTAAATACCGTTGTTTTCAAAAATATGTCAGGAGATGATATATCAGAGTCTGTCAGAGCCTTTGAAAAGGCGGTTAAGGAAGCCCAGATTCTCATGTTCCCTGGTGGTTTTTCCGCTGGAGATGAGCCGGATGGTTCTGCAAAATTCTTTGCTACGGTATTTCGTAATGAAAAAATTAAGGAAACGGTAAATAAATTGATTAAGGAACGAGATGGTTTGATTCTTGGAATTTGTAATGGATTTCAAGCATTGATAAAATTAGGATTGCTTCCTTACGGTGAGATTACTCCTCAAAAGGAGGATTCACCAACCTTGACCATGAATCGCATTGGTAAGCATGTTTCTAAATATGTTTATACCAAGGTGGTTTCCAATAAATCTCCTTGGCTTATGAAGGCAGAATTAGATGCGATTTACTCAATTCCTACCTCCCATGGGGAAGGACGTTTTGTAGCCAATGATGCATGGATTAAAAAATTAATCGAGAATGGTCAGGTGGCAACCCAATATGTAGACCTAGAGGGTAACCCTACCTTGAATAGTGAGTTTAATCCCAATGGTTCCTACTATGCCATTGAAGGAATCACCAGTCCAGATGGAAGAGTATTGGGTAAGATGGCTCACTCCGAACGAAAAGGCGATTCTGTAGCAATCAATATTGTGGGCAATAAGAATCAGCTGATCTTTGAATCGGGAGTATCTTATTATAGATAATGTCATAGTAAGTTTTTTGGACAATTTAAAGTATCTTGTTTTTGACCGATTAGGTAAGTCTTAATAAGCTTTTTTCTAAATATTGGGGGATTGAAAGGTGTTTAAAGATATAATCTTTAAACACCTTTTTAAAATTTTACAGCTATTCTTTTATCTGGCATTCCATAGGAGATACATCATCGCGAAAACCTTTCCATACTGGTTGTCTTAGCATTCCTTTTTCATTGGGCATATATTGTACAACACAAACCTTCTCAGGCTTTAACCAGACAGCATTTTCATTTCCGGGAGGTGTAACAAAGAATGGAGAGTGATCCATAATTTCTAATTTACTCAGTTCTCCCTGCTTAACTCCAAGAGTTACATGGCCTTGGTATAGAAGTTCATTTCCACGATATTTTCCCAATACAATGCTTGTAATGCCTTTAGCCTTAGGGATGTATCCACAAACAACAAAATCTTCATCAGCAAGGAATTTAAATTTAATCCAATCCTTAGTACGTTTATCAAAATAATACTTACTATCCTTCTTTTTTGCTATAACACCCTCTAATTTTTGAGCCTTAGCAATGGAAAATAGCTCAATTCCTTTTTCCGGAATATAGCGACTAACGGCTAACCTGGCATCTTCCATAACGGTTTCCTGGAGAATTGCTTTCCGTTCCAGTAAAGGTAGATCCGTCAGTTCCTTATCCTTTCGATAAAGGATGTCATAGGCTACAAAAGAAGCTGGATATTGTTCTGAGGATAGCTGAATCTTAAATTTATTAGAAGTTAAAGCCCGTTTTTGAATTTCAAAAAAGTCCGGTACTCCATTTTTTAAGATCACTAATTCACCATCTAAGATACAACGTTCCTTAACTTGTCCATGGATTTCTTTTAACTCCGGCACCTTAGGAAGTAACCTAAGATTTCTCTTATTACGGAGTTCTGTTTCAGAATCCAGATAAGCAATACAACGAATACCATCCAATTTTAATTCATAAATCCAGTCTGGATGATTAAAGGGTTCTGTCATTTCAGAAATTAACATAGGTTTGATATTCTTTAATTCAAATAGATCCATTATGCACTACCAATCAGATTTTTATCCTGGTTCATTGCTAAGGTACGTTGCAATGCTTCCATCAAATCAATGACATTACTTGGAGTGGAAGTATCCACTGCAACGATATCCTCACCATGGATTTTTTTCATAATAGCAGCCCGTAGGCGTTCCTGGTATTCGTCTTTATACTTACTAGGATCAAAGGAAGCAGTCATGGTATTGATTAGGGTTTTTGCCATGGTGACTTCCTGTTCGTTTAATTCCACCTTGGGAATTTGTTTTGGTATCGCTAGGATTTCATCTTGATAGAAGAGGGTTTTTGCAATCATTCCTTCTGGTGTGGGATACAATACAAGCAGATTTTCTTTGGTACCAATCACCGTTTTCGCTAAGGCAACCTTACCTTCGTCTAACATGGCAGTTCTCAAAAGTTCAAAGGCTTTTTCAGCACCAGCTTCTGGTATGGCATAATAATTTTTCTCATAGAATATGGGATCGATCTCCTGGAGATGAACAAATTGAATGATATGGATCGTCTTGTCCTTTTTTGTTTTAATTTTTTCCAGCTCATCTTGGGTCATGGTTACATATTTTCCATCTTCATACTCATAACCTTTTATGATATCATCGCCCTTTACTTCTTTATTGCAGCTAGGACAATATTTTTTGTATTTGACCCGTTCTTTGGTATCCTTACATAATTGATTAAAATGAATATCATTGTCCCGGTTTGTGGTATATAAACCTACTGGAATATATAAGAGTCCCAGAGAAATGGCACCTTTATGTGATACACCCATGGTAACCCTCCTTTTATAGTTTTAACATAGAATTTTAAAATAGGTTTCAAAGATAGATTTTAAAAATAGGTTTCAAAAGATAGAATTTTAAAATAGGTTTCATAAGATAGATTTTTAAA